>CAJAWW010000281.1 GCA_903946745.1 uncultured beta proteobacterium
GCTGACTGGCTTTTTATCGGCAACGAGCCGGACGAACTGGATGTGTCAGCGAACCACTGCGAAGAACCGTTTGTCGGGCAAGCCAGCACCTTGCTCGATACGATGCTGGCCGCTATCGGGTTGGTGCGTGGGCAGGATGTATTCCTCGCCAGCGCGGGCAAATCCCGGCCGAATCTCGCGCAGCAGATTGCGTTGGTGCAACCGAAATTAATTGTTGCGCTGGGAAGGCTGGCGGCGCAGGCAGTGCTACAGAACGACGTAGAGATCACCGCGGCGCGTGGCAAATTGCACACCTGTAACGGTATTCCGGTGATTGTTAGTTATCACCCCGCCGATCTGTTGCGCAATCCGCTGGATAAAGCCCTGGCATGGGAAGACCTGTGTTTCATGCGTCGCACCATGCGGCAGTTGAAAGCGACCTCAGTGGCCAACTCAGTGACCAACTCAGTGACCACAGCTATCGCTGAGTTGTGAAACGTCGTCGCGTTCGCGTTGGTTGGCTTCGTGGCGGAGTTTGACGGCGTACATGGCACCGGCGACAAACAGGCCGAACATCACGATGATCCACGAGATGGGCAGTTGCGCACGGATCAGTAGCGAGTAGATAGTTGTCATTATCAGGATCGACAGATTTTCGTTGAAATTCTGCACGGCGATCGAATGGCCGGCACCCATCAGAATATGGCCGCGATGCTGTAGCAGCGCATTCATTGGCACCACAAAAAAACCGGAAAGCACGCCCACCACGATCAGCAGGATCAGTGCGAGCCACATTTGCTGCACCGGAATCATCAGCATGATGGTCAGCCCCATGGCGATGCCGATCGGGATGACCCGTAAGGATTTGCGTAGCGTAATCATGCGCGCTGCCAGCACTGCCCCGACCGCCACGCCGAGGGCGACAGCGCCTTGCAGCATGCTGGCTTGGGAGAGATCGAGCCCGAGCGCCTTGCGTGCCCATTCCAGCACGATGAATTGCAAGGTGGCACCGGCACCCCAGAACAAGGTAGTGACCGCCAGCGAAATCTGACCGAGCTTGTCGCGCCACAGCAGCTTCAGGCAGTGATTGAATTCGTGAAACAGATACACCGGATTTTTCTTCAGGGGCTTGTGGTCGACGCCGGTATCCGGGACAAAAAGGTTGAAAACGGCGGCCAGCAAATAGAGCGTGGCAATGACCGACAGCGCCATTTCCGGAACTGTTTTAATGCCGGTATCAATCACCGGGAAATCAAGGGAAAGCAGGCCGTGCGCAATTTCCGGACGGATCAATGCGCCGCCGAGAACAACACCAAAAATGATGGCGCAGACGGTGAGACCCTCGATCCAGCCATTGGCGATGACCAGCAGGCGGTGGGGCAGGAGTTCGGTCAGGATGCCGTATTTGGCTGGTGAGTAGGCGGCAGCGCCGAGCCCGACTACGGCGTAGGCGATCAGCGGGTGGATGTCGAAGAACATCAGGGCGCAGCCGAAAATCTTGACGCCGTTGCTGAGAAACATGACGCGCCATTTCGACATTGAGTCGGCAAACGCGCCGACAAATGCGGCCAGCACCACATAGGAAAGGGTAAAAAAGGTTTTCAGCAGCGGCTCGTATTCCACGGGCGACTGCATATCACGCAGGATGAAAATCGCTGCGATCAGGAGTGCGTTGTCGGCCAGCGCAGAAAAAAACTGCGCGGCCATGATGATGTAAAAACCGAGGCTCATTGGCGGATCGGTGATGTGCCCAAAGGGTGCGGCCGCATGTTTTCGAGTGTGCGGTTTATATCATGAAACCTTTGCCTTAGTACCTGTGTTGCGTGTGCCAGGTAGATTCATGCTGTATTCCGTGTGCTCAGTGTGGTGCTTTTATGCTTGAATAGACCGCCCCCGGAATTGTTGCTTCAGGAAATCATGTCACGACCGATACGCGCCACGCTTGACTGGTCGGCGTTGCGCCACAACCACGAAATTGCCCGTCGCCACGCGGGTGCCGCGCACCTCTGGAGCGTGGTCAAGGCTGATGCCTATGGACATGGCCTGCTGCCGGCCGCACGCGCATTGGCGGAAGTGACCGATGGTTTTGCCGTAATCGAACCCGAAGGTGCCATGGCGCTGCGCGACGCCGGGATCCGGTTGCCGATTTTGCTGCTCGAAGGGACTTATCAACCTGACGATCTCGGTCTGTTCGCAGCCTTGAATTTGACCCAGGTGCTGCATACGATGTGGCAGGTGGATGCGCTGGTGGATGCGCGTTTGCCGGTGCGCTTACCGGTCTATCTCAAACTCAACAGCGGGATGAACCGTCTGGGTTTCAATGCCGATGAACTCGATGCGGTACTGGGCAAGCTGAATTCCGTCGACTGTGTTTCCTCGGTCACGCTGATGACGCATTTCGCCGATGCTGACGAGGTGAGTGGTATCGACAAACAACTTGCGCGCTTCCACATGATGACGGCTGCCTGCACCTTGCCCACCTCCATGGCGAACTCGGCGGCGCTGTTGCGCTTTCCGCAAACCATCGGTGCCGCCGTGCGCCCTGGCATCATGCTGTATGGCGCGTCGCCGTTTCCGGCCATGAAGAGTGCCGCTGAACTCGGTTTGCGCCCGGTCATGACGCTGCAGAGCGAATTGATTGCTGTGCGCACACTCAATGCCGGCGATGCTGTGGGCTACGGCAGCAGTTTTGTGGCGGGGGCACCCATGCGTGTCGGTATTGTCGCCTGCGGCTATGCTGATGGCTATCCGCGCCATGCGCCGACCGGCACGCCGGTGAGTGTGGCGGGGCTGCGCACGCGCACGCTGGGGCGGGTGTCGATGGACAAGCTTTGCATTGATCTCACCTTGCTGCCGCGAAAAGTCGACGTTGGCGCTACGGTCGTTTTGTGGGGGGGCGATGATTCGTGTACTGTTCCCGCAGATGAAGTCGCCAGTGCCGCCGGCACCGTGGCCTATGAATTATTTTGTGCGCTGGCAGCCCGTGTGCCGGTGATCGAGTTACCCTGAAGTGGTCCTGATGTTGATGTTGCTCTGATGGCCAAAGCGAAATCTCCGTATTCCTGCACCGAATGTGGTGCCAGCGCCTCCAAATGGCAGGGGCAGTGCCCCGGTTGCGGGGTGTGGAATACGCTGGTCGAAACGGTGATGGAATCGGCCACACCGGCCGGGCGCAGTTTTTCGTCACTGGCCGGTGCCAGTGCGTTGCAAACGCTGGCGGATATCAAGCCGCGTGCCGAGCCACGTCAGCCCACCGGCGTTGAGGAATTCGACCGGGTATTGGGGGGCGGGTTGGTGGCCGGCGGTGTGGTGCTGATCGGTGGCGATCCGGGCATTGGCAAATCCACGTTGTTGCTGCAATCCTTGGCGATTCTTGCGCAGGCGCGGCACAAGGTGCTTTACATTTCTGGTGAAGAATCTGGCGAGCAGGTTGCGCTGCGTGCGCAGCGGTTGCAGTTGGACGTGGGCACCATGCAGTTGCTGGCCGAAATCAATCTGGAAAAAATCCTTACCGTGCTGAGCGCCGAGCGGCCGGCGGTGGCTGTCATTGATTCGATCCAGACGCTGTGGTCGGATGCCTTGCAGTCAGCCCCCGGTTCGGTGGCGCAGGTACGCGAATGTTCGGCGCAACTGACGCGCTTCGCCAAACAAAGCGGCACCTGCGTGATTCTGGTCGGCCATGTCACCAAAGACGGCAGTCTGGCGGGGCCGCGTGTGCTGGAGCATATCGTCGATACCGTGTTGTATTTCGAAGGCGATACGAATTCGAGTTTTCGACTGGTGCGGGCGTTCAAGAATCGTTTCGGGGCGGTCAATGAGATTGGCGTCTTCGCCATGACCGAGCGTGGTTTGCGTGGCGTATCGAATCCTTCCGCACTATTTTTATCGCAGCACGCGGTGGATGTCGCCGGGTCCTGTGTGATGGTGACGCAGGAAGGTACGCGGCCGCTCTTGGTTGAAATTCAGGCGCTGGTTGATAGTGCCCATTCCAATCCCCGACGCTTGACGGTCGGCCTCGAACAAAATCGGCTGGCGATGTTGCTGGCCGTGCTGCACCGGCATGCCGGTGTGGTGTGCGCCGATCAGGATGTGTTCGTCAATGCTGTGGGCGGCGTCAAAATTGCAGAACCAGCGGCCGACCTGGCCGTGCTGCTGGCCATTGTGTCCTCGCTACGCAACAAGCCGCTGCCGGGGAAGCTGGTGGCCTTTGGCGAGATCGGTCTTGCGGGTGAAATTCGTCCCGCGCCGCGTGGGCAGGAACGATTGAAGGAAGCCGCCAAGCTTGGCTTCACCCACGCCGTGGTGCCCAAAGCCAATGCACCGAAAGCGCCGATCAAGGGCATCGAGGTGATTGCACTCGACCGCGTCGAGCAGGCCATCGAGCAGATGCGGGCGTGGTAGGCTCGGGTGCTGTTGCGTTAGGTAAAGCCCAATGAAGAATAGCGCATGAATATGGCCATGAACACTGCCGATGACGGTTCGCGTGCTGCCGTCAGAATTGTTCTTTACTATGCGGTGTTTGCCGGCCTGTGGATACTGCTTTCCGACAAGGCCGTTGCATTCTTGTTTAACGATCCGGCAACAATCACCTTGGTCAGCATGTTCAAGGGCTGGTTTTTTGTTGCCGTGACCTCGCTTCTGCTTTATGGGTTGATACAGCGATTGTTAACCCAGATTCTTTCTGCATACAGGCACGCAATGGAAGCGCAGCTTGAAAAGATGCAGGCGAAACAACTGCTCGATAGCATCGTCAATAGCTCGCCGGATGCCATTTTTGCCAAAGACAGGGCAGGGCGCTATCTTTTGTTCAATAGCGAAACCGCACGGATTTTCGGCCAAAACGCTGAACATGCTTTGGGTTGCGACGACACGGTACTTTTCCCGGCGCAAGCCGCGATGATTATGGAAAATGATCGCCGTGTGATTGCGGAAGACCGGATCAACGCGTACGAGGAATCGATTTCCACTGTCGACGGGCAGCGCACTTATCTCGCCATCAAGGGGGCGTTGCGCGATGGTGATGGCAACATTATCGGAATGTTCGGAATCTCCCGCGATGTCACCGCACAAAAGCAGGCGGAAGCGAATCTGCGTATTGCGGCCACGGCTTTTGAATCTCAGGAAGGCATGGTGATTACCGATGCCGATGGCAACATCCTCCGCGTGAACACGGCGTTTGCCGCAGCGTGCGGATATGCTGCCGAGGAACTGATTGGTAAAAACCCCCGTATCCTGAAATCAGATCGCCACGATGCTGATTTCTACCGTGAAATGTGGGAATCACTGATAACGGTCGGTGCATGGCGGGGAGAAATCTGGGACAAACGCAAAGATGGCGAGATTTATCCCAAGTGGCTGGCGATTTCGGCAGTGAGAGATGACAATGGTGTTGTGACGCATTACATCGGCACCCATTACGACGTGACCGAGCGGAAAAAATCCGAGGAGAAAATCAGAAGTCTGGCTTTCTACGATCAGCTCACCGGTTTGCCCAACCGCACGCTGCTCATGGATCGGTTGCGTCAGGCGATGACCGCGAGCACGCGCAGTGGCAGCTTTGGTGCGCTGTTGATTATCGATCTGGATAACTTCAAGATACTGAACGACACGCATGGTCATGATATGGGCGATCAGTTGCTGAAGCAGGTTGCCGAGCGTCTGGCCGGGTGTGTGCGTGCGGAAGATACGCTGGCGCGAATCGGCGGTGATGAATTCGTGATCGTGCTGACGGGTCTTGGCGGGGGCGCGCTTGATACCGCCGCGCATGCCGAAACAGCGGGCGAGAAAATCATTCAGGCGCTCAATCCGTCTTATTTGCTGAGCAATATCGCGTGGCACAGTACGCCAAGCATCGGCATCACAATATTTCAGGGACATCAGACCACCACCGACGAGCTGATGAAGCAGTCCGATCTGGCCATGTATCGTGCCAAGGCAGCCGGGCGCAACGCGCTGCGGTTTTTTGATCCGACCATGGAGGTCGCGGTGCAGGAACGTGCGGCGCTGGAAGATGATCTGCGCCGGGCAATTGAGGAGCGGCAGTTTTTGCTGCACTATCAGGCGCAGGTGGTGGATGAAGGCCGCGCGACCGGTGCGGAAGTTTTATTGCGCTGGCAGCATCCACAGCGTGGCATGGTCTCTCCGGCTGACTTCATTCCTCTGGCGGAAGAAACCGGCTTGATTATCCCGTTGGGACAATGGGTGCTTGAAACGGCATGCATCCAGTTGGCCAACTGGGCGACTCGCCGGGAAATGGCCAATCTGACGATTGCAGTGAACGTCAGTGCGCGCCAGTTCCGGCTGCCGAACTTTGTCGATCAGGTGCTGTCTGTTCTGAAAACGACGGGTGCGAATCCGCATCGCCTGAAACTGGAGCTGACCGAAAGTTTGCTGGTGCATGACATCGAGGAAGTTATCGAGAAGATGTTTGTGTTGAAGGCTAAAGGCATCGGGTTTTCACTCGACGATTTTGGTACCGGCTATTCCTCGCTGTCGTACCTCAAACGCTTTCCGCTGGATCAGTTGAAAATAGATCAGTCTTTTGTGCGTGAGGTGCTCAGTGATCCAAACGATGCGGCCATCGCAAAAACCATTGTCGCCTTGGGTCGTAGCTTGGGCTTGGGTGTCATCGCCGAAGGCGTCGAGACCGCCGCGCAACGCGACTTTCTGGCCAGTTCCGGGTGCCATGCCTATCAGGGCTATTTTTTCAGCCGACCGTTACCGATAGAAGGCTTTGAAGCGTTTGTGCAGGGGGTCGGCAGAGGCTAGCGACCCGATTTTTTAATACGTTTAGTACGTTTATACGTTTACATCACTGGAGGTTCACCATGAATACGAAGATGAGTACCAAGACATCCTTGACGCTGGCAGCCAGCCTCTCTTTGCTGCTGAGCGCCTGTGCGACCACACCCGCCTATGAGTTGCGTGCCGAAGCCGCCATGGCACCGCGTTCCGGGAGTACCGTCGGTGGCGTGGTCAGCTTTACGCAGTCGGGGGATTCATTGCGCTTTGAAGCCAACATCACCGGCCTCAAGCCCGGCGAACATGGTTTCCACATTCACGAATCAGGCGATTGCAGCGCCGCCGACGCCAGCAGCGCCAAGGGGCACTACAACCCGGCCGGCAAGCCGCACGGCCATCATGGCGGCAATGAACGTCACGCCGGCGACATGGTGAATCTGGTTGCCGATGCGGCCGGCAATGCGGTGCTTCAGGGCGAACTCAGTCAATTGTCGCTGGTCGGAAAAGACAGCATCATCGACCGCAGCGTAGTGATTCACGCCGACCCCGATGATTACAAATCCCAGCCCGCCGGCAATTCAGGCAAACGCATCGCTTGCGGGACGATACGTCCACTGTGATTTTTATGGTGAGAATCTGGATTTCAGCATAAGCCTCATGGCAAATTTACGGCTTGCCTTGCGCATGCTCCTGCGCGACTGGCGAGCCGGCGAACTCACGGTGCTCGGCATCGCGCTGATGCTGGCCGTGGCGTCGCTGACCTGTGTCGGGTTTCTCACGGATCGCGTCGAACAGGCGCTGAAACGCGAGTCGCACCAGTTGCTGGGGGGCGATTTGCTGCTGACGGCTGATCATCCGTGGCCGGATACC
The DNA here is from genome assembly GCA_903946745.1 of uncultured beta proteobacterium. Taxonomy (GTDB): domain Bacteria; phylum Pseudomonadota; class Gammaproteobacteria; order Burkholderiales; family Rhodocyclaceae; genus CAJAWW01. The sequence goes on from CAJAWW010000281.1 coordinate 7,591, forward strand.
CTGCGCCGGGAAGCGCTGGCGCGCGGTTTGCGCATTGCTGAAAGCGCGACATTCCCGAGCATGGTGAGCGTTGGCAAAGAGTCCCAGTTGGCCGAGATCAAAGCGGTGACGCCGGGCTATCCCTTGCGCGGCAGTTTGCGCACGGCAACTGATCTGCATCAGGCCGATGCGCTGACCGACCGGGTGCCTGCGCCGGGTGAAGCCTGGCCGGACGAGCGCCTGACCACCGCGCTGGCACTGGCACCCGGCGCAACGCTGAGATTGGGCTACATCGACGTGCGCCGTGGCGCGGTGCTGACGCTGGAGCCGGATCGTGGCATGAACTTCTTTGCGCTGGCACCGCGCCTGATGATCAATCTGGCCGATCTGCCCGCCACCGGCCTGATTCAGAGCGGCAGCCGGGTGTCGTATCGACTGCATCTGGCCGGCGACGCGGCGGCGGTGGCCGGA
>CAJAWW010000282.1 GCA_903946745.1 uncultured beta proteobacterium
GATGACGGCATTGATCGGATCGCTGCAACGCTGACCCGGATTGCCGATGCCGCACCGTTGCGGTGAGGCTTTTGCGATTACCGAATATAGTTCCGGATTCACCACGCCGATTCACCGCACGGCTTTTTCGGAACACGACCCATGATCGCACCGCTCATCATTGCCAAGTCCGGCACGCTCGAACTGGAGCTACTGCCCAACCTCGCCAACCGCCATGGCCTGATTACCGGGGCCACCGGTACCGGCAAGACTGTCACTCTGCAGCGCATGGCAGAACAGCTGTCGAATGCCGGTGTGCCGGTGTTTCTGGCCGATGCCAAGGGCGATCTGTCCGGCCTTGGCATGCCCGGCGTCGCTTCTGAAAAACTGCAAAAACGCCTCGATGCACTGGGCATTGCCGACTGGCAGCCACAGGCCACCCCGGTGGTGATGTGGGATGTGTTCGGCGAACTCGGCCACCCGGTGCGCGCCACCATTTCCGACATGGGGCCCTTGTTGTTGGCGCGCTTGCTCAACCTCAACGACACCCAGAGCGGCGTGTTGCAACTGGTGTTCAAGATCGCCGACGATCAGGGGTTGCTGCTGCTCGACATGAAAGACCTGCGCGCCATGGTGCAGCACGTTGGTGAACATGCGGCCGACTACAAGACCGAATACGGCAATGTTTCGGCAGCCTCCATCGGTGCGATCCAGCGCGGCTTGCTCACGCTGGACGAACAGGGGGGCGATTCATTTTTCGGCGAGCCGATGTTGGACATTGAAGACCTGATGCAAACGCAGGATGGCAAAGGCGTCATCAACGTGCTGGCGGCCGAAAAGCTGATGAACGCCCCGGCGCTTTACGCCACCTTTTTGCTTTGGTTGCTGGCTGAATTGTTCGAGCGCCTGCCCGAAGCGGGTGATCTGCCCAAACCGAAACTGGCCTTCTTTTTTGACGAAGCGCACCTGCTGTTTACCGACGCGCCACCGGCGCTGCTGCAAAAGGTGGAGCAGGTGGTGCGGCTGATCCGCTCCAAGGGCGTGGGCGTGTATTTCGTTACGCAAAACCCGCTCGACATTCCCGACAGCGTGCTTGGGCAACTGGGCAATCGTGTGCAGCACGCCTTGCGCGCTTTCACCCCGCGCGACCAAAAGGCCGTCAAGGCGGCGGCGGAAACCTTGCGCGCCAATCCGCAGTTTTCCGCTGAGACGGCCATTACCGAGCTGGGCGTGGGCGAGGCGCTGGTGTCGTTTCTGGATGCACAAGGGCGCCCCACCATGGTCGAGCGCGGCATGGTGTTGCCCCCGGCCTCACGCATTGGCCCCATGAGTGCCGACGAGCGCCGCGCTACCATTGCAGCATCACCGATTGCCGGGCATTACGAAGCGGCGCTGGATCGTGAATCGGCCTACGAAAAACTCAAGGGCGTTGCGGTGACAGCCGAAAAAGTCGACGCTCAGACTACGGTGGCAGAATCGGGCGGCGGCTTTCTGGGCGGGCTGGGCGACATGCTCGGTGGTGTATTGGGAGGTAGCAGCGGGGGTGGCAGCGGGGGTGGCAGCAGTAGCAGCGCCCGCCGCACCCAGTCCATTGGTGAAACGCTGGTCAAGAGCGCGGTGCGTACCATCGGCTCACAGGTCGGCCGTGAAATCGTGCGCGGCGTACTCGGCTCGATTCTCGGCGGCCGACGACGTTGACGGATCGCCGCTGGGGTTTGCTGTTCGCCGCCATTGCGGCATTCGGATTTTCGTTCAAGGCGATCCTGGTCAAGCTTGCCTATCCCCATGGCGTTGATGCCATCACGCTGCTGGCCTTGCGCATGACGTTTGCGCTGCCGGTTTTTCTCTGGGTCGGGTTTGTCTCGTCACGTAGCGCGGCGGCACTGACGTTGCGCGATTGGGCGAGCGTAGCGGTGCTCGGTATGCTTGGTTACTATGGCGCCAGCATTCTTGATTTCCTGGGGCTCAAGTACATCTCCGCCGGGCTGGAACGTCTGATCCTGTTCACTTACCCGACCATCACTTTGCTGCTTGGGCTGGCATTCCAGGGGCGCAGCATCAGTCGCCGTGAATGGCTGGCGCTGGGTTTGTGCTACCTCGGCATCGGCGCCGCCTTTGCTCATGACGTGCAAGTATCGGGTGATCCGGCCGTGATCTGGGTAGGCGCTGGCTTCGTCTTTGCGTCCTCGGTCAGCTATGCGCTCTATCTCTCCGGCAGCGCCGGCATGATTGCGCGGCTGGGTGCCGCGCGCTTCACCGCGCTGGCGATGCTGGCGTCGACTGCCGCGACGTTCGGTCATTTTGCCGCCACACAACCGATGGAGGCATTGGTCGCGCAGGCCTGGCCAGTGTATGCGCTGGGTCTGGCCATGGCGATATTCTCCACGGTGCTTCCGGTATTCGCTCAGTCGGCCGCGATTCGTCGTCTCGGCAGCGGGCAGGCGGCGTTGGTTGGCATGGTTGGGCCGCTGCTGACCATTGTCTTTGCCTGGTTGTTGCTGGGTGAGGGCTTTTCGGCCGCTCAGATGCTTGGTGTGGTGCTGGTTGTGACGGGTATTGTGCTGGTCGGGCGCGGGTAGAACAACGCCGTATAATGCCAAATTCATCCGGCCGATCAGCATTTATTTATGAGACGTTGCTTCGCCGTACTCTCAGCGTCGACTTTTTGTCTTCTGGTAAATACGGCAGGCGCACAGGAAGTTTCTGAGAATTCGTATTTCGAAGACCTGCCGGTCGTGCTGTCCGTCACCCGGCTGGCGCAACCGCTCGACGAGACACCGGGTGCGGTCACGATCATCGACGCCGACACCATCCGCCGCTCCGGCGCGCGCGATGTGGCGGAACTGCTGCGGCTGGTGCCCGGTTTCCTCTTCACCCGGCGCTACGGCGCCAATCCGGTGGCCACCTATCATTCGGCACTCGACACCTACGGCGCGCGCGTGCAGGTGTTCGTTGACGGGCATTCGATGTACACGCCGTATTTTCTCGGCGGCACCCAGTGGGGCATGCTGGGTGTGGTGTTGGAAGACATTCAGCGCATCGAAGTGCTGCGCGGTTCAAACTCGGCGGCGTATGGTTCCAACGCGTTTTTGGGCGTGGTCAATATCATCACGCGCCACACGGCGGATACGCACGGCGGCATGGTCAGCGTGTCGGCGGGTGAAAAGGGCATCAAGCAGAATGTGGTGCGCGTGGGCGGCGGCAACGACGTGGCCAGCGTGCGCATCACGGCTTCACGGCGCAATGATGATGGCCTGGATAACGTGTATGACGATATGCGTCTCTCACAACTGCATCTGCGTACCGATCTGCGCCCCAGTCCGTCCGACGAGTTGCGCTTCCATCTGGGCAGTGTGACGCACGCCTTTGGCGAAGGCGCGCCGCCGTCCAGTTGCAACGCCAGCTTTATTGGCAAGCAACCGGGCACTTGCGATGGCAGCCCGATCCGCACCAACGAGTGGCGTCGCGCCTATGCTTTTGGCCACTGGACGCATACGCTTGGTGCCGATGAATCCTTCACGCTTTCGGCGCACCACGAAACCGAACGCTATACGGATTATTCGATTGCTTCGCAACGCGCGAAACTGGGTGCTTTCAACGTGGTGGCCACGGCCGTGCTCGATGTATCCGGCACCAGTTCCCGCCAGTCCATCGAGGCGCAGCACACCAAACGGTTTAATGAGTATTGGCGGGTGGCGTGGGGCGGCGAGTTGCGGCGCGAAGAGAACCAGTCGGTGGCCGTGTATGGCAACCCGGACAGTGTCTCCGCACATCAGGCACGCCTGTTTGCCAACGTCGAATGGCGACCCGGTCGCAACTGGCTGGTGAATGCTGGCGGCATGGTGGAACAACACAATATTATCGGCCACCTGTTTGCCCCGCGCCTGATGGTCAATTACCACCTGACGCCCGATCACACCGTGCGCGCCGGTGCCAGCATTGCGCAGCGCGCGCCGGGGCTGCTTGAGCTGCGGGCGAAGCACGATCTGACCGTAAAATATTCGGGGATTGTTCTCAACCCCGTGGTTGCGGCGTATTTGAAGTCGACTGGCAAGGCGCAAGAAGAAATCATGATTACCAATGAAGTCGGCTATCTCGGCAAAATCCGCGAGATCGGCCTCAACATTGATTTTCGCGGCTTCGTTGAGCGCATGAACGACCGGTTGACCAAGTCTGCCGCACTGGATTTTGTGAATTCGCCCGGGCCGCGTATTCGCGGTTTTGAATACCAGTTTGACTGGCGGCCACTGGCCGATACGCGCCTTGTGTTGAGCGAAGCCCACCTGCGCGAAGACAAGGGCAGTTATTCCGATGAAACCTTAGAGACACCGCGCCGTACCGCGTCGGTCGCGTGGTTTCAAAAACTGCCGTTGAATTTCGATTTTTCGCTGATCTCTTATACGGCAACCCCCTATAAATGGACCGGCCTATTGCCGACCAGCCGGCAGCTCGACGGCCGCGTGGCCTGGAATGGCCGCTTTGAAGGCCAGCGCATTGAGTTCGCACTCACGACGCAGGGGCTCAACGGCGGCCACGCCGAACTCGCCCCTGAATACCGCTTCACCCGGCGCACCTTCGCCACCCTGCGGATCGATTTCTAAACCCCGTGAAACGCCTTTTTCTTCAGCTGCTTACGCTCGCTTGCCTATGTCTAATGACATATGGGTTTGCATGGGCGAACGGGCCGTTGAAGATCTGGGTGGCGCTCTCGGAAGAGGGCGGTGCGCACGCCGAAGCGGCGAGTGCCTTGCGTGCCGAAGTCGAGAAGGGGCAGTCGCGTCCTATTGAGTGGGTGATCGCCCCGTGGCGCGAATTCCGTGCGGGCGTGCCCGAACCCGGCTGGGTCGTGGCCGTGGGCAGCGCAGCACAGCGCGGCATGCAAGAAATGTTTGCCGCTGATCCCACACCGCCGCCATTACTGACGGTGCTGGTACCGCGATTGGGTTTTGAGCGCATCGCCGAGCAACGGCGTTTGCGTGCGGGAACGCTCTCGGCGGTGTATCTCGATCAGCCGCCCGCACGGCAGCTTGCCCTCATCCGGCTGGCGCTGCCACAGGCGAAAGTCGTGGCGACGGTGTACGCAGCAGAGAGTCGTGCGCTCATCGCCGCGCTGGAGGGTGCCGCCCAAGCGCAGGGAATGAAATTGCAGCATGCCGAAGTGGGTGCCGCTGGTGTATTTCCGGCGCTGCAGTCGGTGCTGAGCGATGCCCAGGCACTGCTGGCGGTGCCCGATCCGGCTGTTTTCAACGGTCAGAACGTCCCGGCCATCCTCACTGCGGCTTATCGGCAGCAGATTCCCCTTATCGGATTTTCGCCGGCCTACACCAAGGCCGGCGCGTTGCTGTCGCTGTACTCGACGCCCGCGCAGTCCGGCGCACAGGCGGGTGTATTGCTGCGGCTTTCTCTTTCCGCCAAATCCTTGCCGCCCCCGCAGTGGCCGCAGGACTTTGCAATTTCGATCAATGCCAGCGTAGCCCGTTCCATGGGGCTGGCGCTGGATGAGGCGGCGCTCGCCGCCCAGTTGAAACAACGGAGTCATCCATGAAGACGAGTCTTCGATTACGCATCGTTCTGGCGGCGGTGCTGCCCGTGACGCTGGTGGCATTTTTGCTGACAGGCTTGTTCGTCTTCCGGGCCATTCACAGCCTTGAACAAAACCTGCTGACGCGTGGCCATGCGATTGCACATCAACTGGCCGGTTCCGCTGAATTTCCGCTGTTTGCCGGCGACCGCGCCAGCGTGGCCGCACTGGCTGATGCCACCTTGCGCAGCAATGCCGACATTGGTGGTGTCGCGCTGACCGATGCATCGGGCGCAGTGCTGGCGAGCGGTGGCACGGTGCACCCGGCCAACTGGCCGAAGCGGGATGCCGTCGTGAGCTTGCATGTATTAACCGACAAGCTGCTGTTTGTGCATCCGGTGTTGCGCACCACGGCAGCGGTGGATGATATTTACTCGGGAACCGCCAGCCTTGTCGCCGCCAGCCAGCGCGCTCTTTCGGTGCCCGCGCCGTTGGGTCATGTGATCGTCGAATTGTCGCCGCGCGGTATCGCCGCGCAGCGCAATGAATTGTTGCTGACGGGCGCAATGGTGGCACTCTTGGGCACCTTGCTGGGCGTGGCGCTCGCGCTACTGATCTATCGCAGCATCAGCGAACCTTTGCTGGAGGCGAACGACGTGGTGGCGCAGATTGCTCGCGGCATCGACAGTGCGCGCATGAATACCGACGCGGCCGGCGCATTGCATAGTCTGGCCGACGGCATTAACGCCATGGCCGCACGTGTCGCCATGACGCAGGAGGATTTGCGTTTTCAAGTAGCGGTAACGACGGCCGAACTCTTGGCGCAGAAGGATGCCGCCGAACGTGCAACGGCCGCAAAATCGCAGTTTTTGTCTTCAGCCAGTCACGATTTGCGACAACCGCTGCATGCCCTTGGCTTGTTTGTGTCGACGCTGCAACAGACGGATGCCGCACGCACAGAGCCGGTGCTGGTGGGCAACATTCTGTCATCGGTGAATGCGTTGCGCGAAATGCTCGATGCCATTCTGGATGTTTCCCACCTTGATAGCGGCACCATAAAACCGCGCATGTCGACCTTTGCATTGGATGACGTCATCACCCGGCTGGTGCGCGATCTCGCACCGCTGGCGACAGACAAAGGCCTGCAACTGCGGGTGCGGCCAACGGGCTTGCGGGTGCGGTGCGACCGCCAGATGGTCGAGCGCATTTTGCTCAATATGCTGTCCAATGCCGCCCGCCATACCGAGCACGGCGGCATTCTGGTGGGCTGCCGGCGGCGCGCGGGCAAGGTGATGATCGAGGTATGGGATACCGGCAAAGGTATTCCGCAAGCACTGCTGGCTTCCATCTTTGATGAATATGTGCAGCTCGATAATCCAGAGCGCGACAGCCGCAAGGGTCTGGGGCTTGGGCTCGCCATCTGCCGCCGGCTGGCGGACATCCTGGACGTGCGTATCGGCGTGCGTTCCCGCGAGGCGCGCGGCACGGTGTTCTGGATTGAATTGCCACTGGCCGGCGACGAGGCTTTACTTTCTGGTGGCTCTGCAGATCTCGTGCCGACCTCACGGCGCGCCACGGATCGGCTCGCGGATGCTGTGCAGGTCAATGGATCGGTGCTGGTCATCGACGATGACCCGGCAACGCAGGCAGCCCTGCAGCCGATATTGACGGGCTGGGGGTTGCAGGTCGGCTTCATCACGGATAAGGCGACGGTGCGACAGTTTTTCAACGGCATGCACGGTCATGAAATGCCGCTTCCGGACGTAGTCATTCTCAACCCTGAAATTTTCGGTGACGAAAATGGCGATATAAAGGGTAACGAACTGGATCACGAACCGGGTCACGAACCGGATTACGAACAAAGCCAGGCCATTGCGCTGGCGCATGTTTTACAGCGCGCATACCCGGCGCTGGGCGTGCTGCTCATCAGCAATGATGAGGCACTGGAAACGCAGGCCGCCGCACGGCTGGCGGGTTTCCCGTTGTTGAGAAAGCCCGTGCCGCCGGGGCGCTTACGCTCAGCCTTGCAACACCTGCTGGTTAATCATGATACGTCGTGATTGAACTGAGTTTTAAGTTTAAGGACTGCTTCTTGCTTCAGTTGCATTGAAGGACGCTCCATGCGTCCCGCAACAGGAGCAATGCCATGAACGTGATCCCGACTTTATTCTCTGTGCAACCCGCCAGCACGCGCGCGTTGCTGGGGCTGCACCGCGCCGGTGCCGACTTTGGCAGCCTCTTTAATGCGGCGATGACTTCAACAAGTTCGTTTTCCGCAGCGGAGGTCAATCCTTTGTTTGCCGTGCCGGTGACCGGCAAGTTGCCGGGTTTGTCCGCAACCGGGCGCAATACCGAGTTGTTTGATCCGGAGTCGGCCTACCGGATGATGACCGCGATCAATCAGAAAGAGGTGATCTACAAGGCACAATATGCTTCGTTGCAGGGCATGCGCGAGAGCATGGCCGACATGAGCGCGCTGGGACACACGTTGGCCGATCTGCCGGTGGCTTCGGGTGCAACAGCGGTGCGCGCGGCGCTGCAGGACTTTGCCGATGCCTATAATCGATGGAGCCAGAAATTTGGCGATCAGGCGGCAGAAGGCGGCTTGCTGGCCGACACGTCAGCGGCAAAAATTTCCCGGCGCGCGCTTGAGCAAAGTATCGGCAACATGTTTTTGGGTGCGCAAGACGGATTGCATGGGCTGAAAGATTTGGGCATCACCCTATCGAGTGTCACGCATCGGGTGTCGTTCGACAGCAACCGCTTTGACGCCACGTTCAACACTGCGCCGGTTGGTGCGATGGCGACCGTACGTGAGTTTGGCGCAAATTTTTCGCAGGCGGCGAGTTTGCTGGTGTCTGCTGACAACTTCATTCCCCGCCAGATCGACAACCTCAACCGCGTTATTGGCTACATTGCCGACCATCACACGGCCTTGCAAACTGAATTTGGCACAGGCGACCCACCCAAAGTGACCGGTGTGCTTGCGCAGGCGTTAGCTGCCTATACCGCGTCTTACGGCGCGTGATGGAGCCGGTGATGGGTCAGATGCGTATTTTGGTCAATGCGTTCCGCTGCGCAGAGCGGCGAGTTTGGCTTTCAGTGCGGGCATGACCGCCGCTGCGGCTTTTTCGCCTTCCAGCACGGCACGATGCCGGCCGTTGAAGTCGGCGGAGGGCA
>CAJAWW010000283.1 GCA_903946745.1 uncultured beta proteobacterium
GGCAGTACTGCAGCCAATGACAGCCGTGGGCAGGGGGAAATGTCGCCGCATTTCGGTGGCCAGGCGCGCAGCATTATGGCGATCGGCTGTGAAGAAGATAACCAGAGCATATTGCTGCCCCGACAACTGTCGCGCAAGATCGGCCGCGGCGTCTGCAGTCTGTTCAGCCAGCGATGAGCCGATGCGGATCGAGCCCATAACCATTCCCCCATTTATGTGTTTTTCTAGATTGCGTTATGCGTCGCGATGTGCAAGCAACCCTGCTTCTATTCTATGTCAGCTTCTACGAAAGGCATAGACGATCAGCCAGGACAATTAACCAGATTAGCGTGTTGCTCAGCCATCAACACACACTCGCGCATTGGTGCGCATTGGCCTTGCCGTATGCACGGCGCTCTCCTACAATAACGGTATGGTGCGTTGGTTGAGACTGCTTCCTGTTGTGTTTGCTGCCCTGTGGCTACCGGTTTCGGCTGTTGCCGGCGTGGTGGTGCCGGTTTGTCAGCATGGACAGGTTACTGATGCTGCGGTGCCAGCGACGGATCATGCAGGCCATGATATGGCGCATGAGGGTGCCCCCCATAATTCCTCCGCACACGCCATGCCGTGCGATGCACACGAAAATCATGAGCAGTGCGGTCACTGTCATCTGGCGTGCGCGAGCATGCTGTCATTGACGCAAACCACGCAAACAATTGGTGCCGTATTGCCGCCGGCAAACGATTTTGCCGTAGCGCCAGCGTCGACTTTTCCCGCCAGCACCACCGAACCCCTGCCACGACCACCCCGATTGCCTGACCCGTCCTGATCCGGACCGCGGTTATGGCCATGGTCCGTTGTGCTTCACTCAATGGACAGCAAGGGGTTTTTCATGAAACATTGGATTTTTGCCGCAGCGTTTGCTGCGCTATGGTGCTTGCCGCCGGTGTGGTCGCTGGATTCATCCGCAGCAGCCCACGAAGGCCACGATCACAGTCAGCCTCCCCCCGCACTTGCCGGCGTCACGCTATCGCCACGCATGGAGGCGCGCTCCGCCGACTTTGAGTTGGTTGCCGCAGTGGAGAATGGCGCACTGGTGGTCTGGCTCGATCGCGCCATCAGCAATCAACCGGTCAGCGATGCCATGATCGAGGTGGAAGGCGGCGTGCTCAAGGGCGTGATGAGCCGTGCCGTCAGTGGCAAAACTGCGACCCCTGATGCCGATGTAAGCTACACGCTTCCGACCCCAGCGCTGACAGCCCCGGGCGACTATCCGCTGGTATTTGCCATCACCACACCTGACGGTGGCGATCTGCTCAATGGCACGCTGACGATTCCCGCGCCGGTTGCTCCCTCGGTTGCCACCCTGGTTTCCGCAACGCCCACCGTTCCGCCCCCGATGCTGCTGATGGTGGTAGTGCTGGCACTTGGTTTTGGCCTTGCATGGTGGTATCGACGCAAAGCGTCGCGGAGCACATCATGAAGCGCAACCTATTGACGATGTTTGTGTTGTGCGCAACGACCCATTTTGCACAAGCTCATGAAGGCGAAGATCACAGTGTGCCGCCAGTGAAGTCTGCCGCAGCAGCCGTGGCACCTGCACTGGCACCGGCGGCGGCAGGGGCACAGCGTCAGGCCAACGGAGCGGTATTCATGATGAAACCGGTGCAGCGCGCGCTGGGTGTGCGTACCGCCGTTGCCGAGGCCGGCGAATATGCCGCCAGTATCGAACTCAATGGCCGTGTGGTGGCCGATCCGGCGCAAGGCGGACGCGTGCAGGCGGCACAGGGCAGCCGCGTTGAAGCGCCATCAGCGGGTCTGCCGCGTCTGGGTCAGCGTGTGGTGCGCGGACAGGTGCTGGCGACACTGGTACATATTGAAGACCCGGTCGAGCGTGCGCGCCAGCAGGTGATGGTGCATGAGACCAGCAACCAGCTTGATATTGCCCAGCGTCGGCAGCGCCGGCATCAGGATGCGCCGGGCTATTTTCCGCGCCGCGAAGTGGAGGAAACACGCATCGAGATCGCCAGCATGGAGCGCCGCCTGACCGATCTGAAGGCCAGTATTTCCGGGCGCGAAACCCTGATCGCCCCGGTGTCTGGCGTCATTGCCAGCAGCATGGTGGTGGCTGGTCAGGTGGTCGAGGCGCGTGAATTGCTGTTCGAGATCGTCGATCCGCAACGACTGATGATTGAAGCGCAGGCCTTTGACGCGGCCTTGGTTGATGCACTGGGTAGCGCCAGCGCCACGGCGCCCGACGGCCAGTCGATCCGGCTGCGTTTTGTCGGTGGCGGACGCATTCTGCGCGACGCCTCGTTGCCGTTGTTGTTTGCGATCGATCTGTCCGCTGCGGGGAAAGCCGTTTCACTGGCGCTGGGGCAGCCATTGAGGCTGGTTGCCAGCACGCGCCGCAAAGAGCGTGGTGTGGCTGTGCCCGCCAGCGCCTTGGTGCGTGCCACCAGTGGCGAAACGCAAGTCTGGGTGCATGAAACTGCCGAAATGTTTGTGCCGCGCACGGTCACTGTGCAGCCGCTCGATGCCGGACGTCGTCGCATCACCGCCGGGTTGGTGGGCGGGGAGCGCGTGGTGACCGAAGGCGCCAGCCTGATCGGGCAGGTGCGCTGATGTTCGACGCCTTGATTGCCGCCAGCCTGCGGCACCGCGTGTTCGTCCTTGCCGCCGCCGCGGCGCTGATGATTGCCGGGGTGTTAAGTTTGCAACGCACCCCGGTTGATGTGTTTCCGGCACTCGACAAACCCAGTGTGACCATCATGACCGAAGCGCACGGTCTGGCACCCGAAGAGGTCGAGGCGCTGGTCAGCATGCCGCTGGAGGCGGCGGTGAATGGCATGCCCGGTGTGACGCGGGTGCGCTCGGTGTCCGGCATCGGTTTGTCACAACTGGTAGTGGAATTCGATTGGGGCAGTGATCTCTATCGAAACCGGCAACTGGTGGCCGAGCGCTTGCAAGTGGTGCGCGAACAGCTGCCGGCCAATGCCGTTGCACAGATGGGCCCGGTGGCATCGATCATGGGCGAGATTGCGTTGATTGCGATTCCGACTGAAACCGGAGACACGGCGGGCGCGGCCGGATCGCTGATGGCGGCACGCGAATGGGCCGACTGGGTGCTACGACCGCGGTTATTGACGTTGCCCGGTGTGGCGCAGGTAATTCCTATCGGGGGTGAGGTGCGGCAGTTTCGCATCGCGCCGAATCCGGCACGCATGCAAGCGGTTGGTGTGACGCTGGAACAGTTGGCAGCCGTGGTCAAAGATTTTGGCGGCAACGCCAGCGGTGGATTTCTGGAGCAGCAGGGGCGTGAGTTTCTGATTCGTGGCCTTGGTCGTAGTGCACGGTTGGAGGATTTGCGGCGCTTGTCGGTGGCGTGGAAAAATGGTGTCAGCATCCCGCTCTCACAGGTGGCTGAGGTGGATTTTGCCGCCGCACCGCGGCGTGGCGATGCTGGCGTGGATGGGGCACCGGCCGTGATTGTCTCGGTACAAAAGCAGCCCGGTGCCGATACGGTGGCGCTGACGCGCGCGCTTGAAACGGCGCTGGCCGAACTGGCGACCCAGCGCCCTTCAGGCTTGGCCGCACCGCGTGTGCTGTTCCGTCAGGCCGACTTCATTACCGCCGCGGTGGGCAATGTGGCCCACGCGTTGCGCGACGGTGCCATTCTGGTGGCGGTGGTGTTGTTCTTGTTTCTGGGCAACACACGCACCACGTTGATCTCGCTCACCGCGATTCCGTTGGCTTTGCTGGCGGCGTTTCTGGCGTTCCGTGCCTTTGGGCTGTCGATCAACACCATGACACTGGGCGGGCTGGCCATCGCCATCGGTGAACTGGTTGATGATGCGGTGGTGGATGTCGAAAACGTGTTGCGACGGTTGAAGGCGAACGCAATTGCCGCATCCCCAGAGTCGACTTTTACGGTCGTGGCAGCCGCTTCGCGCGAGGTGCGCTCTGGCGTGGTTTACGCGACGCTGGTGGTGGTGCTGGTGTTCGTGCCGCTGTTTGCGCTGCCGGGTATTGAGGGCCGCTTTTTTGCGCCGCTTGGCATTGCTTATATTGTGTCGATTCTCGCCAGCATGCTGGTGGCGCTGACGGTCACGCCGGTGCTATGTGCCTATCTGTTACCCAAATTGGTGCTGGACCAGCATCCCGATAGCCGTTTGGTGCGCTGGCTTAAAAAGCGCGACGCGCAATTGTTGATCTGGTCGTTTCCGCGTGCGTCGGCGTTGTTGCTGCTGGCGCTGGCGGCGGTGCTGGCGGCCGCTGCCAGCGTGCCGTTTTTTGCGCGCAGTTTTTTGCCGCCCTTCAACGAAGGCACGCTGACCGTGAATGTGGTGCTTGAACCCGGCACCTCGCTGACCGAGTCGAGTCGCATCGGTGCGCTGGCCGAGCGTCTGCTTCGCGCCGTGCCGGAAGTTGCGCAAACCGGCCGCCGCACCGGGCGTGCCGAACTGGATGAACACGCCGAGGGCGTGCACTACACCGAGATCGATGTTGACCTCAAAGCATCCGAACGGTCGCGTACCCTTGTCGTTGCCGAAATTCGACAACGTCTGGCGCTGTTGCCGGCGGGCGTCAGCGTGGGCCAGCCCATCGCGCATCGGCTCGATCATGTGCTGTCAGGGGTGCGCGCGCAATTGTCGATCAAGGTGTTCGGCGACGATCTTGACGCCCTGCGCGCCAGCGCCGAGGCGCTGCGCACGCGACTGGCGACGGTGCCCGGAATTGCCGATTTGCAGGTTGAAAAGCAGGTGCGTATTCCGCAGCTCAAAGTGCGTATCGATCATGAAGCGGCAGCGCGTTACGGCATGGCACCGGCCGCCGTGCTGCATGCGTTGGAAACGCTGTCCAATGGCACGCGTGTTTCTCAGATCATCGAGGGCAATCGTCGCTTTGATGTGGTGCTGCGACTTTTAGAGCCGGCGCGTGGTGCCGAAGCCTTGTCGCGCTTGTTGGTAGAAACGCCGGGCGGGCGCGTGCCGCTGGCCTTGCTGGCAAGCATCGAGGAAGGTGACGGCCCTAATCAGATTGGTCGCGAAGGCGGCAAGCGGCGCATTGTGGTGTCGGCGAACACTCAGCAACGCGATCTGGCCGCGGTGGTGGCCGATGTGCGTCGCGAGATCGCCGCAACACCCCTGCCACCGAGTGCCTATGTGGTGCTCGAAGGCCAGTTTCAGGCACAGGAAGAGGCGACGCGGTTGCTGGGGTTGCTGGCGATGGTGGCGATGCTCATGGTCTTTGTGGTGCTGCACGCCCGCTACCGTTCGTCGCGTCTGGTCTTGATGATTATGGCTAACATTCCACTGGCATTGGTGGGGGGCGTAGCGGCGCTGTGGCTATCCGGGCAACCGCTGTCGGTCGCGGCGCTGGTCGGTTTTGTGACGCTGGCGGGCATCGCCACGCGCAATGGCATTCTCAAAATCAGCCACTACATCAATCTGTGCCGCTTTGAAGGTGAACGGTTTGGCGCGGACATGGTGGTGCGTGGCTCCATTGAACGGCTGACACCGGTGCTAATGACCGCCAGCGTGGCCGCACTGGCGCTGTTGCCGTTGCTGCTGGCGGCCGATGCACCGGGCAAGGAAATTTTGCATCCGGTAGCGGTGGTGATTTTTGGCGGACTTGTCAGTTCGACACTGCTCGACACCTTGCTGACGCCACTGATGTTTCTACGCTGGGGCGAGGTGCCATTGCGCGCATTGCTCGTTGTTGAATCTGATGATATTTACTGAAAGGGAACCAAAATGAAAGGTTTGCTGATTTGTTTTTTGCTGCTTGCCCTGCCTGCATGGGCGCACGACGATGCCACCCTGGACAAGGTGAAAACCGGTGCCGGCGGCCAATTGCGCATGGCGGGTGTCTATCACATCGAACTGGTGGTGGTGCGTGACAGTCCTCAGGCGAAAGAAAATCCACTGCTGATTTACCTGACCGATCATGCCGACAAAAAAATGCCAAGTGCGGGCATGAAAGTCACAGTGACATTGTTTGGCAAGGGCGTAAAGGCGGCTGCCGAACTCAAGCCCGATGGCGACAACCGGTTTCGTGGCAGTGCGCGCTACGCTTCGGTGCGTGATCTGAAGGCAGTGGTCACGCTCACGGGGGCGGATGGCAAGACCGTGCAGGCGCGTTTCACCCCGATGGAACTTTCCCCGCACTGAAAGCAGCGTAGACTCAATCCTGAATTTTAAATTCTCAATTTTCGGGAGCGTCTTGTTATGACGATGGAAACAGTGCGGCACATCGGCGTGGTCGGTGCTGGAGCCATGGGCAGTGGCATTGCGCAGGCGGCAGCCATGGCGGGGCTGGATGTGCTGCTGCTGGATGTCAGCACAGCCGCCTTGCAAAAGGGGCTGGCGATGATATCGAACAGTCTGGAGCGGCTGGCGCGTAAGGGAAAGGTCAGCGCAGAGGCGCAGGCTGCCGCGTTTGGACGCATCCGCGCGGTGACGGAGTTGGCGCAACTTGCCGCCGTCGATGTGGTGATCGAGGCGGCGACTGAAAACGAGGCAGTGAAGATTCGCATCCTGCGCGAGATTGAAAACGTGGTGGGTGCCGAGACCATTCTTGCCAGCAATACCTCGTCGATATCCATCACCGTGCTGGCCGCAGCGTGTGAGCGCCCACAGCGGTTTATCGGCATGCACTTTTTCAATCCTGTGCCGCTGATGGCGCTGATCGAAATTATCCGTGGCTTGCAGACGTCGGACGCGACCCATGCGCGCATCGAGGCGCTGGCGCGCACATTGGGGAAAACACCGATCACGGTGCGTAATCACCCGGGCTTCGTGGTCAATCGCATCCTGTGCCCGATGATTAATGAAGCGATTTTCGTGCTCGCCGAAGGGCTGGCGTCAGCAGAGGAAATTGATGCCGGTATGACGCTTGGCTGCAATCATCCGCTCGGCCCCTTGGCGCTGGCCGATATGATCGGGCTGGATACCTTGCTGGCGGTGATGAATGTTTTTTACGACGGCCTGAATGAATCGAAGTATCGCCCCGCGCCCCTGCTCAAGGAAATGGTGGCCGCCGGTTATCTGGGGCGCAAGTCGGGTCGCGGTTTCTACCGCTACCCGTAGTTCATGGTGTTGCGGCTTACTTTTTTTCGTTCGTGTCTTTGGGTTTCGGTTTGGTGGCAGGCTTTTCGCCTGCGCCCGCCGTCGGGCTGCTGCCGGGGGTTTCTGCCGGTTTTTGACCCGGCATAAAATTCCACGGCCACATGGCCGGGTTGGCAAATGGATTGCCGTTGGCGTCCCCGCTGCTGGCAGACGCGCTGATGGCTTGCATCGCCGCCAGCGTGGCACGTTGCACTTCGAGACCCTGTATGGTCATTTGCAGCATGTTGAGATTGGTCTTCAGCCAGCCTTCAACAGCCTTGAGGTCGGTAATTCTTTTTTCCAGTTCGTCGGTGTCGAGCGTCGGAGTCACTAATCCGGGCAGCGGCATTCCTGTGCTGCCCCAGAGCGTTTTCAGAAATTCCATCGGGTCGGATGCATTTGCAGTCATTTGATTTCTCCATGAGGCGAACGACGATCTTACCGCACCCGGCAACGAATGCGCTAGACTGGCCGATGTCATAATTATTGCCGATCCATTTTGTGCGAGTCGCGTAACGATGCTTAACATTCTGGTAGTTGAAGACCATACTCTCGTGCGCGAAGGTTTGCTGGCGGCATTGGCGTCACTGGCCAGTGATGCGAAAGTCATCGGTGCCGCCGATGCAACTGAAGCGACTGTTGTGCTCGAGCAAGCCGATATCGACCTGATGCTGCTGGATCTGATGTTGCCGGGCACCAAGGGTCAGACTTTTCTTCCGCTGGTGCGCCGCCGCTTTCCCACGGTACCGGTACTGATACTCTCGGCGCTCGATGATGCCGACACGGTTGCGCGCGTGATGAAGGCCGGTGCCGCTGGTTTTGTGTCGAAGGCAAGCTCCAGCACTGAGCTGATTGAGGCGAGTCGTGCCGTTCTCGCCGGAGACGTTTATCTTCCGGCGGCCTTGCGTGCGGCGATGAATCGCAGTGACGCCAGCCAGGTTGCCGGCAAGCCATTGGCGCAACGCTACGGTCTAACGCCAGCCCAGGCGCGGGTTCTGGACGTGCTGGTCGAAGGGGGTTCCAATCGACAGATTGCCGAGTTGCTTGGGGTGACCGAGGGCACGGTGAAAATACATGTGTCGGCGATACTGAGGGCTCTGGGTGCCGGTAACCGCGCTGAAGCCGCCCTGATCGCCAGTCGCAAGCGTCGCTGAGTTTTAGGGTGCGGTGTGGCCGCGCTCAGGCTGCCATTGACATGGCGGTAGCGCCAGAGGCGAGTGGTGGCATCATCATCGCAGAGGGTTCCGGCTCATCATCCTCGAATGGAATTTGCAGCAGATCCAGCACTTGCCGCGCAACGCCACGACAGGAATTGGCCAGTGGTGACGGCAGACTGCCGGGAATGGTTTTCTGCAAAAGATTTTTGCTTGCCGATAAGGTGGCGACCGGTGACAGGATGCGGTCACGATAGATGCTTAAAAATTCATCAATGGTTTTCTCCGCCGCTTCGCGCTGCCAGACATTGGTTGGCCACTGCGAGGGGATGGCATAGGCGCGCGGGAACATTTCAAGATCACGAATGACGGTGCGGATATCTTCGTGCGAATCGCGGAATGGCAACAGCACCAGATCGGCAACACCGTAGAGTTTCTGGTCCATCTCGGTGCGATTGCCGCCACCGTCGATGACGCCCATCCATGATTTGAGTGAGCGAATTTTTGCGGTGACCTTGTTCAGCGCTTCGCGTGAGCGGGCGTCGGCTACCAGATAGCGGCGCCCGGCCGGGTCGAGTGGTTCGCGATAGGTGTCAGTCAGCACACAGACAGAACGCTGGCCGAGCAATCCCATGCCCTGACAGAGCATGTGTGAAATGGTGGTCTTGCCGGTGCCGCCTTTGTTGCCAATGACGCAGATGATGTCCGCCATGAAGTTCCTCCGCGACCGGGGTGAGCCCGGTGCCTGTGTTGTGGAACCATTATTGGCGAACATCGCATGGGGCGATGGGCGAAATTGCGAGGCAATCGCCGTGTTTATTCAACCCGCTGGACGATAGCAGTACAGCCGCGTTTGCCGTTGGTCGGCTACTTCGATCACGCGCAGGGGCGAGATTGTTGGTATCTCGAAGCTGTTGCTGATGAGTTGTGCATCGCGATCCATCTCGCGCTGGGCCTTGTGCCACAGTCTTTCCATCGGAACCGGCGACAGAAATGCATAAACGAGTGCGTAGCCGTGCAGCGAATGGGACCAAAAATCGCCATAGCGGATTTCGATGTTGCGCAAGCCGCGACAGCGCAGCCGTGCCCACGCCCAGGTCAGTGGTGCGTGTTCGAAGCCGATAAAGTGGCAGTCCGGGCGTGTGCGCGCAAGACGCAGTAGCAATCCGCCGTCGCCACAACCCAGATCAAGGACGCGGCAAGGCGTTGGTCTCAGTAATGCGCCGACGGCTGCGCTGGCGGTGGCGTTGGTCAGGTAGAGCGGGACGCGACTGCGGTCGGTTCGCCAAAACACCAGCAGCAAGCTCAGAAAGCCCGCTGGCCAGATCCATGAGGGCAGTTCGAGCATGCGTGCCGCGACAATCAATGGCACGAACCCCAGGTGGATCGCCAGCCACCAGCGCGGTGCGCGCAGCAGCGCGGCAATACCCGCAGCAGCCAAGCCTTGCGCAGCCGCAAAAAGAAGAGGTATCTGCCATAAAGATTGGAAAGTGAGTGCTAACATCAGCGCCAGAAGCCCGCCGGCAACTTGGGCAGCACACGCTGGCAGAAGCGGCACGGTGTGTTCTCGGCCTTCCGGCGGGAAAAATAGCATGGGCTGAGTTCGAGTTGACGGAACCGTGAGAATGGAAGATAATCTGAGGTTTCGCTGGAGGGGTTCCCGAGCGGTCAAAGGGATCAGACTGTAAATCTGACGGCTCTGCCTTCGAAGGTTCGAATCCTTCCCCCTCCACCAGCAGTTAGCAAAAGTAGCAAGGCAAGTAGCAAGACGCAAACATAGCATCAAACGCGGTGGTTTGGCCGGGCGCTGATCGGCCGGCCGGTTTTTCGGACGGGCGGCGGTAGTTTAATGGTAGAACCTTAGCCTTCCAAGCTAATGACGAGGGTTCGATTCCCTCTCGCCGCTCCAGGTGTTGTTGTAAAGATTCGCCCTTGTAGCTCAGTGGCAGAGCACTCCCTTGGTAAGGGAGAGGTCGCGTGTTCGATCCACGCCAAGGGCACCATATTCGTAGTTATTTTATTGGCGTAATTTTGTTGGGGTAATCGATCATGGCAAAAGGCAAGTTTGAGCGTAACAAGCCGCACGTGAACGTGGGGAC
>CAJAWW010000284.1 GCA_903946745.1 uncultured beta proteobacterium
GCCCATAGCGTCTTGGAACCACCCCTTCCCTTCCCGAACAGGACCGTGAAACGAGACCGCGCCAATGATAGTGCACTTCACCGTGCGCGAAAGTAGGTCAGCGCCAGACTACCCCTTGGTAAACAATTGCCCCCGCTAGATACACTAGCGGGGGCTTTTGCTTTTTGTTCACTGCTAAAATGCGCGGATGAAAACGACCTTTTTGGAATTTGAGCAACCGATTGCCGAGCTTGAAACGAAAATCGAGCAACTGCGGTTTGTTCAGGACGATTCAGCCGTGGATATTTCTGAAGAGATTTCCCGGCTTGATGCGAAAAGCCAAACGCTCACCAAGGATATCTACGCAAAACTGACGCCTTGGCAATGTGCCATGGTCGCACGTCATCCGCAACGCCCTTACACGCTTGATTACGCAGAGCTGATATTCAGCGATTTTCAGGAGTTGCACGGAGACCGCAATTTCTCGGACGACCATGCGATCGTTGGCGGTCTGGCGCGATTCAATGGTCAGTCCTGCATGATTATTGGACATCAAAAAGGCCGCGACACCAAGGAAAAAATTTTCCGCAACTTCGGCATGCCGCGACCAGAAGGTTATCGCAAGGCCTTGCGGTTGATGAAACTTGCCGAGAAGTTTGATATTCCAATTTTTACCTTCGTTGATACACCGGGCGCCTATCCCGGAATCGACGCAGAGGAGCGTGGGCAATCCGAGGCCATCGGCCGCAATTTGGCTGTGATGTCAGAGTTGAAGGTGCCGTTGATCTCAACGATTATCGGTGAGGGCGGATCAGGCGGCGCACTGGCCATTGCGGTCGGCGACAGCGTGATGATGTTGCAGTATTCCACCTACTCGGTGATCTCACCGGAAGGCTGTGCATCCATACTCTGGAAGAGCGCCGAACGAGCCGGCGACGCGGCAGAAACCATGGGCATTACCGCTTCACGTTTGAAGTCGCTCGGGCTGGTTGATCGTGTCATCAATGAACCGGTTGGTGGCGCACACCGTGACTACCGGATCATGGCGCAAAGCCTCAAAAAAGCGCTGCAGGATGCCTTGAAGCAAGTGTCCGATTTATCGCCTGCGGAACTCATCGAGCGCCGGTTTGACCGTCTGATGAGTTATGGCCGCTTCCGGGAACAGCCCATTCATTGATCTTGGCGTGTCAGTCGTGCCTGGCGTAGTAGAGTGCGTCGTGGAGTGTATTGCACGGCACACAGTTGCGTCGCAGCACTTGCTGGTGGGTTTTTCCGGCGGTCTGGATTCCACCGTATTACTGCATGCTGTCCAGCGTGCAGCCCTGTCACAGTCCTTATCGCTCGGTGCCGTCCATGTGCATCATGGACTCAGCCCACACGCCGATGCCTGGGGCGAGCACTGTCAATCAGTCTGTACTGCACTGGACGTTCCGTTGCAGATCCTCCGTGTCCAAGTTCCCGAAGCAAGCGGTGAAGGCATTGAAGGTGCCGCCCGCCGTGTGCGTCGGGATGCGCTGTCCACTCAGCCTCATGACTGGTGCTTGCTGGCGCACCACCGCGACGATCAGGCGGAAACCCTGCTGCACAATCTGTTTCGCGGCGCAGGCGTGCGGGGGCTGGCTGCTATGCGCGAATGTCACGGGAAGACCCTGCGCCCCTTGCTGACCCTGCCGCGCGCTGCCTTGCTGCATTACGCGCAAGAACATGCCTTGCAGTGGATTGAAGATGAGAGCAATCAAGACCTGCGCTACACACGCAATAATCTGCGGCATCGTGTGCTGCCCGTTATTCGAGAACGATTTGAAAAAGTCGACGCTCAACTAGCGGCAACTGCCGGGCGTTTGGCTGAGACGCTGGGCTTGCTGGAAGAGCTTGCGGTGATTGATCTTGCCGGCAACCCGCCAAACTTTCCTTTACCACTCACCTTGTTCAAACAATTAACCACCGCGCGGGCGATCAATCTGTTGCGCGCCATGCTGGCGTGGCAGCAAATGCAATCACCCGATGACGTGCGTTTGCGGGAATTTGTCCGGCAGTTGCGCACTGCGCGGCCGGATCGGCATCCGCGGCTGGTGCTTGGGGTCTGTGTGCTGGAAAGCCGGGGCGGCATGCTCAACCTGTGCATCAACCAAGGGAGCCCGGCGCATCAAGCGCCTTGAGGCGTTGCGAAAGTTCCACCGCTGAGCGCACCTGCATTTTTTCAAAAATGCGTGCGCGATGCACCTCGACGGTACGCATGGCGATTCCCAACTCATCGGCAATCACCTTGTTCAGTTTGCCGCTCAAAATCTCCCGCATGACTTCCTGTTCGCGTTGCGTGAGTTGCGTCAATTGTGCGCGCAGCAACTCCAGCGAGCCGTCACGTTGCTTGCTTTCCGCATCGATGCGCATTGCGGCGAGCACCTTATCCACCAGCGCGTTATCGTCATAAGGTTTTTCGAGAAAGTCGCAGGCACCATTTTTGATCGCCTCGACCGCCATCGGCACATCGCCGTGGCCGGTCAGGAAAATGACCGGCAGCCGACAGCCCATCTTGCGCGCGCGATCAAACAGTTCAATACCGCTCATCACTGGCATGCGGACATCCAGCAGCATGCAGCCTTGTAGTTGGGCGACGTCAGCCTGGAGGAATGCCTCGGGTGAAGTCCACGTCAGGGAACTGACGCCGCGTGACTTGAGCAGCCAGGTCAGTGCGTCGCAGACATCCGGGTCGTCGTCAATGATGTGCGCCACAGGGAAAGTCATGATTGCGCTCCTGTTTCAGCAATGGGCAGAAAAATCCGGAAAACCGAGCCGCAGGAAGCATTGGCTTCAAACCATAAACGTCCTCGATGGCTTTCGACAACCGAACGGCAGATGGCCAGCCCCATGCCCATGCCTTCCGGCTTGGTGGTGAAGAGCGGATCGAAGAGTTTTTCGGTCAATTCAGGCGCAATGCCGCTGCCCTGGTCGGCGACGGAAACTCTTGCGTAGCCTTCCACTTCATCTAGGCTCACCGTGATGACCCGCTGTTCAGGCGGTGTGTCCTGCATGGCGTCGGCGGCGTTGCGCAGCAAATTGAAGACCACCTGTTCAAGCATTACCTGATCGCCAAAGATGATGCAGGGTTTAGCAAAGTCGCGCAGCACACGAATGTTTTGTCGGCGCAGATCGTGTTCGATCAAACCCAGCGCCACGTCCAGACATTCTTGTAGCGCAATGAAATCCAGCCCGCCTTCGCTGCGCCGCACGCCGCTGTAAATGCGCCGCACAATCTTGCCGGCGCGCTGTGTCTGATCCACTGCGCGTTCTAGAGCGGGCGCGATCTCGCTGGCATTGCTGCCAGCGCGAATCAGGTTGAGGCTGGCAGTGCAGTAGCTCGAAATGGCGGCCAGTGGTTGATTCAGCTCATGCGCCAGACTGGAGGCCATTTCGCCCATGGCAACCAGACGCGAGGTGGCTTGCAGACGCTCCTGTTGCAAGCGCGCCCGTTCCTCGGCCTGTTTGCGATCCGAAATGTCCACCATCGATCCCATCCAGCCGGTGTGCGCACCTTGTGCGTTGATGAGCGGTGCTTCATGAATCAGCGCGGTGAACATCTCGCCCGTGCGGCGGCGGAAACGCAGTTCAAAGCCGGCCTCGGGGCCTTCTCCGGCCAGAATTTTGTCGTGAATGCGCTGTGTTTCGGCGACGTCTTCATCCGCCCAGTAAGGCATGGGTGGGTCGCGGCCGACGAGTTCATCGGCCGACCAGCCCACCATCCGGCAAAACGCCGGATTGACGTACGTAATGCGGCCATTCAACTCGCGGGCGCGCAGGCCGGTTTGCAGCGAATCTTCCATCGCTTTGCGAAATGCATACTGGTCGCGCAGCGCGGCCTCAGCCGACAGGCGGCGCTGGATGTGTTTGCGTAGCGCCCAGAGGCTGACCAGCACTGCTAGCGCCAGAAAAATCAGTGCGGCACTGAGAATGCGTCCAACCAGCGGCGGCGACAGTTGATAGGGCACCGCACGCAAGGCTAGGCCGCGCCCGGGCGGATCGAAGCTGAGCTGGTAGTCGGAATCCGCGTGCAGCGGCGCAACGCGTGAGCGCGATACCAGTTCCCGACCGTCATAGTCGATCACGGAAATGCGATAGCGTTCAGTCAGCCACCAGGGCACGGCAGCATCGATCAGCCGCTTGAGTGAATAGACGCCGACCATGATGCCTTGCAGTTTTCCTGCACTGATAACCGGCACATGAATTTCAAACTGCCAGTCATTTTGCGCGATTGAATACGTCGGGCTGTAGGTGGCCTTGCCGATCGAGGTGGCGAGCTTAATCGTCTCTCCGGCGGGTACGCTGGTGTGCGGGTTTGGGTTGATCGGGTCGGCAAGTGAAGGCAGTGACGCGGGTTCGACAAACACAGATCTGCCTGCCGCATCCAGCCAGAAAATCTGCTGCAGCCCGTTGTTGGCGGCCGTCAGCGCTTTTGCCCCGGCGGTGAAATCTGCTGCGCGGGTCAGTCGGCCTTCGCCGAGGCGTTGTAAAAGTTCTTCGTTGTGCAGCATCACAAAACGCAAATCCTGCTCCAACCAGAGCATGTCGCTGATGAGCGTGGCGCGTCGTTCATCCACATCGGCGCGGTGGGAAAACCAGAGCAGGCCGACCACCACGCCGATGAACAGCACAAAAGCGGCGCGGGTGAGCAGCCAGAGCCGCACTGATGGGGGGGCGCCGGTTATCTCCAATGTGCGAATGGAAAGCATGAGGCATGTTAGTCCAAGCTTGGACAGGTTTTCAGCGCACTGCGGAAATCCACAATGGTGCGTGAAAAAGTAAAAGAACAAAATTCATGCACCACAACCACAGGAGGAACAAATCATGAAATTCAAGAACACGTTGGTCGGCCTGAGTCTCGCCGCGATGTCCATGCTGGCATTTGCGCAAGCCCCGATTGTTATCAAGTTCAGCCATGTCGTCGCTGCGGACACGCCAAAAGGCAAGGCATCCGTCTTCTTCGCCACCCGGGCGGCAGAGCTGACCAAGGGCAAGGTCAAGGTTGATGTCTATGCCAATAGCGCGCTCTACAAGGATAAAGAGGAAATGGAAGCACTGCAGTTGGGCGCGGTGCAGATGCTGGCACCCTCGCTCGCCAAGTTTGGCCCGCTGGGCGTGAAGGAATTTGAAGCCTTCGATCTGCCCTACATCATGGATGACTACAACGATCTGCACAAGGTTACGCAGGGCGCTCTCGGTGCTTCGATTTTGAAGAAGCTGGAGCCCAAGGGTATTGTTGGTCTGGCTTTTTGGGACAACGGCTTCAAGTCGTTCTCAGCCAAGTTTCCGATCAAATCGCCCGCTGACATGAAGGGCAAGAAGTTCCGTATCCAGTCATCCAAAGTGCTTGAGGAGCAGATGCGTTCTCTGGGTGCCTTGCCTCAGGTGATGGCGTTCTCAGAGGTTTATCAGGCGCTGGATACCGGTGTGGTCGACGGCACCGAGAATCCGCATTCCAACATGTTCACGCAGAAAATGCATGAGGTGCAAACCCACATGACCTTGACTGAGCACGGCTATCTCGGCTATGCGGTGATTGTGAACAAGAAGTTCTGGGACGGGCTGCCGGCGGACGTGCGCGGCCAGTTGGAGCAGGCGATGAAGGACTCAACCGCCTTTGCCAACAAGATTGCCAAAGAAGACAACGACAACGCTCTGGAAGGCATCAAGAAGAGCGGCAAGACAAAAATCTATACGCCGACCAAGGAAGAAAAGCTGGCGTTCAAGAAAGCCATGGTTCCGATGCACAAGAAGATGGAATCGCGCATTGGTGCTGAGTTGATTCAGTCGATTTACAAAGAAACCGGCTTCGACGCCAACAAGCTGTAAAAACGTCTGTTTGACACGCCCACCGGCTGTGCTTGAGAGCGGCGGCCGGTGGCATTCAAAAGCATCACACTTTGGGAGCTCAATTCATGAAGCTGCTCGATCATATTGAGGAATGGCTGGTGACATTCCTGATGGGCGCTGCAACGCTCATCATCTTTGCATCCGTGATACATCGCTACGGATCCGGTTTCAGCATTCCTGTTGTTCAGGATTGGCTGCTTTCGTTGAATTTCAGTTGGGCGCAGGAACTGTGCATCATCATGTTTGTCTGGATGGCAAAGTTTGGCGCAGCCTACGGTGTGCGCACCGGCATTCACGTCGGCGTTGATGTGCTGATTAATCGCCTCAACGAAAAAATGCGTTTCAAGTTCATTGTGTTCGGTCTGCTGGCGGGTGCCACCTTCACCGGCATTGTGGCCACGTTAGGCAGTCACTTTGTCTGGGAAAACGGCGCGCACTATGCGTTCCTGAGTCTGACCGGGC
Organism: uncultured beta proteobacterium; assembly: GCA_903946745.1. Taxonomy (GTDB): domain Bacteria; phylum Pseudomonadota; class Gammaproteobacteria; order Burkholderiales; family Rhodocyclaceae; genus CAJAWW01. The sequence goes on from CAJAWW010000284.1 coordinate 6,310, forward strand.
AGCCATTTGGCGATATTCCCGAAGGCCCGACCACGCCCGACCTCGAATGGCCGACTTGGATTGTCTATAGCGCCATTCCGCTCGGCACCTCGTTGATGTGTTTCCGTTTTTTGCAAGTCACCGTCGGATTTTTACGCACTGGCGAGTTGCCACACCACGACCATGGTCACGTTGATGGCATCGAAGAAGAGGCTGTTCCGGTGGATGCCAATCCCTACGAGATGAGCGACAACCTGCATCCGCATGACGTCAAACATCACCAGCTGGGCGAAGAAAAAACTGATGTAAAAGTCGATACTGGTGAGACGCCGAGCAACAA
>CAJAWW010000285.1 GCA_903946745.1 uncultured beta proteobacterium
CACTGGCGGAGCACAATATTGCCGACCTGCCGCGTCCGCATCTCGATTCCTCGCCCGCACAACAGGCCGCCGCACGCAAGGCACTGCAACTCCCTTCTGACACACCGCCCGTCATCTTCTGCCCGGGTGCCGAATACGGCGCAGCCAAACGCTGGCCGGTGCAGCACTTTGCCGAACTCGCCCGAAAAGTTATGCGAAGCGGTATCCCCTGGGACGACGCTGAACATACGCCGGTCTGGATCATCGGTTCCGCCAAGGATGCTGCCATCGGTGACGCCATTGCCGGTGCAGCATCCAATACACCCAATACACCCCATGCCCTCAACCTGTGCGGCCGCACCACGCTCGAACAGGCCATCGACCTGATCGCCGGCGCGCGCTGGGTGGTGAGCAACGATTCCGGGCTGATGCATGTCGCCGCCGCGCTCGACCGGCCGCTCACCGCACTGTATGGCTCATCGTCACCCGCCTACACGCCGCCGCTGTCACTGGATGCAAAAATCATTTCCCTGAACCTGCCCTGCAGCCCCTGCTTCAAACGCAGTTGCCCGCTCGGCCATCTCGATTGCCTGAATCACATCAGTGCCGATCAGGTGTGGCAAAGCCGCCCGCAGTAGTGATGTCTAATCCGATATCCAGTCCGATGTCCAATCCTAAAATTTTCGCCACCCCGCAAGATGTCGAAAACGCGTTTTATGAAGCGCTGGAACGCGCCGACCTCGACGCCATGATGGCCGTCTGGGCAGAGGATGAAGAAGTCGTCTGCATTCACCCCGGTGGCGCACGGCTGGTCGGTTATGCCTTGATCCGCGAAGCCTGGCGACACGTCTTTACACGTGGCAACAAACTCACCGTGCGCATCGCCCAGCAAACCGCCGTCGTTACGCCCTTCGCTGTCATCAGCACCGTGCTGGAGCAAATCGGCACGCGCGACGACGAAAGCATCTCCGCCCCCGTGGTAGCGACCAACGTTTATGTGCGCGGCGCACTCGGCTGGCGGCTGGTCGTGCACCACGCGTCACCCGCACCCCCGGGCAGCGGTGAACTCGCTGCGCCTAAGGTGCTGCACTGATGCCATAATTCCCGCATCCGTTTCCGGTACCCACCACCATGCAACTTCCCGCCCCCGAAATTTTCAAGGCCTACGACATCCGCGGTATTGTCCGCAGCACGCTCACGGCTGAAACCGTGCGGCTGATCGGGCAAGCACTCGGTTCTGAAGCCGTTGCGCGCGGCGTCAGCGCCATCGCCGTGGGGCGTGACGGCCGGCTCTCTGGCCCGGAGCTTGCGGGTGCGCTCGCCACCGGCATTACCAGCGCCGGCGTTGATGTTATCGACATTGGCCGGGTGCCCACACCGCTGGCCTATTTCGCCGCGCACGAACTCGGCACCCACAGTTGCGTTTCTGTTACCGGCAGCCACAACCCGCCCGAATACAACGGCCTGAAAATGGTGCTGGCCGGCCAGACGCTATATGGCGACATGATTCAGGCCTTACGCCAGCGCATCATCGACGCCAACTTCACCGAAGGCCACGGCGTTATCCGCCATGCCGCCGTGCGCAGCGCCTATCTCGATCGCATCGTCAATGACGTCAAGCTCGCGCGGCCGATGAAAATTGTCATCGACTGCGGCAACGGCGTCGCCGGTTCCATCGCCCCAGACCTGTTCCGGCGCATGGGGTGCAGCGTTACCGAACTATTCTGTGATGTGAATGGCAACTTTCCGAATCATCACCCCGATCCGTCGAAGCCCGAAAACCTGGTCGACCTGCAACGTGCGCTGCGCGACACCAATGCTGAAATCGGGCTGGCTTTTGACGGCGATGGCGACCGTCTCGGCGTCGTCACCAAAGATGGTGAAATCATCTATCCGGATCGGCAACTGATGCTGTTCGCCGCTGACGTGCTCTCCCGTAACCCCGGCGCTCAAATTATTTACGACGTCAAGTGTTCGCGCTGGGTGGCCGAGTCGGTGCGCTTTCAGGGCGGCCAGCCGCTGATGTGGAATACCGGCCACGCGCTCATCAAAACCAAGCTGAAAGAAACCGGCGCACCGCTGGCCGGCGAAATGAGCGGCCACATGTTCTTCAAAGAACGCTGGTTCGGCTTCGACGACGGCCTCTACGCGGGTGCGCGACTGCTCGAAATCATCTCGCGCTGGAAGGATTCAAACTGGCCGTTGAAGCACCTGCCCAACGCCATTTCCACGCCCGAACTCAACATCAAGATGAATGAAGGCGAGCCACATCAACTGGTGGCCAAGCTGCAAAAAAGCGGCCGTTTCCCCGGTGCGAAATCTTTGAACACCATCGACGGCGTGCGCGCCGAATATGCCGACGGTTTTGGGCTGGTGCGCGCCTCCAATACCACCCCGGTGGTGGTACTGCGTTTCGAGGCCGACACTCAAGCCGGCCTGCAACGCATTCAGAATGAATTCAAGGCTGCATTACAAGCGGCATGGCCCGGAATCAAGACAGGATTCTGAGTACGGCGGGAACCAGCGCCCCATTTTCATCGAACGTCAGCCGGTTCCGGGATTACCGGATGACATTCTCCAACCCCGCGATGCCTACGGGCGCTTGCGCCAACCACGGAATCAGGGCGCAGCGCGTTGCCAGATCATCGGCAACACGGCGAATGAATGGCACTTCGTACATGCCGCGCTGACAAAGCAACGGATTCACCGTGCCACTGGCCAGTAATGACTGGTTGATGACCCAGGCGAACGGATGAATGCCGGCGCGATTCAAGTCGCCCTGCAAGCGTTCCGCTTCATGCACCGGCGTCGCTTCGGGCAAGGTGACGATCAACACCCGCGTGAAATTTGGGTCGCGTAAACGGGGAAGCAGTTCCCTGACCGAATCCGGCATATCGCCCTGGGTTCGCATCACTTCCCGGTGGTAGGCTTCCGCCGCATCGAGCAGCAGGATAGTATGACCCGTCGGTGCCGTATCCAGAACCACAAAACCATTCCTGCCTTCATCGACTGTGCGTGCAAATGCACGAAACACGGCAATTTCCTCGGTGCAGGGCGAGCGTAAATCTTCTTCAAGCAAGGCTAATCCTGCTGCATCCAGGCGCGTGCCGGCTTTGGCCAAGACTTCACGGGTGTATTCCGCCACTTCGGTTGCCGGATCAATCCGCGCCACGGTCAACCCGGGAATGATGCCATCAAGCGTTGTGGCGACATGCGCCGCCGGATCGGTTGTCGACAGCACGACCTGACCGCCTCGCTGAGCCAGTGCCAAGGCAATCGCTGCGGCAATCGTCGTCTTGCCGACGCCACCTTTTCCCATGGTCATCACGACGCCGTGTCCCTGTCGGGCAAGTTCGGTAATCAACGGAAGCAGGCCGTCTGGCAATTTGCAGTCTGAAGTGGCGCTCACCACGGGCGTCACTTCAGGGGAATCGGGGTTGGCCATCGATCGCAGGGACGCCAGGCCAACCGTGCCGCGCGGCAGAAATGGAATGGTGGTTCGCGCAAGGGCTGCCAATCCACCGGGCATTTTTTCCAGCGCGCTTCTGGCGCGTTGCGCCATTGCATCCGCAATCGGATCGCCCGGCATATTGGCACCATTGATACCACTGACACTAAACAGACCATTGATGGCCAGGCAGAGGTTGCTGACCCCAAGCCCGGACAATTCGCCGCGCGTCCGTTCGGCCTCACGCAAGGCAGCTACATCGGGACGGCTCACCAATATCACGGTAG
>CAJAWW010000286.1 GCA_903946745.1 uncultured beta proteobacterium
ATGGTGACAAACTGGAGCCGATCCATCGCTTCGCTGCGCGTGGTGTGCTGCATGACGAACCGAAGTTCACTCCCGATGGTCGCTACGTATTTTTTATCTCTCGCGATGGCTGGATCAGCAAGTACGATCTGTGGAATCTTAAAGTCGTCACCGAGGTTCGGGCCGGCATTGATGCGCGCAATCTTGCGGTGTCGGGCGATGGGCAGTTTATTGCCGTCGCGAACGCGTTGCCGCGTACGCTGGTGCTGCTGGATGCTGACTTGAATTTGCTTCGGGTGCATGCGGTGACCAACAAGGAACGCACCGCAACGTCGCGCGTTTTATCGGTTCATGATGCTGCGCCACGGCGAAGTTTTGTCGCCGTGCTGCAAGATGTGCCTGAGGTTTGGGAGATCAGCTACGATCCGACCGCCCCCGACGTGCCTATCGGCGTGATTCATGATTTCCTCTATCAGGAGGGAGCTTTCATTCGCGGCTTTCTCAACCCGCAGCGCACCCGGCTCTCGAACCCGCTTGAAGATGTCTACTTTACGCAGGATTATTCGGAACTACTGAGCGCCAGCCCTGAGGCCGGCAAGGGGCTGGTGGTGAATCTTGATGCGCGCAAGAAAATTGCCAGCCTAGCCTGGCCAGCCGCAAATTCAGCCGCAAACTCAGATAAGCCTCGGCTGGGCTCGGGTATCAGTTGGGTCTGGCAGGGGCGGCGCGTGATGGCAGCACCGCATCACAACATGGGGTTGCTGAGTTTGATTGATCTGGAAAGCTGGAAAACGGTTGGCGAAATATCCATGCCGGGCGCCGGTGTTTATATTCACTCGCACGACAGCACACCTTATGCGTGGGCAGATTCAATCAATAGCCCGGCCAGTGATACGCTGCATGTCATCGACAAACGCAGCCTGCAACGGGTTGCCGAAGTGCGCGCCGATGCTGGCAAAACCTTGGGGCATGTCGAATTTACCCGCGACGGCAAGTACGCGCTGGCGAGCTTGTCGGAGCGTCGCGTTGAGGGTGGGGCACTCATCGTCTTTGACGCAACCACATTCCAGGAGGTGAAACGAATCCCGATGGACAAACCTGCCGGTAAATACAACCTGTTCAACACGATTCATCGCGCAGGGGGGCGCAGTCAGTGACGCGTTGCAGTCCTCGCCGCCCCCCGCTCTATTTCTATCGTGACGAGCGTGATCTGCAACATTTTTTGCATTGTGTGGTTAGAATTGACAGGCATCAATTTAATTGCAGTGGAAAACCCGCACTCTGACGGCCGACGTGCGAAATCATTTTTGAAGATGGGCACGCGCCATTTTTGTGCCAAATAATCGGGAGACAAATCTTGAAGAAATCAATACTTGGACTGTTTGCTGTATCCGCAATCGCCGGTGCCATTGGCGCAACGGGCAGCGCGTTTGCTGCCGATGCGGCGGGTGCTCTGACGCTGTCTGCGGAAGAAAAAGAAAAAGCAAAAAAAATCTATTTTGAGCGTTGCGCCGGTTGTCATGGCGTGTTGCGCAAAGGCGCAACGGGCAAGAATCTGGAGCCGCACTGGTCCAAAAAGGACAAGGACGGCAACATGCAGGAAGGCGGCACCCTCAAGCTGGGTCAGGGTCGTCTTGAGAAAATCATCGCCAACGGTACTGATGGCGGCATGGTGAACTTCGACGACATCCTGACCAAGGAAGAAATTGCCCTGATGTCGAAGTACATCCAGAACACACCGGATGTACCGCCCGAGTACAGCTTCAAAGAAACGGTGGATTCATGGAAGGTCATCGTTCCGGTCGACAAGCGCCCGAAGAAGCAGATGAACAAGATCAACCTCAAGAACCTGTTCTCGGTCACTCTGCGTGATACCGGTGAAGTGGCGCTGATCGATGGCGACACCAAGGAAATCCGCAGCATCGTGAAGACCGGCTACGCCGTTCACATTTCCCGTTTGTCGGCTTCCGGCCGTTATGTTTATGTGATCGGTCGCGACGGTCGTCTGTCGCTGATCGATCTGTGGATGGAATCCCCGTCCGTGGTGGCTGAAGTCAAGATCGGCTTTGACGCCCGTTCCGTCGATACCTCCAAGTTCAAGGGTTTTGAAGACAAGTACGCGATCGCCGGTTCCTATTGGCCGCCCCAGTACGTCATCATGGATGGTGATACGCTGAAGCCGCTCAAAGTGGTGGGCACCCGCGGCATGACTGTCGATGGCGAATACCATCCGGAGCCGCGTGTTGCGTCCATCGTGGCTTCGTTCATCAAGCCTGAGTGGGTCGTCAATATTAAGGAAACCGGTCAGATTCTGCTGGTCGATTACTCCGACATCAAGAACCTGAAGACCACCACCATCGGTTCCGCCAAGTTCCTGCATGACGGCGGCTGGGATGCTTCCAAGCGTTACTTCCTGGTGGCCGCAAACGCCTCCAACAAGATCGCTGCGGTGGATACCAAAACCGGCAAGCTGGCTGCACTGGTTGATACCGCCAAGATCCCGCACCCGGGTCGTGGTGCCAACTTCACCCATCCCCAATTTGGCCCGGTCTGGACGACTGGTCACCTGGGTGCCGATGTGCTGACCCTCATCAGCACGCCGTCGGACAAGAAGTCGGACGCCAAGTTCAAGCAGCACAACTGGAAGGTCGTGCAGGAAGTGAAGCACGTTCCGGGCAACCTGTTCGTCAAGACTCATCCGAAGTCCAAGCACCTGTGGGCTGACTCGCCGCAGAATCCTGATAAGACGCTGGCTGAATCGGTTGCAGTGTGGAACATGTCGGATCTGTCCAAGCCGGTCAAGGTGATTAACGTCGCCAAGGATTCCGGCCTGCCGGAAACCAAGGCAACTCGCCGTGCCGTGCATCCTGAATACAGCGCGGATGGCAAGGAAGTCTGGATCTCCTTGTGGGGCGGCAAGACTGACCAGTCGGCCATCGTGGTGTATGACGATGCAACGCTGACGCTGAAAAAGGTCATCACCGATCCCAAGATGATTACCCCGACCGGCAAGTTCAACGTCTACAATACGCAGCACGACATTTATTGATCGTTTTTTGATCTTGGCTGTCTGAGTAAGCCCGGGGGCAGATGCGTTTCTGCCCCCGGATTCGTTCACCAGAACTAGTTATTTGTCATACTACGAAAGCATTGAACGTGGATAAATGTAAAAGCCTATGGGCAACGCTGTGTCGTCCCAGCGCAAAATTTTCGCTACTGGCCTTGCTGGTAGCCGGCTTCTTCTCCGGTATCTTTTTCTGGGGCGGTTTCAATACCGCGATGGAAGCGACCAATACGATGGACTTTTGTATCTCCTGTCATGAGATGCGCGATAACGTCTATCAGGAATACAAGAAAACCATCCATTACACCAATCGTACAGGTGTGCGCGCTGTCTGCTCTGATTGTCACGTGCCCAAGGATTGGACGCACAAGATGATCCGCAAGGTTCAGGCGAGCAAGGAAGTTTGGGGCAAGATCACCGGCGTTATTGATACCCCGGAGAAGTTTGAGGCACACCGTCTGCGTTTGGCCGAGAGCGAATGGGCGCGCATGAAAGCGAGCGATTCGCGGGAATGCCGCAACTGCCACAGTTTCGATAGCATGGATGCAGAAAAGCAGAAAATGCGCGGTGCTAAAATGCACAAGATTGCCAAGGACGAAAAGAAAACCTGTATCGATTGTCACAAAGGCATTGCCCACCAGAAGCCGAAGGGCATGAAAGAAGAAGAAGACTGAACGTCTGACGTTGCTGATTACCTTTTCCATCCATCATTCATTCTTATATTTACTGACAGGAGCTCCGCATGAAAGCCAAGCGCACCCCCATCGTCACCATCCTCGCCGGCGCTCTGCTGGTTATGTCCGCCGGTGTTCAAGCGGCTCCCGACTGGAGCAAAGCGCCCAAGCGTGATGTTCAGGTTTTCCACGCTGGCGTTACCCCGATTGAATGGGCAACCAAGGGCTCAAACCATAGCGGCTCTTCCTCCTTGAAAAAGGGTGAAACCTGCGTCAGCTGTCACGAAGAAAAGAATGGCTCGCTCAATTTTGACTTCAAGCGACTGGCTGGCAAGGATCTGGAGCCGAAAGGCGCACCCAAGACCATGAATTTCCCGGTTGGTGTGCAGGCTGCATACGACAAGGACA
>CAJAWW010000287.1 GCA_903946745.1 uncultured beta proteobacterium
AGCGATATCTGATAAAGGCTACCGCGACAACCATTAATAAGTCAAGGTGCTATTAAACCTTGTAGCGTTGCCATGAAACGCGAGCGTAACCATGTGCGTCCGGCGGCCAATTTCCGTAAAAATCTGGCGGCGAAATGCGGAGTCCAGCAGCAACACAAAAAGTCCGCATAATAGACAGCTATGGAGTACGGAAAACACGGGCAGGGGCAAGGTCAGTGTTTCAGCGGCGACTTTTAATGCCGATACGCCCCATCAAGCAGCGGATTTCCCCGTCGCCGACAAATGCTGGCGGATTTTTACATCAAACGCGATCACATGTTCGCGCAACCAGCGGTCGATCAGCGCCGTTGTGGCGGGGCCGTCAAGCACTTTGCCGGACAGCATATCCATCTGGAGCTGGGTATATTTCTGCAAAATACGACTATGTTCAGTGAAATGCGCGTCGGCCTCAGCGGCAGGCATGCCGCACGCACGAATGAACCTTTCTTCGTTTTCAAAGTGCCGGGCGATCTGCTGCCCCATGCGGCTGACGGTCTCTGAAAAGAGAACCGACTTGCTGTTGAAGTCAGGCACCGCCATCAACTGCTTGAGTTGCGAGAGCAGTATGCGGTGCTCTTCGTCGATGGAATGAACGCCAATCAGCATGGACGCATCGTCGTCGATAGCGGGCAGCCATTTCAGGATGGTGGCGAACAACACCTGCGGATCAAAGGGTTTGGGAATGAAGTCATTCATGCCCGCATCAAAACAGCGCGCCCGGTCTTCGGGAAATGCGTTCGCCGTCATGGCAATGATCGGCACGTTCCATGCGCTGGTGCCCGCCGCCAGAGTGGTGGTCGCCGAGCGAATACGTCGCGTGGCTTCAACGCCATCCATGGTCGGCATCTGCATATCCATGAGGATCAGCGCGTAGTGCTGTCGTGCGGCCATCTCGACAGCAATATTGCCATCGTCGGCAACGTCAACCAGCAACCCGGTATCCTCAAGCAGCATGAGCGCCACTTCCTGATTCATCGGGTCGTCTTCGACCAGCAGAATGTGGCATCCCGCGTAATCCTGCTTGAGTATCTGCACCGAATCTCTGGCTTGATCTCTGGCCTGAACATCGCCCGCGAAGGCCTCGTCCGCAGACAAATCAGCGATGCCGGAGCTTGCCGGCATCGCGTTTTTGTCCAGCCGTGCGGTCAGCCAAAAGGTGCTGCCGGCGTTCGGTGCACTCTCAACACCGGCCTGACCGCCCATGAGCGTGGCAAGCCGTCGTGTAATCGCCAGACCCAGTCCCGTGCCACCATGCTTGCGGGTGGTGGAATTATCGGCCTGCTCGAAATCCGAGAACAAGCGACTGATGGTCTGCTGGTCGATGCCGATGCCGGTATCGTGCACCTCAAAGCGCACCAGCACGCTATCGGCGGATTCTTCAACCATCCGCATCCGCAAGGTGATGGTTCCGGTGGCCGTGAATTTGATGGCGTTGCTGGCGTAATTCAGCAAGGCCTGCTGAATCCGGGTTGAATCGCCGATCAGATGATGCGGCAGCGGCTGCGTCTCGACCAGTAGTTTCAGCCCCTTGGCCTCAGCGCGATCAAACAGCATGGAGGCAACATTGGCGACGATTGCGCCCACATTGATCGCCGCCTTTTCGAGCAAAAACTTGCCCGCCTCAATCTTGGACAGATCGAGAATATCGTTGATGATCTGTAGCAGATGGTGGCTCGCAGTATCAATCTTGTTGAGCTTTTCCAACTGCACCGGTGTCACATCGGCGCGCCGCATCAGGTTTGTCATGCCGATGATGGCATTCATCGGCGTGCGAATTTCATGGCTCATGTTGGCGAGGAATGCGCTCTTGGCAACATTGGCTTCCTCTGCCTGCTGCTTGGCCAGCACAAGCTCTTGCGTGCGCTCGGCGACGGCCTCTTCAAGGTGCGCCCGGTGATTGAGCAATTCGGCTTGCCCCTTCAGGCTCACTGCCTCACGACGCATCAATTGCCAGCCAGACCAAAAAATCATCGTAAGACCCAGCAGCCACAACACGCCGTAGTCAAGGCCATGCTGGAAACGCGATTCCCTGATCTGCTGGAGGTATTTTTCCAGGGGCAGATTCAGACCTGTGGCACCGCGCACGTCACCCAGTTTGTAGCCCAGAATGCCATGGCATTTCTGGCAACCAGGCTCCATCATCATGGCACGCAAATAGCGCAGGTGCGGCTTGCCGTCGATGTTGTTGATTTCCCATATTTCGGTACGCTCATGCCGCGTAAAAGCTTCCAGCTGACTGAGTTCCCAGGAATCGGGAGCATTGCTGGGGTTCAGATACTTCAACCCGGTGATACGGCCTTGCACACCGAAGTCCTGCGCGTACTTGTCCATCATCTGACGCATCATCGAGGCCGGGTTGAGCAGGGTCAACTGGCGGCCATCACTGGTGGTGACGTCGCGTCCGGGAACATGCGACAACCACGGGACAGTTTTTTGCACATCGGTCAGCGGCACATACACGCCACCGTGATCGGTTGCCCAGCGGCGAAAAGAGATGTCTTTATTCAGCGCAGAACGCGCCTCGGCGTAGGCGGTTTCCATGATCTGCCGCTCGCTGGCCCGCAGGTTCATCGTCAGCAAGGTGCCGAGCACAGCCGTCCAGACCAAGCCCGCAACCACCATCAGTCGCAACGGAACCGACAAGGATCGAAGTGTCAGCCAATTGGGCAAGCTGGGCAAACCGGGCAAGGATGGCATCAGGAATTATCGTACTGCACTGAACTACGCATAGCCCGCAGTGTAGACGCTTCAGCAGCCTTGTGCTGCGTCCTCAGCGAATTGCCCGCCCCGTGAAGCTCAGTCCGAAACCAGTCTCTCTTTGAGGGCGTAACGGGTGAGTGCGGCAACGTTATGGATGGCGAGTTTGCGCATGATGTTGTAGCGATGCACATCCACGGTGCCGGTGGCAATTTTCAGGTGTTCGCCAATCTGCGCGGAAGTCATGCCTGAAGCGACCAGACAGAGCACCTCTTTTTCGCGCTTACCCAGTGGAACCTGATCCACCCGAACGCCATCAGGCTCCGGTACGCGCGCCAGCATTGCAGCAACGCTCTGGCACAAATAGGGCGTGCGTGCGGCGGTGGCACGAATGCCGCGCAGCAGTTCATCTATTCCTGCAGTTTTATGAACATAACCCAGCGCACCCGAAGCCAGCGCACGATTGACGGTTTCGCGCTCAAGGTGGGTGGATACCGCCAGCACGGAGGCAGTTGGAAATTCCGCAACAAGCTGGCTCGTCACGTCGACCCCACTGATGTCGGGTAACGAAATATCCATCACCACAACGTCTGGCTGCAACGCACGGTAATGCGCCAGTACGGAAGCACCATCGTATGCCTGACCCGTCACCACAAATCCGGGAGATTCACTGATCGCTGAACTCAGCGCTTCGCTCACCATCCGGTGATCTTCAACAAGCATGACTCGTATCATGAGGTCTCCTGACTTTGCTCCGGGAATAATTCCATGCTGAGCGGCACCGAAAGTACCACGACCGTTCCATCGCCCGGAGTGCTATCAATCTGCAAATCGCCACCAATCGTCGTCATGCGTTCACGCACGCCAAAGATACCGTATCCACTCATTTTCGAGACATGATCTGCATTGCTCGCCATGAACCCGGCACCCCGGTCAATCACGCTAATCAGCAGATGCTTATCCTGACGCAGCGTCACTACTTCAGCAGAATCAACGTGAGCGTGCCGCACCACATTCATCAGCGCCTCACGCACGCCGCGAAAAATTGTGGTGACAATATCGTCAGGCAAGCGGGTATTCAAACCGCTGCCGCGCAGCGCCACGCGCAAGCCGAAGGTTTGCCACAGGTGATCAGCCAGCGCCACCAACCCGGCTTCCAGACCGAGTGCATGACCGAACGACGGACTTGTGCGCCACGAAAGCGATCGCACCGTGTCGTCGGCCAAATTAATCAATGCTGAAATGGCCTCCAGTTTCTGCCGCAATTCATACTCAGGCCGGGTGCCACACTCATTCATGAGTATCGAGAGTTTCAGTTGTGCAATGGCAAGCACCTGATTCAGTTCGTCATGCAATTCCATGGCGATCGACTGCCGCTCACGCTTTTCGGCCGTGTTCAACTGCACCGCCACAGCGCGCAATTGATCGGTACGCTCATCGATCCGTCGCTCAGAGTCTTCAAGCTGATGATGCTTATGCACAAGCTCCTGTTCCAGGCGCTTGCTGACACTAATGTCACGCGCCGACGCATAGACCAGACCATCGTCGGGGACGAAACGGGCGCGCCACGACAACCAGCACACGGTGCCATCTTTGCATAGATAACGATTGTCGAAATCCATGGTCAGGCTACCCTGCAACTGCCGGGCAACTTCGGTCTGGGTCGATTCCCGGTCAGCGGGATGGATGAACTCCATGAACGGCCGGCTCAACAATTCCTCTTGGGTATAGCCGAGAACATCGGTAAAGCTCGGATTAACGGTCTTGAAATAGCCATCGGTTCCGGCAATACACATGAGATCAAACGCCGACGTAAAAAATCTCGCATACTTCTGCCATTCGGCATCGGCGTGCTTCTGGTCGGTGACATCGCGCACGATGGTAATCAGTGTTTTTTCGGCACCCAACACAATCCGCGCATCAAAATGCCGTTCTTTGCCACCCGTCGCAAGCACATAGCTGAGTGTTTGCACCTGCCCGGACGCGATGGCCGCAGCACAGGCATCCATGAGTTGTTCGCCCAGCGGACTCGGCATGACCTCCAGAATGCGGCGATGCAACAAGGATTCCTTCGGCACCAGCAACAAAGCCGGATCGGCCGCATGAACCGCCAGATATTCACCCTCCGGGCTATGTTCGAAAATCAGATCAGGGATCGCATCAATCAGCGCCCGGCAATGCAATTCCCGCTCCTGCAATGCCTCCTGCTCCTGACGCAATTCCGTGGTGCGAAGAGCAACCTGCTAGCTCAACGCACGATTCCAGAACAGCTGAAGCTCGG
>CAJAWW010000288.1 GCA_903946745.1 uncultured beta proteobacterium
CCGTGTTCCCCGTGCCCCCCGTGGTCAACCGCCTTTCCAGAATTACTGCGCCGCCTCGCGCTCCAGCTCTTCCACGCCGAGGTGACGCACGTCACGCCCTTTGACCAGATACACGACATATTCCGCGATATTTTTGGCATGATCGCCGATGCGTTCGATGGAACGTGCCACAAACAGCAAATCGAGCGAGCTTGAAATAGTGCGTGGATCTTCCATCATAAAAGTGATGAGCTGACGCATTGCCGCCTTGAAAGCTGCATCCACTTCTTGGTCCTGCCGCACCACATCGGCCGACGCGCCCACGTCAAGGCGCGCAAAGGCATCGAGCGCCTTGCGCATCATGCCGACCGCCATTTCTGCCGGCGGCCGCAGATCGATGCGCGGCACCATACGCAGATCGCTGCCATGAATGGCACGCGCCATTTTTGCAATTTTCTTGGCCTCATCGCCGACGCGCTCCAGATCGGTGATGATCTTTACCACCGTCATCACCATGCGCAAATCGCCCGCAGCGGGCTGACGCTTGGCGATCACCACGGTGCACGCCTCGTCCAGTTCAATTTCTAGACGATTCACCGTGCGATCGGCCGCAATCACCTTCTCAATCAGCGCCATGTCGCCATTTTCGAGACCCTGGATTGCATTGAGCAACTGCTGTTCAACCAGCCCACCCATACGCAACACACGCGAACGCAGTGATTCCAGGTCGACGTCAAACTGTTTGGTGATGTGTACGTTGCTCATGGCGAGCCCTTAAAAAAAATGGCAAGGTGCAACTATAGCGACTTCATGTGAACAAATTATTTCACGCTCAACGCAAAAACGTCTGCACCCCGTCAGGCGTTGCCAGCAACAAAACATCGGCACCGCGCCGGGCGAACAACCCATTGGTCACCACGCCGACAAGCTGGTTGATGCGCGCTTCAAGTTCTGCCGGTGCGGTGATTGACAGTCCATGTACATCAAGAATCACATTACCGTTGTCGGTCACAAAGTTTTCCCGCAGGCGCGGCTTGCCGCCCAGCGCGATCAGTTCGCGGGCAACGTAGGCGCGTGCCATCGGGATCACCTCGACGGGCAGCGGGAAGCGGCCCATCACCGGTACCCGTTTGGAGGCATCGCAGATGCAGACAAATGTTGTCGCCACCGCCGCGACAATCTTCTCGCGCGTCAGCGCCCCGCCCCCGCCCTTGACCATGGACAGACCATGATCGATCTCGTCGGCACCATCCACATAAATGCCCATGCCATCGACGTCATTGAGATCGAGCACGCGGATACCGTGGCCTTCGAGACGTTTTTTTGTGGCTTCCGAACTAGCCACCGCGCCGCCCAACCGATGCTTGATATCCGCCAGCGCATCAATAAAAAAATTGGCCGTCGAGCCTGTGCCCACACCCAGAATGCCACCTGCAGATAGATTTTCGCGCACATAGTCACGGGCGGCCGCCGCGACAGCCTGTTTCATTTCGTCTTGCGTCATGTTCAATGCTCAGGGTTCAAGATAAGCGGGTGAATTCTATGCGATCGTAGTCGGTGCCACGATCAAGCAAAGACTCCAGTCGCAAGTGCCACAGCCCGCAGTGGCTCCGGACAACAATTTCCAACCCGGCACCGAAAGCACCGGCAGCCAGCATGATCTGGTTGCTGTCATGGCTGGCAAGAATCGCGTCGTACCATTCATAAGCGGCACCGGCAATACGCGCCCACTGGCCGGTTTCACCGACCGGTTTTGCCTGCGCGCAAATAGAAGGCGAGGGAAGAATCTCAATACCGATTCCGGGACGGTTTGCGGCATCGCGACCAATGCGGCGAATGATGCCCATGCGCCAATCCAGGCCGTCCGACTGACGCAAACCCACCAGCGCCCCGATACGATGGCGCGCCAGAATAGCCGGCACCACCGTACCAATACCCGTGCCGCTATTGTCCAATTGCTGCCAGTTGTCCATCTGCGCCCGGTCGCCGGCGAGTTCAAGTTTTTGCAGCACTTCAAGCGGAGACAACACCGGACGTTCCGCCTCATCGGCAACCGTGGGCGTCGCCGCTTCGGCAGCATCAACGCGGCCAAAGCGAGCCGCTTCAAACCAGTGATTCACATCAAGCCCGTCATAGTCGAGCGCACGTCCGGAGCGGGCAAAATGCGAGTAGGCAATCATGCGCCGCACCAAATCAAAACCAAACACCGCTTTCAGCGCACTTTCCAGCCGCACGCGGTCACTACTGCGTTGCGGCGGCGTCGGTGCCCAATGCAGCGCCAGCGTCATCAGCACACCTTGAATCTGGTCTTGGCTTGCCGTCAGGCGCGTGACCCAGGATGGAACCGTGTCAGCGCTTCTGAATTGTCCGGCAAAGCGCATCAGGCCAGCGCGCAGGCGTGCCGTCGAACAATAACGGACGCTCGCTCCGGCCGCGTTGCTGCTTGCATTGCCAGGCTCGCTCGCCACAACTTCACTTTCGCTCAGGCGTCGTGGCCCGGCCGCTGCGGCCAGGTCAATACAGTGCGTCGATAAATTATGCGCTTGCGGTGTCAGTTCCAGTGTGCCGGCTTCGCGCAAAAAGGCATCGACGAATTCCAGTTGCTGCGGCACCATATTGCCAAACGGCACCATTTCGAGATACAGCCCAATCAGATATTCGGCAAGCGGCGTGCTTTCGGGCTCGTCCCGATACGCCGCAGAACGCACTTGCAACAGCGTGGTGCGCGCCAGCAGACGCATCAGCTCATGCGCCTCCTGCCATAGCGCGGGTGTCGGCGTGCGATAACGCAAACGCTGCAGCTTTTTCCGCAAACTCCATACGCGCATGGCACGCACCGCACAACGCGCCATGCGCGCGCGGTCGGCCTCTGAGTCTGCTGCGGAATTTGCGTTGGGGTTTGCGTTGGAATTTGCGTTAATTGCGGCCACATGGCAGCTAAACAGGTGTCCGGCATGATCGTCAAGCATCGACCAGACTGAATCTACCAGATACTCACGGCTGCCCGCCGTGAGATATCGGGTCAACAACACACCAGTCGCCGCCCAGGAAAACTGGTCAAGCCGCAGCAAGGCTTGCGTGGCAGACAAGCGGCCGATTTCACTGACTTGCGCCTCGATGATAGCCAGCCAGTGATCGACATCGAGCAGAACGCGCGCCGGATCGCTCTGCGGTATATCGGCCAGCAACGCATCGACATTCGCGTCAGACCCCAGCGGGTGGTCTGACTTCGACTTTTTTTCTGATAACCGGGAGATCAGTTTGCCGAACATGATTGGCAAGCCTACCCTATTTTCAACAGCAACATCATGTCTGCTGCCCTTCCAGTGAAATTTCATGTGTCACCACGGGCGGGCCCGAAGCCGTATCGAACTCAATGCCGGCTTCTACACCCGCAGCCGCAATCTCGCCGGCAGTCAAGGGGCTGTCGTACAGCGCATGCATGGCACCCAGCGCAAAATTGCGTCCGGAACCCACACCCCAGAAGCGGTCAAACTCAAAAACTTCACGATACGAATACACGCCGTAGATGCCGCTGGCATTGGCAATCAGCGCCGTGATCTGCGAGCTTTCGTAAGGATCATCATCGTCTTCCTTGGGGTTGAGAAAAGCATGCTCTTTAAGCACCGGGTGCAGGCGACGAAAAGTTTCGTACACCTCCATGCGCGAACCGAAACGGATATCTTCGAGCTTTGAAAATGCACTGGTCAATACCAGATGATGTGCCGACGAACCACAGATGCCGACCTTCGAACCCGCAATATCGAGAATTTTCTGATGCTCGCCCTTGTATGCGCGTGCCAGCCGAACGTCGCCGAATGTGGTCAGGCCGTCCGCAGCGATCGCCACCGAGACGCCTTTTTTTACTACTGTGATCGTTGTCATAGCATCATTCTCTGTAATTCAGCGCCCGCAGGCATGATCCAAAATGCCCGATCGAGTAGGGGATGGGGTTACCCCCGTCGCCCTCTCATTCAAAGTGGCTCGATGTTGATGTGGTCGGGTGGCAAACCACCCCGATACCGCTCGTAAATTGCGCGGTAGGCCACCTCGATATGTCGAACGAAACTTCGAGTATCGAATAGTGCCGCAGAGAACCTGTTTTCGACTAGTTTTTGCTTGATGTAGGTCAGTCGGCTCCGGTTTGTTGCCAATTCAATCGCCAGCATTTCGTATTCCTCGCTGGTATGGGTAATCAGCTCAGGTAGTCCAATAGCATTGAGAAGGCTGGCAGCTACACGACTGGCAAAAGAGTGTCCGCTTCGGGTAAGTACTGGTAATCCGGCCCATAGTGCGTCACTGGCGGTCGTATGGGCGTTGTAAGGCAATGTATCGAGAAACAGATCCGCCATGCGATGCCGAGCCAGATGATCTGCAAGTGGCAGCCTTTTAGCAAATACAAGTCTATCGGGGTCCACATCGCACTTCTGAGCTTCGCTGCGAAGGTTCGCTTTCACCTCTGAATTATCTTCCAGGAGCCACAGCACTGCCCCATCGACCCGGTGGAGAATCCGCATCCAAAGGAAAAAAACATCCGGTGTTATCTTGTAATTGTTGTTAAAGCAGCAGAAGACAAACCCCGTCAGCGGCAGATCAAACTCTTCACGGGAGAAAGCCTTATCTGCAATTCGTCGTGAAGCGTCATTGACTTGGTATGTATAAGGTAGATAAACCACTTTCTCCAAATATTCACCTTCGCTTCCGTGTGGTATCACGGTGTTATCAGCGAAAATGTAATCGAAATAGTTCGCACCAATGGTGCCTGGATAACCGAGATAGTTTACTTGCAGGGGCGCTGCTCTGTAAGCAAAAATGCCCAGCCTAGTATCCAAGGTATAGCCCATAAGGTCGACAGCGATATCGATTCCAATTTCTCGAGATAACTTCGCAACAGATCTGTCGGTTTGGCTCCTAACATCGATGAATTGATCGAAAGCTGCAACTAAGCGCCGGCGCATTTCATCTTGCCGATCAGGGCCGAAACTTAGGCCAATTATTTCAAACTCCTCACGGTCATGTAGTTCGATCAGTTGGGCAATAAGATAAGCGATGGCATGGTTATGGAAGTTCGCAGAGTAATAGCCAATGCGAATTTTTCTCTGTATTGTCCTTCGGGGAATCGGTCCAAGGTCTGGTTTTTCAGGATAGGTTGCCTCCGTGGCCAATTCTGCCACCCGCCTTTGTTGAC
>CAJAWW010000289.1 GCA_903946745.1 uncultured beta proteobacterium
AGTTCGGCGAGCGAGGTGAAATAGAAATACAGACGGTAGATTTCAAAGTGGCCCCGACACTAGATATGTCGTTTTAGCAATAAGCAATCCGTCATTTCCGCCAGTTAATCCTCGCTGCCGAACGGCTCTTAATGGCCGGATCCTGCCCGTGGTGCCCCTGACATGAACGGCAGCAACCGCTGCACTGCCGGCATTCGCACTTCGGCATCCAATCGCTCATTGCACAAAACGGCCCGATTCTGCGGTGCCGTTGACACCGATTTCCCAACCATCGAATGCAAATAGCCGTTTTGCGCTGAATGGTCGCTACTTACCTTGATTTCTGCGCTGTGTAATGCTCTCGCCCCCGATGCCCCAGTTATCGGTATCAACCTCGTCGATGACGACCACGGTGGTCAGCGGATTCTTGCCCAATACCTCGCGCAGCAACTCGGTGGCGCCGGCGATGAGGCGGGCTTTTTGTTCGGCGGTCACGCCGCCTTCGCGGGTGATCTTGATATTGACGTAAGGCATGGTGCCTCCTTTGCAGTGCTGCGTTGAAATCGATCAGCCAAAGCGTGCTGTGCGCTCGCGCTCGACATCGCGTTTGCGCAGTATCTGTTGTTTGATGAGCGTAAGAAGCCTTCGGGCGTCGGCGTCATCAATTGCGCGTGCCTGCAAAAAATGCTCGATACCGGATTCGGTCATGCAGGGCAGCGCGTGGTGCATCACCAGCGTTTGTCCGTGCCACTGCCGCGCGCGCTTGTCCGGTGGATCGATGCCAATCGCTGCGCAGACATCGCGGGCGACAAACCAGAATGTTCCGTCATCATTGAGTCCGTAGCGCAGTTGTGCATCGCCGCCGTCCGTAAGCATGATCTCGCCTGCCCATTTCGGTGTTGCGGAGTGCCAGATCGCCAGCACGCCCTTGGGCAGAAAGTTGATGAGCAGCGGGGCGCTGAACAAGGCGACACCGATGATGATGGGTGGGAGCGCCATGTACCAGACACCCTTGAAGACAAGCACCATCAGCAGCCCGGCAACGATGAATGCGCCGCCGAGCCACAGGTAGGCTTTTGACTGGATTTCGTTGTTATGCATAAGGCGTTATCGCGCACCACCCGCCGGCCGATGTGTGCGCGCAGTATCGAGATGCGCGCACAACTTTTCGGTGCCGTCGAGCAGGCGCGGGGTGTGGCGCTGAATCAGCGCCGGCGGGATGAAAAACAGATTACTGCGGGTGACGGCGGTGAGTTGTGTCCAGCGTTTCCAGTCGTCCAGCCATTCGGGGCGTTCTTCGCCCATACCGCTGGCGATGATGGCTTCGGGGTTGGTCGCCAGCACCGCCTCGGCGGTAACGATGGGTGCCAGTGCTGTCAGATCGCCAAACACATTGATGCCGCCGCAGAGTCGAATGGCATCGCTGATGATCTGCTTGCCGCCAATGGTAGTGAGCGGTTGCCGCCAGACCTGATAGAACACCCGCACCGGCGCGCGATTGGCGTAGCGTTGTTGCAAGGCGGCGTGACGGGCGCGGAAGCTTTGGGCGGCCTGTCGTGCCACGGTTTCAGTACCGGCAAGCCGGCCAAAGTTTTCCAGGCTACGGGCAATATCCTCGATGCGTCCCGGTTGCGATAAGTAAATCGGCAAACCCAGTGCGCGCAGGCGTTCGAGATGCGCGTTGGCGTTACCGCTTTGCCAGGCAATCACCAGATCGGGGCGCAAGGCGGCCACGGCTTCCAGATCAAGCCGCGAGTAGCCGCCGACGCGCGGCAGTTTCAGCGCGGCTTCGGGGTAGTCGCTGTGCTCGACGGTGCCGACGATCACCGCCCCAGCACCGGCGGCGAACAATGATTCAGTCACATGCGGCGCAAGGCTGACAATGCGGCGTGCTGGGGCGGTCAGCCGCACGGTGGCACCCGTGTCGTCAATGACGCTGATCTCGGCCTGCGCGGTGGCGAGGCCGAGGCTGATGAACACGGTGACAAAAATACGCATCATGGAGCATTCCATTCAGAGAGTGCTGCTTCCAGCCGCTGCCAGTCGCTTGCATTGCCGGGCAGGCCGAAACGCACGGCCGGAGGGTGATCGAAGCGGCGCAGCAGAATACCGCGCTGAGCGAAATGGGCGTGCAGTGTGGCGGCCTGTGCGGTGGGCGCGTAACAAAATAATGTACCGCCGATGCAATTGGGCAGCTCGTGTTGCCTCAAGAGGCCGGACAGTCGGGTGCTGGCCTCGGCCAAGCGCTGACGTTGCGCGGCCTGCCATGTGGTGTCAGACAAAGCCTGCATCGCTGCCTGCCGGCTGGGGTTCGCCAGCGCCCAAGGCCCTAGCGCAGCAGCCAGCGCATTTTGCAGCGTGGGCGGGGCGCAGCAAAAGCCCACGCGCGCGCCGGCGAGGCCAAAAAATTTGCCCAGCGAATGTAGAAGAATAACGCTGGACGATGAGGGAAGTTGCACCGGCTGCGCATCGCCAAAGGCCGCATCAATAATGAGCCAGCCACCGCGTTGTGCCTGCTGGTTGGCGAGTGCTGCCAGCGCCGCCGCAGCGAAACAGTCGCCGGTCGGATTGTTGGGGTTGGCCAGCATGATGACTTCGGCATCAAGGGTTTTGTCCAGCAGCGCCGCAAACGGCACGGTGCTGACCTGATGGCCGGCGGCGCGCCAGGCCGGGGCATATTCGCCGTAAGTGTTCGCCGGCAGCACCACCCGCCCCGGTGCAATGAGGCGCGGCAACCATTGAATCGCGGCCTGCGACCCGGGCAGTGGCAGTGGCAGCGGTGATGTGTGATGGCATGCGTGGCGGTAATACGCGGCGGCGCTGGCGACCAGCGCATCGTCATCTTCCGGCAGACGCTGCCACGCGTCGGCACTGATCTGCACCGGGTAAGACCACGGTGCGATACCGGTGGAAAGATCAAGCCAGTCAGCCAGCGGAATGTTCCACTGCCGCGCGGCTTCGCGCAGGCGGCCGCCGTGTTCAAGCATGTGAGATTCCCCAACCCGCAGCGAGCAGTGCAACGGTGCCCCACAGCACACTGCCGCGCGCCACCAGCGTCAGCGCACGATCGATGTCGGCGCTGGTCGGCACGGCACCGCAGCCCAACAACGGCCGCTCTTCGGTCTGACCGTGATACACGGCCGCGCCGCCAAGGCAGACATTCAGCGCACCCGCACCGGCCGCCATCACCGGCCCGGCGTTGGGGCTCGCCCAAGCGCGTGCCTGCGTGTGCCAGCAGCGCAGTGCTTGCAGGGTGCGCCCCAGCAGCGCGTAAGTGAGTGCGGTGAGCCGGGCGGGAATCAGGTTCAGCAGGTCGTCGGCACGCGCTGCGCACCAGCCAAAATAAATGCGCCGCGAATCTTTGTAGCCCCACATGGCATCCAGCGTGTTGGCGAAACGAAACGCCAGCGCGCCGGGGCCGCCGAGCAGCGCCGCCCAGAAGAGTGCGCCAAAGATGGCGTCGTTGCCGTTCTCTAGCGTGGTTTCGAGCGTGGCGCGAGCGATTTCGTCGGGGGTTAATGTATGGGTCTGGCGCGATACCAGCCAGCCGAGGCGACGACGCGCTTCATCGAGGTTGTTCGCCGCCAGCGGCGTTGCTACGGCGCGGGCGTGTTCCGCCAGACTGCGGCCGCCGAGCGCGCACCACAGCAACAGCGCGTGCCCCGCGAGTGCCGCCGGCCACGGCAGTGCGGCCAACAGCGCAGCAAACAGCAGCGGCAGCGGTAACACCAGCAAGGCCCAGGCAACCGTGCCGGAGAGCCGGTTGCCGAATGGATGTCCCGGAGCATGACCCGGTGCGCCGTTGCGCAACGTGCGTTCAAGCGCATCAGCGGCGCGGCCGAAACCCACCAGCGGATGCCAGCGCCGCGGCTCGCCGAGCAGGCGGTCGAGCAGCAGGCCGAGCGGCAATGCAAACAGGAACATGGATGAGGAAGCCACGATGGGATAATCGGGCAATGGAAGAAACGAGATTCTACCGGTGACGACGCGCAACATTCGTGCGCTGATGATTCAAGGGTGTACGTCGGATGCCGGCAAAACCACGCTGGTGGCCGCGCTGTGCCGCATCCTCGCCCGCCGTGGCGTGCGTGTGGCACCCTTCAAGCCGCAGAATATGGCGCTTAACTCGGCAGTGACCACCGATGGCGGCGAGATCGGTCGTGCCCAGGCATTGCAGGCACTGGCCGCCGGCGTGCCGCCACGCATTGATTTCAATCCGGTGCTACTAAAGCCAACCACCGACCGGCGCGCGCAGGTCATCATTCACGGTCATGCCATCGACACGCTGGATGCCCGCGACTACCACGCCTACAAACCGGTGGCAATGGCGGCGGTGATGGAAAGCTGGCGGCGTCTCATTGCCGAATTCGACTGCGTACTGGTGGAAGGTGCCGGCAGTCCGGCCGAGATCAATCTGCGCGACCGCGATATCGCCAATATGGGCTTTGCCGAGGCTGCTGATATCCCCGTGATTCTGGTGGCGGATATCGACAAGGGCGGCGTGTTTGCCCATCTGGTCGGCACGCTGGAACTCTTGTCGGCCTGTGAGCAGGCGCGCATCAAGGGTTTTGTCATCAATCGTTTTCGCGGCGATATTGGTTTGCTGCAGCCGGGGCTCGACTGGCTGGAAGCACGCACCGGCAAGCCGGTGCTGGGCGTGGTGCCCTATCTGCACGGGCTGATGCTCGACGCCGAGGATGCCATCGCCACGACGGTCGCAGACAAACCCGATGCGGCGCTCAAGGTAGTGGCCATCGCCTACCCGCGCTGCTCTAATCACAACGATCTCGATCCATTGCGTCTGCACCCACAGGTGAACTTTCGCTGGGTTGGTGCCGGCGAGGTCTTGCCCGCGTGTGATCTAGTGGTGCTGCCCGGTTCGAAATCGGTACAGGCCGATCTCGGCTGGCTGCGCGAACAGGGTTTTGATATCACGCTGAAGCGTCATCTGCGTTACGGTGGAAAGCTGATCGGCATTTGTGGTGGATTCCAGATGCTCGGTCATCTGCTTCACGACCCAATGGGACTGGAAGGTGTGCCGGCCAGCAGCACGGGGCTGGGCCTGCTGGATTGCGAAACCGTGCTCGAAGCGGAAAAGCAGTTGCGCACTGTTGCGGGTACGTTGATGCTGCCGGGTGCGCCGCCGGTTGAAGGTTACGAGATCCATATGGGCATCACACGCGGCGCGGCACTGGCGCAACCGTCGGCGCAGCTCGATGGTCGAAGCGACGGTGTTCTGAGTGCCGACAATGCGATTTTTGCCACCTACTGCCATGGTGTGTTCGATCACCCCGCGGCACTGACGGCGTTGCTTGCATGGGCGGGTGCGAGGGAGTTGGCAGCGGTAGATTTCCGCGCCCGCCGCGAAGCTGACCTCAATCGCTTGGCCAATGCCGTCGAAGCGGCGTTAGGCGACCGGCTTGCTACGCTGGTTTGAGTTCCAGCGGCAAACCGGCCGCGACCAGCGTGACCCGTTCGCATGTAGCCGCCACGGCCTGATTGAGGCGGCCCTGTTCATCGGCGAAGCGGCGTGCGAGTTCGTTCATCGGCACGATGCCGCAGCCGACTTCGTTACTGACCAGCAAGATGCGGCCGGGCAACGTCGGCAGGGCATTGAGCAGGGTGCCGCGTTCCGGTTCCAGCCCCGGACCCAGCAACAGGTTGGTCAGCCAGAGCGTCAAACAATCGACCAGCAGGATGCGGTCGGCCGCCGCTTCTTTGAGTAGCGCGGCAGCGAGGTATAGCGGCTGCTCTACGGTGAGCCACTGTGGGGGGCGGCGTGTGCGATGGTGAGCGATGCGTGCGGCCATCTCGGTGTCGCTGTCACTGAGGCTGGCGGTGGCGATATAGACGACCTCAAGCCCGGATTCAACGGCACGGCGTTCCGCCAGTGCGCTCTTGCCCGAGCGGGCGCCGCCAAGGATAAGTTCCACTGTCATGCGGCAAAGGGTAGCACGACCGCCCCGTATAATCCGCGATGGCTCCAGCACCTTTGGCAGTGCTGGCGCTGCCCCTTGAAAGGAAGCATGGATGTCCCCCGTTATGTCCCCCGTTATGTCTCCCATTATTTTTTCAGTTTCGTCGCTGGATCGTTCTCGTGCGGCCGAGTTTCAGGCTGTTATCGATGGAAAAACCAAGCCGGTAGGTAGTCTTGGGCGACTCGAAGATTTGGCGTTGCAAATGGCGCTGATTCAGAACACGGCAAAACCGCAACTGATCGCGCCGCACATTCTGGTTTGCGCCGGCGATCATGGCGCAGCGAAGGTCGGTGTTTCTGCATTCCCGCAGGAAGTGACCTGGCAGATGGTAGAAAACTTTCTCGCTGGTAATGCGGCTATCAACGTCCTGACGCGGAGCAGTGGCATGACGCTAAAGGTAGCGGATGCGGGCGTGGCGCATGACTTCGGTGTGCGTGCAGATTTGGTGGACGCAAAAGTCGACGCTGGCGGCACGGCAAATTATCTTGCTGGCGCGGCCATGTCCGCTGCGCAGTGTCAGCAGGCACTGCAAAATGGCATCGATGTCGTGGCGCGCATTGCCGCCGGGGGCTGCAATGTCATCGGCTTCGGTGAAATGGGCATTGGCAACACTGCTTCGGCCTCACTCTTGACGCATTGCCTGACCGGATTACCGCTGATCGATGTGGTGGGCCGGGGCACCGGTCTGGATGATGCCGGCGTGGCACGCAAGCGCGCCCTGCTGGAGCAGGCACTGGCGCTTTACACCGGCCCGCGCGACGATGCGCTGGCCGTGCTGGCGCGCTTTGGTGGTTTTGAAATCGCAATGCTCGCGGGGGCGATGCTGGAAGCGGCGCGGCACCGCATGGTGCTGCTGATCGACGGGTTCATTGTCACCAGCGCCCTCTTGGTCGCGCATCGTCTGGCACCGGCCATTCTCGATTACTGCGTGTTTGCGCATCGCTCCGGCGAAGCCGGGCATCGACACCAGCACGAATGGCTCAAGGTTGAACCGCTACTCGATCTTGGGCTGCGGCTGGGGGAGGGCACCGGTGCCGCACTGGCCTACCCGCTGCTGCAGGCGTCTTGCGCCTTCCTCAATGAAATGGCGAGTTTTGCCTCGGCCGGCGTGAGCGACAAAATATGCGCGAGTTCAAATTCGAAGTGCAACTCTGATTAACAGGTTGGGTGGGCGAGATGCGTTAGCATCCGAGCCCCTCGACCGCCAAGTCAAAGTTGCCCAGAATGACCTACACACACCTCACCCAAAACGAACGGTACCAGATTGCGATCCTTGCCAAAGCCGGATATGACCAAAGCGGCATCGCCAGAGTAATGAACCGCCACAAATCAAGCATTTGCCGGGAGATGAAACGAAATCGCGGCGAACGCGGATATCGGCCAAAGCAAGCGCAAACGTTCTCACGAGATCGCATGCAACTCCGTGAAAACGGCCGTCGCATCGCAGCTGAGACGTGGGTGGTTGTTGATGCCCGACTTCACGAAACATGGAGTCCGGCGCAAATTTCTGGACATCTCAAGGCAAACGGGGGACCCACCGTCAGCCACGAGAGCATCTACCAGCGCATCTATGCCGACAAGCGTGCCGGTGGTTCCTTGCATCGTGCCCTGCGTTGCCAGAAGATCCGACGCAAGCGATATGGCGGTCGTGAGCGACGCGGCACCATTCCCAACCAAGTCTCGATTGAGTTGCGCCCTGCTATCGTGGCCGAGCGCGGACGTTTCGGTGACTGGGAGGGCGACCTCGTGATCGGCGCCGGACAGAAGCAAGCGTTGGTCACGCTCAACGAACGTACGTCTCGCTACTCGATCATCGCGCACATTCCGTTCAAGACTGCGCAGGCTGTCGCTGACTCGATGATCTCCATGCTGACGCCTTTTGCGGACTGTGTTCATACGCTGACGACCGACAACGGCAAAGAGTTCGCCCAGCACGAGCGGATCGCTAAACAACTTGGGGCCGACTTCTTCTTCGCCCATCCCTATGCGTCCTGGGAACGGGGTGCCAACGAAAACATGAACGGTCTCATTCGTCAGTTCTTTCCGAAGAAAATGCAGTTTCATGCCATTACGAAAAAGGACATCAAGCTCGCCATGCACCACCTTAACCATCGTCCCAGAAAATGCCTCGGCTTCAAAACGCCACACGAGGTTTTTATGAACCAGCTACACTCTCGTCATAACGCTGTTGCACTTCAGACTTGAATCCGCCTTTTGTAATAGTTGCGCGAACCACCGCTTACGTTTTCGCGGGCTTACTGGGGGGGGGAAAGCGCCTGACTGAGGCTGGGCGCGGCGAAACAAATGAACATTTTCAGTGAATGACAGGTCCAATGGACTTACTTGCCCCTGCCTGGCGGCGCCGTGCATGAGCCAGCGCACATCCGCAGGCGGAACCTCATCCAAGGGGAACTGAAAGAATGCTTGCTTGGCTTTGAAGTAGCCAATTTGTAGCAAGCAATAAATCTGCTTCACGATGCCCCTGCGCTGCAGAGCCAAGGAGCGTTCAGCGTCGGTCATGGCAAAAAACTCAATACGCTGGAAGTCGTCGAATTCGGGAATGCCGTAGAGCGCGGATTTTTCGGCCTCCGAGAGAATGGTCAGCCGCTCGTTATTGTCACCACGCATGGTTGGTGTTCCGTGACGCCACAGAAG
>CAJAWW010000290.1 GCA_903946745.1 uncultured beta proteobacterium
CAGAATCACGGCAAACACACACAACAAGGCCGCCACCACTAACGCCATCAACAGGACGATACGCCGCTGCAATGCCGACTGGATCGCCATCAATTCCGTATTGGTACGATCCTCGATGGCATCGATGAATTGCTGAATCGGTGCCATGATGCGCGCTTTGGCGTCCATGTATTCTTCGCCATAGAGCAAGGTGGTTGCGAACGCGCGATCTGGTTTGCGTGCCACGACAAACTCACCACGGCCATTATCAAACCAGCCTTTTATCGCCGCAAAGGCCTGCCTTTCAAGTGCCACCAGTTGATCCGAATTAGCCTGTGACTGTCGCAACAAACCAAACTCGACATCACTGAAGCCTTCGCGCCGCATCAGTTCCTGCAACGGAACGGCGGCATCCAATGCAAGCGGAGGTGCCTTGCCCGCACCTGCAAGGTGCCAGTAGGTCAGCGGATAATCATGCGGCCGCGGCGACTTGCCGTTGCGGATATCGAGAATTTCAACATACCGGCGCTCATACTCCGGGTTACCCGTCGCCACATAGCTGCGCGCCATTCGGGTGAGATCTTCCGAACTTTGCAGCAGTTCGACTGCCAGCCGTAACGAATGCAAACGATGCTGCTCGCTGGAGATTCCATTTTCATGAATCTGCAGCGCGCTGAAAATGGTCAGCCCCATGACCGACAGCATCAAAACCGCGAGGCCGGCCAATACGCGCCGGAGGATGGTGATATTCAAGGTAAATTCAGCACCACAACGTCTGTCAAACGCAGCCGACCGATCGGGTCACACCTCCAGATGCTGATACAGCACCGTTGAAAGGTAGCGCTCACCGAACGACGGAATAATCACGACAATCAACTTGCCCGTATTTTCGGGTCGTTTGGCAACCTCAAGTGCTGCCCACACCGCAGCACCCGAGGAAATACCCACCAGCAACCCTTCGCCGGTGGCCAGATGGCGTGCGGTTTTCAATGCATCATCATTTTTAACCCGGACGACCTCATCGTAGATTTTGGTATTGAGAATCGCCGGTACAAAGCCGGCACCGATGCCCTGAAGCGGATGCGGCCCACGCGGTTCGCCGGAAAGTACCGCGCTCGCATCAGGCTCAACGGCAATGACCTGAACCCCCGGATTTTTAGCTTTCAGCACTTCACCCACACCGGTAATCGTTCCGCCGGTGCCAATGCCAGCAACGAAAATATCGACCTTGCCATCGGTATCTGCCCAGATTTCCTCCGCCGTGGTGCGACGGTGAATCTCCGGGTTGGCCGGGTTGTCGAACTGCTGCGGGATGAAGTAGCGCGAATCGGCAGCAGCCATTTCCTCCGCCTTGCGGATCGCACCCGGCATGCCCTCGGGGCCGGGTGTCAAAATCAGTTCGGCACCGTAGGCTTTGAGAATAAGCTTGCGCTCACGGCTCATAGTTTCTGGCATGACAAAAGCCGCCTTGTAACCCCGCGCGGCGGCAACCATGGCCAGGCCGATGCCGGTGTTGCCAGAGGTCGCTTCAAGAATGATGGTGTCCGCCTTGATTTTGCCGGCCTTCTCGGCCGCATCAATCATCGAAGCGGCAATACGATCCTTGACGCTATGTGCCGGGTTGAAAAATTCGAGCTTGAGCGCGATGGTCGCGTCAACGCCGGCACTCATCCGGTTCAGGCGCACCAGCGGGGTGTTACCGATCAAATCAGCGACGTTGTTGGCGATTTTCATAGAGAAAGCTCCGGAAAAATAAAATGAACAAAGCAGCTATGGTAGCAGCCGGGTACGATTGTGGTGCCTAAAATCAGTCCCGGACGCGTTTGCCCCGGAGCGCCGCTATGATTTCATTGGGCGTCCAGTGCGCAGCAACTTCAATGCCGTTGTCTTGCGCAATCTGCTTCAGATGCCCGGTCACAAACAACGGCACACCGCCATCATCCACCGACTGCAGCAAGGCATTGGCCGAGACGGTCAACCCGGTTTCATCAACAATACTGATTGCGGGTGAGATGTTCGTCGCGTCCAGCTTCTGGGAGCGCAAAAACATTGCTGCCCACTGCGCCAGACGCCCGTCGGGCTTGTCAGTCATCGACTGCCGCTACCCGTGTTCTTTTGTGGCACCAATACGAAAACCTCGCCGTCGCGGATCATGCCGAGTTCATAGCGGGCGCGTTCTTCGATGGCCTCATAGCCCGCCTTGAGATCGCGCACTTCGGCGTCCAGCCCGGCGTTGCGTTGCTCAAGTTTCTGGTTGAACTCTTTTTGCGCCTGCAAATTCCGGTCGTGCTCCCAAACCCGGAGCCACCCCCCCTTGCCCAGCCACAACGGATATTGCAGCAGGGCAATGAGCACGGCCAGCACCAGCGTCGGCCAGTTCACGACCCCGGATTACTTACGCAGGTTGTAGAAGGCATCCAGCCCCGGATAGCCGACGGTATCACCAAGGTCTTCCTCAATGCGCAGCAACTGGTTGTATTTGGCAATACGATCCGAACGACTGAGCGACCCGGTCTTGATCTGCATGGCGTTGAGACCCACAGCAATGTCGGCAATGGTCGAATCTTCAGTTTCGCCCGAGCGATGCGAAATGACATTGGTGTAGCCAGCGCGTTTCGCCATCTCGACCGCAGCGAAAGTTTCGGTGAGCGTACCGATCTGGTTGATCTTGATCAAAATCGAGTTGGCGACACCCTTCTGGATGCCTTCGCGCAGAATTTTCGGGTTGGTGACAAACAAGTCGTCGCCCACAATCTGCACAGTCTTGCCCAGCTTGTCGGTGAGCACCTTCCAGCCCGCCCAGTCTGCCTCGGCCATGCCGTCTTCGATGCTGATGATGGGGTACTTGGAAGCCAGCGTGCCCAGATAGTCGGCAAAACCCTCCGAACTCAGCTCCAACTTTTCTGAAGCCAAAATGTACTTGCCATCTTTGTAGAACTCGGAACTGGCGCAATCAAGCCCCAGCACCACATCCTGCCCTGGCGTGTAGCCGGCGGTTTCGATGGCTTTGAGGATCAGTTCGATGGCTTCGTCATTGCCGGCCACATTAGGGGCAAAACCACCCTCATCGCCCACAGTGGTTGGGTAGCCTTTTTTGTCGACCAGTTTTTTCAGGTGATGGAACACCTCGGCACCACAGCGCAGCGCCTCACGGAAGCTTTTGCTGCCGACCGGCAGAATCATGAATTCCTGAATATCCAGATTATTGTTGGCATGCGCGCCGCCGTTGATGACATTCATCATCGGCACCGGCATCATCATCGGCCCGGAACCCCCGAAGTAACGGTAGAGCGGCAAACCAGCCTCTTCGGCGGCCGCCTTGGCCACCGCCATGGAGACCGCGAGGATGGCATTGGCACCCAGACGCGACTTGTTGTCGGTGCCATCCAGTTCGATCATGGCCTTGTCAATAAACGCCTGCTCTTCGGCGTCCAGCCCAATAATGGCTTCGGATATTTCGGTATTGACGTTTTCAACCGCCTGCTGCACGCCCTTGCCCATGTAGCGGTGCGCGTCACCATCACGCAACTCAATCGCCTCACGCGAGCCGGTCGATGCGCCCGAAGGCACTGCGGCACGACCCATGACACCGGACTCGAGAAGCACGTCGGCCTCAACGGTTGGATTGCCGCGTGAATCCAGAATCTCGCGGGCGACGACATCAACGATTGCACTCATAAATGACCTCGGTAAGAATTAAAAAAGTTACAGTGCAACGCCGCGGCGCATAACCCGCTTAGCCACGGCATCGAGTTCCAAAAGTGTTTCCAGCAGTTCGCGCAAGTGCCCTAGCGGCCAGGCATTGGGGCCATCCGACAGCGCCTTGGCGGGATCGGGATGCGTTTCCATGAATAAACCGGAAACTCCCACCGCCACCGCAGCCCGTGCCAGCACCGGGACAAACTCGCGCTGACCGCCACTGGTCGCCCCCTGCCCGCCCGGCAGTTGCACGGAATGCGTGGCATCGAACACCACCGGGCAGCCAGTCTCGCGCATGATGGCAAGACTGCGCATGTCGGAAACTAGATTGTTATAACCAAACGATGCGCCACGTTCGCACACCATGATGGTGTCCGCGCCATGGTTGGCTTCTTTCGCCTTGGCGACCACGTGCACCATGTCGCCGGGCGCCATGAACTGCCCCTTCTTGATATTCACCGGCTTGCCGGATGCCGCGCACGCCTGAATGAAATCGGTTTGCCGGGCGAGGAAAGCGGGGGTTTGCAGCACATCCACGACTGCCGCAACGGCAGCGACTTCATGTTCCGCATGCACATCGGTCAGCACCGGCACGCCAATCTGCTTTTTGACCTCGGCCAGAATATCCAGCCCGGTTTCCATGCCCAGCCCGCGAAAGGATTTTCCCGAGCTACGATTGGCCTTGTCGTAGGATGACTTGTAGATAAAGTCGACGCCCAGACTACGGCAAATTTCTTTTAACTGGCCGGCGGTATCCAGCGCCAGCTGCCGCGATTCGATCACACAGGGGCCGGCGATGAGAAACAGTGGCTTGTCGAGCCCAACCTCAAATCCACAAAGCTTCATGAACGATTTTCCCGCCCAGCCAGTGCCGCCTTGACGTAGGCAATAAACAACGGGTGGCCGGTGCGCGGATTGGACGTAAATTCGGGGTGGAACTGCACGCCGACGAACCACGGGTGCAGGCTTTCCGGCAGTTCCATCATCTCGGGCAGGTTTTCAGTCGGCGTGCGCGCGCTAATCACCAGCCCGGCCGCTTCAAGACGCGGCACATAAGCGTTATTGACCTCATAGCGATGGCGATGCCGTTCATTTACCTCAGTGCCATAACTGGCGGCAGCACGGGTGCCGGCGGTAACCGGGCAGCGTTGTGCCCCCAGCCGCATGGTGCCACCGAGATTGGAACTGGCATCGCGTTTTTCGATACAGCCCTCGCGGTCGAGCCATTCG
>CAJAWW010000291.1 GCA_903946745.1 uncultured beta proteobacterium
GGAAGCCGCCGGTGCGTCGGCCCGGCCCCTGGGCGACGCCACCGAAGCCGCCTGCGCCGCTCTCGGCGCCGTGCGCGAGAAGCTCGACGACTTCTTCGTCCGCTGCCGCCTCGCCGCCTTCGATGCGCGCGCCGAAGATGCGATGAATGCCTCCGACGACAGCTTCAAGGCCCTTGGCACGGCGGCCCTGACCAATAGCCACGCCGACATCGCCGCCCTGCCGCTGGCAAGAGTCGGCGCCAGCGCTACGGTGCCGCTCGGCGCCGGCATCGACTCCGGCATCAACCCGGCCTGGGCCAACCGCATCGGCGCCTTCCGCGAGACCGTGGTGGTGCCCCTGCTCGGCGCACGTCCCGGCCTGTCCGAGTCCGACTGGCTGGCGGTGCAGGATCAGCTGGCGGTGTTCAGCGCCTGGCAGGCGGCCAAGCCTGCAGGCCTGCCGCCGGAAGCCGAAGCCGTGCGTGACCTCGAGCGCCTGGCGCGCTACGTGCGCGATCTGCTGCCCTTGTCGAACAACTTCGTCGCCTTCCGCGATTTCTACACGCGCCAGCCGGGCAGCCAGCAGTGGGCCACCTTCCAGATCGGCACGCTCTACCTCGACGGCCGCGCCGCCGAACTCTGCATCGCGGTCAGTGACGCCGGCAAGCACGCGGCGCTGGCCGGACTCTCGCGCATCTGCCTGGTGTATTGCGACTGCGCACGCAATGGCGCCAAACAGACCATCGCCGCCGCCTTCACCGCCGGCGATTCGGATCAACTCATGGCCGGTCGCAACGGCGTGTTTTACGACCGCCAGGGCCGCGACTGGGACGCCACCATCACCAAAATCGTCGACCACCCGATCAGCCTGCGCCAGGCCTTCTGGTCGCCCTACAAAAAGCTCGCGCGCATGGTGGCCGAGCAGTTGCAAAAGCTTGCCGCCAGCAAAGCCAGTGCCGTCGAGGGCAAGCTTGCCGAAACCGCCGCCACGGCCGTCAAGACAGTCGACGCGCCGCCGGCCAAGCCGCCCGCGCAGCAAGCCTTCGACGTCGGCAAGTTTGCCGGCATCTTCGCTGCCATTGGTCTCGCTGTCGGTGCCATCGGCACGGCCGCCGCATCAGTGGTCACCGGCTTGCTGGGCCTCAAGTGGTGGCAGATGCCGCTGGCCGTTGTCGGTCTGCTGCTGCTGATTTCCGGCCCGGCCGTGGTGCTGGCGTGGTTCAAGCTGCGCAGCCGCAATCTCGGCCCATTGCTGGATGCCAACGGCTGGGCGGTCAATGCCCGGGCGCGCATCAACATCCCCTTCGGCACCTCGCTCACGCAACTGGCACAGTTGCCTGAGGGTTCGGAGAGCGCCCTGACCGACCCTTACGCAGAAACGGAGCGACCGTGGAAAACCTACGCGGCGGTGTTGCTGGTGTTGTTCGTCGCCGCAGCGTGGCTTACGCGCTAGAAATTGCGGCTATACGAAGTTTGTGATGTAAGTGTAACGGGCATGGCGAAGTGCGGCAGCTTTCCGGGTTATGGAACAGGCATCCGCTTGCAACCTTAGTGGCTATGCAGCTTTTCTTGTAGCCAAACTTTTATCAGCGATTGATAAGGCACGTCCCGCGCATTTGCTGCCGCCTTGATTGAATCCAGCAAATGCTGAGGCAGACGCAAAGAAATGGTTTTCGTTGTTGGCTTCAAGTTGGGTAGCACGACGCGTTTAGCCTTCGACCAGTCTTGATAATCGGTGGAGTCGTTTTTCTCCCAAAAAGCCCGTTCCTGCGCTTCATTGGTGAACTCTGGAACCACCTTAAGTTGCTTGCTCATATATCGTTCTCTCCTTTCGGTGCATGCTCCGTGCCGAAATCACTCGAATCAAGCTGCCAGCGTGGCGCAAGGCGATGGTGATGTGCAGCAGTCGCCCCTCGTCAGTCTTGCCCAGTGCGTGAAAACGCGGCTCACGTTGGCTATGCAGTACATCAGTCAAGAGCAGCAACGGATCATTGAAGAATATCTGCTCTGCCTCTGCCGTGGAGACGCCATGCTTCTCGTTTTTTCGAACGTTGCCGTCGTCCCACTCGAAGCCGGTGATCTTCGCCAAGTCAATCATCTGCGTATATTATGAAAATATACAACCGATTGCAAACAGAGCGTGTATTGACCCGACACAGCCGCCGACCTGCTGAACCTGAAGCATCTCAACTAGAAACTCTGGGGGGTGATGGCCGCATTCGAGCGCCGGAGTTGCTCGCCGCTGCAACCACCAAAAAGTCGACGCGCCACCGTCGGTGAAGCCTGCTGCCGCTGTGCATCACCGTAGTCGGCTTCCAAGGTTGGTAAGGGTTATCGCCAATTCATTGATGTTTACCGGTTTGGAAAAATAGGCGTCAGCGCCGATACCCAGCCCTGTTAGCCGATCGTCCATCGCACCTCGTGCGGTCACCATGACGATACCGCAGCAACTGCTTGCGCGTAGATTGGAGGCGATGGCAAGGCCGTCCTCCAGATCAGATCCCAATTCGATATCAAGAATGACGATGTCAGCCGGTTGTGCTTTCCACGCAGCCCAGAACTCCGCGCCGTCGGCCACCCCGGCCGCCGCGAATTCGTGCGCGTTCAGATTGTCGGTCAGGTACTCCCGATACCATGGATCGTCTTCCACAACGATAATGCGCAGTGGCCCCGATGCAACCGGGGCCGGTCGCGCCCCGGCGGGATGCAGACGTCGAAGCTGGGTCACCAGTTCCGCAAATGAGCCGACTTCCATCCGCCGCATGATTTCAGCGCGATGCGCCTTGATGGTGTGCACGGTCACACCCAGGCGCTGTGCGATATCCACGTTGGTCATCCCTTCGACCAACAATAACGAGATATCTCGCTGCCGGGGTGAAAGCGCCTCAAAACACTGCTGAATATGATCAGAAATAGACACAAGTAAACTCGCGGCACCGATAGTCACTTAGCCCCTAGTCACCTAGCCACTTGGCTACTAGCTATTTGGCTAATGGTGAATCTTGATGAGGACGCCTACTATGGCAGATGTGCCAAATCATCAACATAGAGGATGCCCTGTGAGTAATAAACCAAAAATACTACTCGTCGAAGATGACGACTTCGCCGCCATTGTAGTCGCAGAAATGCTGGCCGTTGATTATGACGTACGGCACGTTAGCAGTGGTCAGGCCGCGCTGGATTCCCTGGCGGAAGCCCCTCCGGATCTGGTGCTGCTTGATGTGGAGATGCCGGGCATGTCCGGCTACGAGGTGTGTCGGGCGCTGCGCGATGATCATTCGATCGGCGAGCTGCCGGTTTTGTTTCTGTCCGGGAGGGTCAGCGACGAAGACCGGCTGGCCGGATATGAAGCAGGCGGTGATGATTACCTGACCAAGCCGGTATCGGCCGAAGAGCTGCGCTCGAAGATCAAGCTGGAATTGGCGAGCTACGCCGAGCGCCGCCGGCTGAAAAGCGATCTCTCAAACGCTTTTTCTACAGCAATGACGGCGATGACCAGTGCTGCTGAAATTGGCGGCGTGCTGCAGTTTTTGCGCACCAGCTTTGGTTGCGCTGACTACGCATCACTCTGTCGCGAAGTGATGAATACCCTGGGTGCGTATGGACTGGAGGCCAGTGTGCAACTCCGTGGCCAGCAGGGCCGTGTGTCCCTGGGCGCTAGCGGCCCCTGCTCTCCGCTCGAAGAGTCCGTGCTCACGACGATGTCCACGCATGGCCGGCTGTTTGAATTTGGCTCGCGCATCTCATGCAGCTATGAGCGCATCACCATCATTGTCAAAAGCAGCGCCCGCGACGATCCGGAGCGTCACGGACGCATGAAAGACAACCTGGCCTGGCTGGCCGAAGGCGCAGACGCCCGAGTGGCCTCGCTTGACAGTGCGGCGGCGATAACCCGACAGCACGCCGTACTCAGCAACTTAACCGCAAGCACCCGCAAAGCGTTGCAGGGCATTGAGCAGCGCCATCGAAATCAGGGCGTAAAAAGCAGTCAGATATTTCAGGATTTGCAGAGGAACTTCGAACGCAGCATCCTGACCCTCGGCATTACCCATTCGCAAGAAGAGGAACTGGCTGAGATGATCCAGCGGGCGTCAAGTCAAGCGCGAGCGCTGTATGACGAAGGTCTGGAAATCGGCACGCACATGGAAGACCTGCTCAAGCAGCTTGAACAGGCCGGTCACTAAATCCCCGGGGTAAGCGTCATGCCA
This sequence comes from uncultured beta proteobacterium, assembly GCA_903946745.1. Lineage (GTDB taxonomy): Bacteria > Pseudomonadota > Gammaproteobacteria > Burkholderiales > Rhodocyclaceae > CAJAWW01. The sequence goes on from CAJAWW010000291.1 coordinate 4,188, forward strand.
ACTTCCTCCCTGTCCATTCAGTCCGGCCCTCAGCCGGGACGCATTCTGTATGTCGAAGATTCGCTCGCTCAAGCCAAGCTGATGGTGGCGCTGCTTGCCGACAAGGGGTTTTTGGCAGACTGGTTTGCCACCGCGGAGGAAGCTCTCGTCGCCATTGAGCAGCGTCGCTACGACCTTGTGCTGACCGACAACCAGCTGGGTTCCGGCATGAGCGGTGTTGATCTCGCCAGGCATCTGCGCGGCATGGGTGGCATGGGTGGCATAGGGGGCGATATTCCGATCGTGGCGTTAACGGCTTCGGGCGATATCTCCCTGCGTACCGAACTCTTCGCCATTGGCGTCGACGATTACGTCGCCAAACCGGCGCTCCCCGAAGAGTTGTTTGCCCGTATTCAACGCCTGATTGAGCATCACCGCATGATGACCGAGTTGGCGACTCAAAAAGAGCAACTTGACGCCACGGTCAACGCCCGAACCAAAGAACTTCTGGAGGCACAATCCCAGTTGCGGGAAAGTGAGTTTCGCTGGAAATTCGCCATTGAAGGCGCGGGTGACGGCCTGTGGGATTGGGACGTCGCAAATGGCACGGTATTTTTCTCAAAGCGCTGGAAAGCCATGATCGGGTATGCCGAAGGCGAACTTGGCGATAGTCTCGCTGAATGGGAGACGCGCATTCATCCGGACGACAAGGCTGGGGTCATCGCCAGCGTACAAGCCTATCTGGCCGGTAAGACTTCAAGCTATTCCAATGAACACCGTTTCCGCTGCAAGGATGGCAGCTACAAGTGGGTGCTTGATCGGGGCATGGTGGTCAGTCGCTGCGCGGAGGGAAAGCCGCTGCGTTTAATCGGTACGCACTCAGACATCAGCGGGCGAAAGCAGTCGGAGTTCAGTTTGAGAGACAGCGAATTTGCGGCCCGCCTGTCTCTGGAGAATACAAGCAGGGCGCTTGAACAGTTGCGGTTGCAAAAATACGCCCTGGATCAACACGCCATTGTCGCCACCACTGATGTGCGGGGCAAGATCACTTACGTTAACGACAGGTTTTCCGAAGTCAGTGGTTATGCTCGCGAGGAACTGATGGGTCAGGACCATGCGCTCATAAATTCGGGCGAGCATCCCCATGGCTTTTTCAAGGCGATGTATGAAACCGTCGCGCACGGCGAAGTCTGGCATGGCGATGTCTGCAACCGGGCCAAGGATGGCCACCTTTACTGGTTGCAGACCACCATCGTTCCTTTCATGGGTGCGAACGGCAAACCGGAGCAGTACATCTCCATTCGCGCAGATATTTCGGCACGAAAGCAGGTTGAGGCCGCTGCCTTTGCGAGTCAGGAAAAATTGCGTCTTCTTCTCAATTCCACCGGTGAAGGCATCTACGGAATTGATGTGGCCGGCAACTGTACCTTCTGCAACACCTCCGCTCTCCGCCTGCTTGGATACACGGATTCGGCCGAATTAATCGGCAAGAACATGCATGCCCAGATTCACGCAAAGTACCCGGATGGAACACACTTCCCTGTCGAAGACTGCCGGATTTTTAAGGCCTTCCGGGCGGGGGCGGGGAGTTACGCTGACGACGAAGTGTTTTGGCGCTGCGATGGCACATCGTTTCCGGTCGAGTACCGGTCCTATCCTCAGCACGTCAATGCGGAGGTGGTTGGCGCTGTTATTACATTTGGCGACATCACCCTGCGCAAGCAGGCGGAAATCCTGCTGCGCGAAAACGAGCGCGCTCTGACTGAAACCCAGCGGATCGCACGTATCGGCTGGTATGTGACCGACATCGCATCCAGTTCATGGACCTCGTCGCCCATGCTGGATGAGATTTTCGGAATCGATTCCTCCCACATAAAAACCATTGAAACCTGGGGTCAATTGATAGCTCCCGAGTTTCAGCAGCAAATGACCGCTTACTATAGCCAGTGCGTTGAAACGCGATCTCGCTTTCGTGCCGAGTATCAGGTCATCCGTCCGAGTGATGGTCAGCGCATCTGGGTGGATGCTTATGGCGATTTCGTGTTCGATGACGATGGCAAGCCCATGACGCTCAAGGGCGCGATTCAGGATGTTACCGCGCGCAAGCTGGCGGAAATCAAGCTGGGCGACCGCGATGAAATCTACCGCAGCATCGTGACGCAGGCGAACGACGGCATTTTGCTGATCGACATGGAAACGCTCGCCTACGTCGAATTCAATGACGCCGCCTGCGCAGCGCTAGGCTACAGCCGTGAAGAATATGCCCGCCTGACGCTGGCCGACGTTCAGGGTGAGCATGATCCGGCGACCACCGCTGCGCGCGTTAAGTCCATGATGGACGCGGGGCCGCTGAGCTTTGATACCCTGCACCGGCACAAGAACGGGACGCTGCGCAATGTCCATGTGACCTGCCGGACGATCTGGCGGTCAGGCCATCCCTATTTGGCGGGAATCGTTTCGGACATCACCGAGCGCAAGGCGACTGAACTGGAACTGGAGCACCACCGTGCGCACCTTGAAGACTTGGTACGCGGGAAGACTCTCGAATTGCAGCAAAGCGTCGCGCTGGCCCAACGCGCACTGAGCGAGCTTGAACAACAAAAATTCGTGCTGGATCAGCATGCCATCGTGACCATGTCGGATGTCGAGGGTCGCATCACTTACTGCAACGATAAATTCGTCGAGGTCAGCGGCTTTTCCCGCGAGGAGATTCTCGGGCAGGATCACAAGATGGTGAACTCCGGTTATCACTCGCGCGAGTTCTTCACCGCTATGTATGAAACGATTGGCCAAGGCGGCGTATGGCGTGCCGAAGTCTGCAATCGCGCCAAGGACGGCACACGTTACTGGGTCGACACGACCGTCGCCGCGTTCATGGGAGCGGACGGCAAGCCGCAGCAGTACATCGCCGTGCGTACCAATATCAGCGAACGAAAGCGCGCCGAGCAGCATGAGGTCTTTCGCAGCCGGATACTGGAGCTGATCGCGGAAAACGAGTCGCTTTCCGGCACGCTTGAAGCCCTTGTGCTCGGCGTGGAGAAACTCAATCCGGCGACGCTGTGCAGCATCTTGCTGCTGGACCGTGACGGCAAGCATCTCGGGGGCGGCATCGCACCGAGCCTGCCTGATTTCTATAATTCGGCAATCAACGGAATTGAAATCGGACCGGGAGCGGGTTCCTGTGGAACGGCCGCATTCACGGGCCAGCGTGTCATCGTTGAAGACATCGCCACGCACCCCTACTGGACGTCCTGCAAGGAGCTTGCCGCCAGAGCGGGCCTGGGATCCTGCTGGTCACAGCCGATTCTCTCATCGTCGGGCCAGATGCTGGGCACATTTGCCATCTATCACCCTGACATTCACTCGCCTGGTGAAGCGGATCTGGCGCTCATCGAACAGTCGGCCCGTCTGGCCTCCGTGGCCATCGATCGCAAGCGCGTCGAAGAGGCGGTTATTCAGGCTGAATATCTCAAAGAACAGGCCATGGAATTGGCTCGCGCGGGCTATTGGAGCATCGACATCGAGAAAAGCGGCGAGTTTTATGTCTCGTCTGATCGCACGGTCGCCATTTTTGGCGACCCTCCAAGGGCGGAACAGCGTTACCACATCATGGATGACTGGTACGTCAACATCGCAGCGGCCGATCCGGCGGCTGCCGAGGCCACGCTAGCCAACTTTCTGGCGGCCGTTGCGGGCGAGTTACCCCGATACGACATGATTCACCCCTACCGACGCCCCAGTGATGGCCGGGTTGTGTGGATTCACGTTCTGGGTGAGGTGGACCGAGACGACAATGGCCGAGCGACCCATGTGCATGGTGTGGTGATGGATGTGACGGTTTTCAGGCTGGCGGAAGATGCAGAAAAAGCCGCCAACCGTGCCAAGTCGGAGTTTCTGGCCAACATGAGCCACGAAATCCGTACCCCGATGAATGGCGTGATCGGCATGGTCGACATCCTGCAGCAGACGGAACTCCAGCCGGCGCAGCAGCGCATGCTCGAAACGATCCATAACTCCTCGCTGGCTTTGCTGACCATCCTCAACGACATTCTCGATTACTCCAAGATCGAGGCCGGCAAGCTGGCGATTGAATTCATTCCCACCCATCTGCGTGAAATCGCGGAAGGCGTGGCACAACTTATGGCCACGGCGGCGAACGCGAAAGCGGTCGAGCTCTTGGTCTTTGTTTCTCCGCAACTCCCGCGATGGATCCTTTCCGACCCCACCCGCCTGCGGCAGATACTGCTGAACCTGTTGGGCAACGCAGTGAAATTTACGTCCAGCCGGGAGGCTTATCAAGGTCGCGTGACCCTGTGCGTCGAACCTTGCGTCTTGGCAGATGGACGCGCCGGGTTGCAAATCCGTATCAGCGACAACGGCATCGGCATGAGTCTGGAAGCCCAGGCCAAGTTGTTCCAGCCCTTCACCCAGGCCGATGAGAGCACCGCACGCAAATTTGGCGGCACCGGCCTTGGTTTGAGCATCAGCCAGCGCTTGATCGAACTGATGGGGGGGCTCATTACGGTGCGCAGCATGCCCAGCAAAGGATCTGAATTCACCGTCGAATTTCCGCTGCTGGAGTCCGCAGCGGGCCGCGACATGGGGGATGAGCCCAGCCTGGCCGGCGTGCGTGTTTTGGCGGCCACCCGCGATGCGTTTGCCGAGAAATGCCTCCCGGCCTACTGCACGGCGGCGGGCGCCGAACTCACTCTGCTGCCCGATCTGGTCGCCGTTCGTCAGGCATTGCGGCAGTTGCCCGCCGCGGCAGGCACTGTGGTGCTGCTGGGTCTGGCGGATGCCACCCCCACCGCTGAGCTTGATTTGCCCGAAGATGTCCGCGTCGTCCGGATGATTGCGCGCAACAAGAGCGCGTCAGCCGCAGAGATTACTCTCAGTGTCCGTCCGCTGCTGTATCACGAACTGATCCACAGCTTGGCGCGGGCGAGCGGACGCTTGACGGTGACCGATAGCGTCGATGAGCGTAACCGCCGGTCAGGTCTGAGGAACCCGGCCCCGAGCGTCGAGCAGGCCGCCGCCACAGGGCGACTGATCCTGCTGGCTGAAGACAACGAAACCAACCGCGAAGTGATGCAGGAGCAGTTGCGACTGCTGGGCTATGCCAGCGAGGTGGCAAAGGACGGCGTGGCGGCGCTTCACATGTTGATCAGCGGCCGCTATGCCCTGCTGCTGACGGATTGCAACATGCCCAATATGGATGGTTTTGAGCTGACGAACGCGATTCGTCACGCCCAGTGGAGCGGCCCGCGTCTGCCAATCATTGCGGTGACTGCCAACGCCATGCAGGGCGAAGCGTTGCGTTGTCGCGAGCGCGGCATGGACGACTATCTTTCGAAGCCCCTGCGGCTCAGCGAACTGGGATCGATGCTGGCCAAGTGGCTGCCCTTGCCGGCGGTGGTTACGGCCGCTGCACCGGAATTTGCGCCGGATGCCGCCCCGTCAGTAAAGCCAGCCTTTGCCGCGATGGCAGCGTCGACTTCCATGCTCAGCATTTGGGACGCCACCGTGCTGCCTGCCATGGTGGGCGACAACCCGGCCATGCACCGCCAGTTGCTGAAAAAATTCTTGCTCAGCGCAAATGAGCAGGTCGCGCGCATCATCGCGACGGTGGCGAATGAGGATACGGCCACCGCAGGCAGCGTCGCACACTCGCTCAAATCAGCTGCCCGAACAGTCGGTGCGTTGCAGTTGGGTGCGTTATGTGAGGCACTGGAGACAGCAGGTAAAGCGGGAGACGGCGCTACTTGCCGGGCGCTGATCGAGGGTTTTCCGGCGACATTCACGGCGGCCTCACAGCACATCAACAATCATCTGGAGTCATTTTAGACCCGGTCAGGAAGCTGAAATCAGTGAAAGCGCCCGTTTCTCCCAGGATGGAGGACGGGCTCAATCGTGCCCGCACTTTTCAGACCGGTAGGGACGAGGGGTCGGCTCAGGCCCAGACTTCCGGGGCCTGAGACCGCCCGCTATGCAACAAACGCCAAACGGATGACGTTGTGTGCTGCACAGCAGGCGCTCAATCTCAAATCCCGACGGTACTAACTATTTCTTCGTCTTGCGGCAGCCCAGCGTGGTCTTGGTCTGGAAGTACTCCAGTCCATCGGCGCAGTTGAGCACTTTTTCCGGCTTTTTGGCGTCCTTACCGGCGCTGCAGGTGAAGTCTTTCGCCTTGCCGACCTTGCCCTTGAGCTTGTAGCCTTCCGGACAGGCGGGTACGGTGGCAGCCGCAGACGTTGCTGTTGCGGATTTGGCGGCGGTAGCGGCCGGTGCGGCGGCCGCTACGGGCGCTGCCGCTACCGTTACACCCGTCGATGCCTTGCCGACACAACCGAAGTGAGTTGTGACTTTTTTGCCTTCGGCCTTCACCGTGTAGCTGCCGGCTTGCGCGTATTTGTGGGTCAGCGTCACCGGAAATTTGTCGCCGCCGCTGGTGATCTTGACGTTGGCATCGGTGCCGTCGCCAAAATTGACGAACATGCCGCAGTTGCTGGCCGTGCCATCGGCGGCGATGGTGATCTTGACGTCCTCGCCTGCCTTGGGCTGTGCCGGGGAAATGCTGATGGAGCCGATCTTCCCTTGAGTGCCGCCTGCGTCGCCATACTGGGCGAAAACCGGGGTTGATGCAAAGCCAATTGTGGCAACCGCTGTCAATGCGACTATCGATGAAACCTTCATGTAATTCTCCTGTGTCTGATAATCTTTGAAATCTACTCCCATTTTAGCCGGGCAAAATCCATGAAACCGATGAAAATTATCGCCATTGTCTGCGGTGTGGTTGCCGCAGCCCTGATCGGCGGCGTTGTAATCATTTCCGCGCTGTTTGACGGAGCCCGCATCAAGTCCGAGCTGGCCAAGGTGGTCATGGATCAAAAGCAGCGCAAGCTGGACATCACGGGCGATGTCAGTCTGAGCTTCTGGCCCAATGTGGCGATCAAGACCGGCAAGCTGTCGCTGTCGGAACGCAATAGCGCGGAAAACTTCCTGTCCATCGACGAGGCGCGCATTTCGGTGGCGGTGATGCCGCTGCTGTCGAAGCAAGTGGTGGTGAATGCTGTCAGCCTGTCCGGGCTCAAGGCCACGCTCATCAAGCGCAAGGATGGCACGCTGAATATCGCCGACCTGGCCGGTGCGCCGGCTGCGAAAGAAACACCCACACCGGCAGCTCCGCTGCAGATTGATGTGGCCAGCGTCAAGCTCGCCAACACCCAACTCACCTGGCGCGATGATTCCACCGGACGTAGTGCGGTGCTCTCTGATCTTGATCTCTCCACCGGCCGCGTGCTGGGCGATACCGGCAAGCAGACCTATGTCGCCGACGCGGTGGTTTTTTCCGCCAAAGGCAAGAGCGGGGGTAAGGGTGATGGCAAGGGTGATAGCGACAGCTTTCAGATCAAGCTGGATATTCCAAAACTTTCCGTGAGCCCGGAAAAGCAGCAGATTTCTGTCGGCACCGTGGCGCTGTCAGACGTCAAGCTCACCCTCATCAAGCGCAAGGATGGCACGCTCACCATTGCCAACCTGATTGACACGGGTGCCGCTGCCGCTACCCCCGCTGCGACAAAAAGCCCGCAACCTGCCCCACCCATGCTGATCGATGTCGCCGGCATCAAGCTGGCGAATGCTCAACTGGTCTGGCGTGACGAAAAAGCCGGCACCAGCACGGCGCTGTCGAATCTGGATGTTTCCACCGGCAAAGTGCAAGCCGACACCGGTAAAAAATCCTACATCGCCGATGCGGTGGCGGTGGCCGCCACGGGCAAAAATGGCACGGATACGTTTGAGCTTCGGTTCGACGCGCCCAAGGTGACGGTGACACCGGACAAAGCCGCGGGTGAATCGGTCAA
>CAJAWW010000292.1 GCA_903946745.1 uncultured beta proteobacterium
GTTCCTGTATGCCGTGATGGCCTGGGCAGAACACATGCGCACCCGCGTATTGATTATTGCGGGGGTGCAATTTGATGAAAACCTGGGCACCCGCCTTTTTGCGGCCAGCTTTGATGCGTACCTCAATCAAGCGGCCACTATCGCGCCGAAAGCAGCCGGGGATCTGACAGTGGTGCGCCAGTTCCTGACGGGCAACGGCATATTCGCCTTCTTTGATGTGCCGTGGGTTCCAGTGTATGTTGCCGTGCTGTACATCATGCACCCCTGGCTTGGTCACATGGCAGTGGTGTTCGCATTCATTCAAGCCGCACTGGCATGGCTGGCACACCGGATGACGGCCGCCCCAACGGACGTGGCTGACAAGACGGCCAGTGCAGAGCAACTGTTTTTGCAAAGCAAGCTGCGCAACTCTGAAGCCGTGGAATCGATGGGTATGGTAGTTAACTTGTTGGAACACTGGCGGGCACGACACCATCTGGCCATAGATAAGGCCACACGCGCGCAATTCGCCTTGAGTCGTATCTCGGCAATCAGCAAGTTTGTGCGCTACACCCAGCAGTCGCTGGCTTTGGGCATGGGTGCTGTGCTGGCCATTGATGGCCAGATTACGCCTGGTGCGATGATCGCCTCTAACGTTCTGACCTCGCGTGCGCTGGCGCCCATTGACTTGCTAGTGAATGTGTGGCGCCCTTACTTTTCGGCTCGCGAAGCTTTTTTCCGGCTGGAAGGGCTACTTGCCCGCTATCCACGGCGCCTGCGAGCATTCAAAAAAACAGTACCGGTTGGCGAAGTAAAGCTGATCGACATTCATGGCAGTAGCCTCGTGTTTTGGTAAAGGAAAATTATCAGCGAATTTATCAGGAATGCGCGGCAATGCGCGGTGTCGGGCAGACCACATCAGCACACTGTGCGCGATGGCGCAAGGCCGCATCGATCAGCACCAGCGCCAACATCGCCTCGGCAATGGGTGTGGCGCGAATGCCGACACAGGGGTCGTGGCGTCCGTGAGTTTCCACCATCACCGGTTCTCCGGCAATAGAGATGGAACGGCGTGGAATACGGATGCTTGAAGTCGGTTTGATGGCAATGCTGACCGTCACCTCTTGCCCGGTCGAAATGCCGCCAAGAACGCCGCCGGCATTGTTGCTCAGAAATCCATCAGGCGTCAGTTCGTCGCCATGTTCGCTACCGCGCTGGGCAACACAGGCGAAACCGGCACCGACCTCAACACCCTTCACGGCGTTGATGCCCATCATGGCATAGGCGATGTCAGCATCGAGCCGGTCATACACCGGGTCGCCCCAGCCCACCGGCACGCCGCGCGCAACCACCGCGATACGCGCACCCACGGAATCGCCCGATTTACGCAGGTCGTCCATGTAAGTTTCGAGTTCAGGAACGATGTCTGCGTTGGCGGCAAAAAACGGGTTGCTATCAATGGCGGCTTCATTGACAAAGGGAATTTGGAGTTCACCCAACTGGCTCATCCAGCCGCGCACCGTGACACCGTAACGCTGTTGCAGCCATTTGCGGGCGATGGCGCCGGCCGCCACACGCACCGCCGTTTCGCGCGCCGACGAACGACCGCCGCCACGATGGTCGCGGATGCCGTACTTCTGCCAGTAAGTGTAGTCGGCATGGCCGGGACGGAAGGAATCGGCGATGTTGCCGTAATCCTTGCTGCGTTGATCTTCGTTGCGGATCAAGAGGCCGATCGGCGCGCCGGTGCTGCGGCCTTCAAACACCCCGGAGAGAATTTCCACCGTATCGGATTCACGGCGCTGCGTCACATGGCGCGACGTGCCGGGCTTGCGCCGATCCAGCTCAAGCTGAATCTCTTCGGCCGAAATCTCCAACCCTGGCGGGCAACCGTCCACCACACAGCCGATCGCCGGGCCGTGCGATTCGCCGAAGGAGGTGACGCGAAAAAGAGTGCCGATGGAATTGCCGGACATGGATGCAGACACAACGAGAAAGGACGTGGAGGGGGGGTGAAAGCGCAACAAAAAAGCGTCAAGAAGTCTAGCATGGTGATCCATCTCCACACATATCGGCGCTTGCCGTACTACCAGCGTCGACTTTTACGCCCGCTCCTTCAGCACACGGCGCAGAATTTTGCCCACATTGGTCTTCGGCAACTCATCGCGGAATTCAATCTGATGCGGCACCTTGTACCCGGTCAGATTTTCATGGCAATGGGCAACAACGTCGGCCACGCTCAGGGCCGGATCGCGCCGGACGATGAAAGCCTTCACCGCTTCGCCGGTCTTGTCGTCCTTGACGCCGACCACCGCCGTCTCAAGCACACCATGATGCATGGCAATCACGGCCTCAACTTCGTTGGGATAGACGTTGAATCCGGATACCAGAATCATGTCCTTCTTGCGATCAACGATGCGGATAAAACCCTTCTCATCCATCACCGCAACATCCCCGGTACGCAAGAATCCGTCATGGGTCATGACTTTTGCCGTCTCATCCGGGCTTTGCCAGTAGCCCGCCATGACCTGTGGCCCCCGCACACACAACTCACCGGCCGCGCCCAGCGGCATGTCACGCCCGTCATCGTCCCGAATGGCGATCTCCGTCGAGGGCACCGGCAGACCAATGGCACCGTTGAACTCTTTCAGATCGAGCGGATTGATGGTCACCGCCGGACTGGTTTCGGTCAGTCCGTAAGCCTCGACCAAGGTAACGCCGGTCACGGCTTTCCAGCGTTCGGCAACGGCCTTCTGCACCGCCATACCGCCGCCCAGTGAAACACGCAAATGACTGAAATCGAGATGAGCGAACTCGGCATTGTTCAGCATGGCATTGAACAAGGTATTGACGCCGGTGAATACTGAAAACGGATAGCAACCAAGCGTCTTCACCAGCGCAGGAATGTCGCGCGGGTTGGGGATCAATACGTTGGTCGCACCCAGCGCCATGAACACCAGACAGTTCGCCGTCAGGGCGAAGATGTGATACAGCGGCAGCGCGGTAATCACCACCTGCTCGCCTTCCTGCAAAAAGGGCACCAGCCAGGCCTTGCCCTGCAGCAGGTTGGCGACAATATTGCGATGCGTCAGCATCGCACCCTTGGACAGCCCCGTAGTGCCACCGGTGTATTGCAGAAACGCAATGTCGTAGCAGGTCAGTGACACCGGCGAAAAGTTTGCATGGGCACCGATCCGCTGCGCTTTGGAAAAACTTTGTGCGCCTGGCAGCGTCCAGGGCGGCACCATTTTCTTGACCTGCTTGACGACCAGATTGACGAGTTGCCCCTTGAACAAGCCCAGCATGTCACCCAACTGCGTGGTGACCACATGGCGGATCTCGTGACGGACATTCTGTTGACCCACGCCGGTATAACCCATGGCCTCCTGCAAGACATGGGCAAAATTTTCCAGAATGACAATCAGCGTAGCGCCCGAATCGTTCAGCTGGTGAGCCAGTTCGCGCGCCGTGTACAGCGGGTTGCAGTTGACCACGATGCAACCGGCACGCAAAGCGCCAAACAAGCACACGGGATACTGCAACACATTGGGCATCATGAGAGCGACACGATCGCCTTTTTTCAACCCGAGCGTCTGCAGATAGGCGGCGAAGTCGCGCGCGCGGCGATCCAGCTCCGCGTAGCTGATGCCCTTGTCCATGCAGACATAGGCGGTGCGCGTACCAAACTGGCGCACGCTGCGGTCAAACAAATCGACCAGCGACGTATAGGTATCGGCGTCGATCTCGGCGGGAACGCCCGCCGGGTAACTCTTGAGCCAGATCCGGTTCATCAGCAGAATCTCCCGGTTCCGGCCATCGCTGCTAGCGTTCCAGCTTAGCCAGCTTGCCCGGCACCTTGAGCCATTCGTCGGCATCGGCCGGCGCGTCTTTGCGCTCGATAATGACCGGCCACAACTTGGTCAACTCGGCATTCAGCGCGATAAATGAACGCTGCCCTGCCGGCAAATCATCCTCGGCAAAAATGGCTTCGGCCGGACACTCGGCGACACACAAGGTGCAGTCGATGCATTCGTCGGGATCGATGACGAGAAAATTTGGACCTTCATGGAAACAATCCACCGGACAGACGTCCACGCAGTCGGTGTATTTACATTTGATGCAGGCTTCGGTTACTACATAAGTCATGGCTTGCCTCCTGATTAACGATAAATGTACCATCCGGCTCAAAAATTAGGGCGCAATTGAAACACACTGCGATAAATTCAGCCTCCCCACGGTACGAATTTTTTGTTAGCATTCTTCTTCGTACCCATCTGTGGACACTGTCCACACTGCCTGCCGCCGGCTCCCGGCGTCATCACTCCCGAGGAATTCATGAGCGAACACATCATCCACGTGACCGACAGCACTTTCAAAAGCGAAGTGGTCGATTCATCCGTCCCCACATTGGTCGACTTCTGGGCCGAATGGTGCGGACCGTGCAAGATGATCGCCCCGATTCTCGAAGACGTCGCCAAAGACTACGCCGGCCGGCTGCGCATTGCCAAAATCAACATCGACGAAAACGAAAAAACCCCCGGAGAATTCGGCATTCGCGGCATTCCTACCCTGTTGCTGTTCAAGGGCGGCAACGTCGAAGCACAAAAAGTGGGTGCCCTGTCTAAATCACAACTCACGGCTTTCATTGACAGCAACCTCTGAACTCGTTAAATTTCGATCCGGAGTCTGATTCCGGATCGTAGCGCACGACTGCCGCGCCCGGCGCGCAGCAAAGACCCGCAACAAAGACCCGCAGTAAAGAGCCTCTAGACCGGAAGTTTTTCATGTATCCGGCACTGGTTCGATTCCCCTCCCGTTTTTCCTACCCCACGTTTTCCCATCCCACCGTTTCCGCCGTTCGTGCGGAAACCACTGCGCAGGTAGTCCATGCACCTCTCCGAGCTTAAAGCCCACCACGTCAGCGAACTGCTGGAAATGGCGGCGACCAACAATATTGAAAACGCCAACCGGCTGCGCAAACAAGAACTCATCTACGCCCTGCTGAAAAATCAGGCGCGCAAGGGCGAATCAATCTTCGGCGACGGTGTTCTCGAAATCCTCCCTGATGGTTTCGGCTTCCTGCGCGCGCCTGAAGAATCCTACCTCGCCAGCACCGACGACATCTACATCAGCCCGAGCCAGGTGCGTCGCTTCAACCTGCGCTCCGGCGACACCGTCGAAGGCGAGATTCGTTCGCCCAAAGAAGGTGAACGTTATTTTGCACTGGTGAAGGTTGATCGCGTCAATGGCGAGCCGCCCGCAGCCGGCAAGCACAAGATTCTGATTGAAAATCTGACGCCGCTACACCCCACCGAGCACATGCTGCTCGAAC
>CAJAWW010000293.1 GCA_903946745.1 uncultured beta proteobacterium
GGCGATACGCGGCTGGCTGGATGCGCGCGGTGCGAAGATTCCAGAACTGGTGCTGGAAAATGGTTCCGGCCTGTCGCGCCGCGAACGCATTTCCGCCGGCAGTCTCGGCCAGTTGCTACAGCGCGCATGGCGCAGTGCGGTGATGCCCGAGCTGATGTCGTCGCTCCCCGTGGCTGCCACCGATGGCACCATGAAAAAACGCCTGAAGCAGAATGGTGTCGCCGGTCAGGCGCACATCAAAACCGGCTCGCTGGAAGGTGTGCGCAGCATCGCCGGCTATGTGCTTGATCGCAGCGGGCGGCGTTGGGTGGTGGTGTTCTTCGTCAATCACGCCAACGCCGCCGGCGCACAGGCCGCGCAGGATGCGTTGCTGCAATGGGTGTATGAACAATGAGCCGACTTCCAGCAGAAAGCTGCCCCTGCGGTCGGCCGCTGACCTATTCGGATTGTTGCGGACGCTTCCACACCGGCACGCCGGCACCGGACGCCGAATCACTGATGCGTTCGCGCTATGTCGCCTATGTGCGTGGCCTCGAAGATTATCTGCGCGCCACCTGGCATCCGACGACACGGCCGGTGGCACTGCATTTGAATGATCCACCGTTGCCCAAGTGGCTGGGGCTGGAGGTCAGGGCGCATCATGCTGCGGAACAAGCGTCGGGAAGCACGGCAACGGTTGAATTCGTCGCCCGTTGCCGCGTGGGCGGTCGCGGCCAGCGCCTGCATGAAATCAGTCGCTTCGTTTGCGAAGACGGTTGCTGGTATTACGTCGATGGCGATGTGGGCTAGCCGCGTCGGAAAACGTGGAAAAAGCAATTGACCACGGGGGGCACGGGGCGCACGGGGAAAAAGCAAGGGCTCGCGTTCTTTGTTTTTCCCCGTGCGCCCCGTGTTCCCCGTGGTTAAACAAAGGTTTTATGGTTCAAGCAAACGCTCAATATCGCCGGCGATGTCTTCCGGTTTCGTGGTCGGGGCATAGCGTTCCACCACTTCGCCTTGGCGGCTGATCAGGAACTTGGTGAAATTCCATTTGATGGCTTCCGTGCCCAGTACGCCCGGCGCAGCACTTTTCAGCCATTGATAGACCGGGTGCGCCGCCTCACCGTTGACGTCGATGCGGGCGAACAGTGGAAAGCTCACATCGTAGGTGGTGCTGCAAAACTGTGCGATTTCGGTGGCATCGCCGGGCTCTTGCGCGCCGAACTGGTTGCAAGGGAAGCCCAGCACCACCAGTCCGCGGTCGCGGTAAGTGCGCCACAGCGATTCCAGCCCGGCGTATTGCGGGGTGAACCCGCAGCGGCTGGCGACATTGACGATGAGTAGAACCTTGCCAGCGTAGTCTGCGAAGGTTTGCACGCTGCCGTTAAGACGCGTGGCGGACAGGGTGTGAAGTGCGCTCATGGGTTTTCCTGATCCAGATCGACGGCGTGGCGTTTGAGATCGTCAAGTCGCACGATTTCGAGCGCCGCTGCCGAGGTGGCCGCCAGCACAACACCGGGCGCGCAACCGGCCTCCAGCGCCTCCTGCCAGCGACTGGAACACAGGCACCAGCGGTTGCCGGGCTGGAGACCGGGGAAGTCGAATTCCGGACGCGGTGTTGAAAGGTCATTGCCGCGACGTCGAGAAAACAGTAAAAATTCAATCGTCAGCACTACGCAGACGCCATGATTGCCGAGGTCTTCTTCGGTGACCTGACAGCAGCCGTTGCGCAGAAAACCGGTCATCGGTTTCAGGCTACAGGTTTGCAGGACACCCCCAATCACATTTTTTGCAATATCGTTCATGGACTGATCTTGGCACGAACGCTTGTTCAGCGTCAACGATAGCCACTATGGCGGTAGCGACATACGTTCTGGAACGGGTGCCAGTCGCCACAACGATGTGACTTCAGCCGCGCGTGCACTATGCAGCGGGTCGCGCGGGTCGGCGGCGCGCGCATGGTGCGGACGAATGTCGTGGCGCCCCAGCACCCGGAGGCCGCCGTGGGCGATGGCGGCCAGCAGTTCGGCGCGGGTGCGTAGCCCGAGGTGTTCGGCGAGATCAGACAGAATCAGCCAGCCTTCGCCCTCTGCTGTGAGATGCGCTGCAAGACCGTCAAGAAACCCGCGCAGCATGCGGCTGTCAGGATCGTAGATGGCGTGCTCGATGCCGGCGTTGGGTGTTGCCGGCAGCCACGGTGGATTGCACACCACCAGTGGCGCGCGTCCCGGTGGGAACAGGTCGGCATCGCACACGTCGACGCGCGATGCAACGCCCAGACGCGTGAGGTTGTCACGCGCACAGGCTAGTGCGCGCGGGTCCTGATCGGTGGCAATGATGCGGGCAACGCCGCGCCGGGCAAGCATGGCCGCCAAGACGCCGGTGCCGGTGCCAATATCAAAGGCAAGCGCGCAATGCGCAGGCAACGGGGTTTCGGCCACCAGCGTGAGATATTCGCCGCGCACTGGCGAAAATACGCCGTAGTGCGGATGAATGCGTGCGTCGAGCGCGGGGATGGCGACGCCCTTCTTGCGCCATTCATGCGCGCCAATCAGCCCCTGCAATTGGCGCAGAGGCATCAGTGCGTCGCCGGGACTCTCCTCAAGAGCTTCGCGGCAGGGCAGCGCGACATCGGGCGCACGTCGCAGCGGGATGCGGTAATCGGCATCCAGCGGAATCAGCAGCGACGACAAGATCGCGGCGCGCCGGGCTTGTGCGGCGCGGTGCGCGGCGAAATCTGTCACCGTTGCGTGTTTGTCGATGCGCCGTGCCAGCGCTTGCAACAATTGGCGGGCGTTATGAAAGTCGCCGCGCCAGAGTATGCAGGTGCCCCGTTGTGCAAGGCGCAAAGCGGCGCTGGCGGTCAGTGTGTCGTCGGCGACCACCATGTTGTCGGGCAGCGGCGATTCGGTGAGCCAAAAAGCGGAACGAGGCGCGCCGGCCTCGTTCCAGTGGATCAACATGGCAGAGAAAACTACCGTATCCCCAGCGTCGACTTTTACAGTCCGGCGTCAGCGCGCAGTGCCGCAGCCTTGTCGAGGCCTTCCCATTTGAATTCCGGCTCGTCACGACCAAAGTGGCCATAGGCGGCGGTTTTCTCGTAGATCGGCCGCAACAGATCGAGCATCTGCACAATGCCTTTCGGGCGCAGATCGAAATGTTTTTTTACCAATGCGGCGATTTTTTCGTCGGCAATCTTGCCGGTACCCTGTGTGGTGACCCACACCGAGGTCGGCTCGGCCACGCCGATGGCATATGAAATCTGCACCAGACACTTGCTCGCCAAACCAGCGGCGACAATGTTTTTCGCCACATAGCGGCCGGCGTAAGCGGCCGAGCGGTCAACCTTGGACGGATCCTTGCCGGAGAATGCGCCGCCGCCGTGCGGGGCTGCGCCGCCGTAGGTGTCGACGATGATCTTGCGTCCGGTCAGACCGCAATCGCCCTGCGGGCCGCCGACCACAAAACGCCCGGTCGGGTTCACCAGATACTTGATGTCGCCCTTGATGAGTTCCTTCGGCAGGATCGGCTTGATGATTTCTTCGATCACCGCTTCGCGAATCTGCGCCAGTTCGATGTCGGGTGAGTGCTGGGTGGACAGCACCACGGTGTCGATCGAATGCGGCTTGCCGTCTTCGTAGCGGATCGTCACCTGCGATTTGGCATCGGGGCGCAGCCAGTTCAAGCGGCCATCGCGACGCAGTTGCGACTGGCGCTCGACCAGGCGGTGCGAAAGGTGAATCGCCAGCGGCATCAGCACGGGCGTTTCGTCGCAGGCGTAGCCGAACATCAGGCCCTGATCGCCGGCACCCTGATTCAGGTTGTCGTCATAGGCTTTGTTCACGCCCTGGGCGATGTCCGGCGATTGTTTGTCATAGGCCACCAGCACCGCGCAGCCCTTGTAGTCGATGCCGTAGTCGGTGTTGTCGTAGCC
>CAJAWW010000294.1 GCA_903946745.1 uncultured beta proteobacterium
CACGAGCGGTTTCCGGCGGTGCCGCGCATTGCGCTGACCGCCACGGCCGATGCGCTGACACGGCAGGAAATCCGCGAGCGGCTGGGGTTGACCGAGGCGCGTGTATTCGTCTCCAGTTTCGACCGACCGAACATTCGCTACACCGTGGTCGAACGTGGTCAGGGCAAGACCAACCCGCGCGCGCAGTTGAAGGAATTTCTCACCGCCTACCAGGATTGCGCCGGCATCGTGTATTGCCTGTCGCGCAAGAAAGTTGATGAAACCGCCGAATGGCTGCGGGCGCAGGGCATCAACGCCCTGCCTTACCACGCCGGTCTCGATACGCGCATGCGGCAGGAACACCAGCAGCGTTTTTTGCGCGAAGAAGGCATCGTGATGGTGGCCACCATCGCCTTCGGCATGGGCATCAACAAGCCCGACGTGCGCTTTGTCGCCCATCTCGACCTGCCCAAAAGTCTTGAAGCCTACTATCAGGAAACCGGTCGCGCCGGGCGTGATGGCGACCCGGCCGAAGCGTGGATGACCTATGGCCTTAACGATGTGATGATCCATCGCATGCGCATCGACGAGTCGGTTTCCGGCGAGGAACAAAAGCGCACCGAGCGCGGAAAACTGGATGCCCTGCTGGCCTGGTGCGAGATCGCCGATTGCCGCCGCGCCGCCTTGCTGCGCTACTTCGGTGAAGAAGCGTCAAGCTGCGGCAATTGCGATACCTGCATCAATCCGCCGCAACTCTGGGACGGCACCGTGGCGGCACAAAAAGCACTTTCGGCCATCCTGCGCACCGGACAACGTTTTGGTGCCGTGCATCTGATCGACATTCTGCGCGGTAAGGCCACCGAAAAAGTGCGTCAGTTCGGCCATGACACACTGCCGACCTTCGGCGTCGGTGGCGAACTCGACGATACCGGCTGGCGTTCGGTATTCCGTCAATTGCTGGCCGGCGGCTACCTGCACGCCGATGCACAGGCCTTTGGCGCGCTGCGCCTGACCGAAGCGGCGCGCCCGGTGTTGAAGTCGGAAATCACTTTGTCACTGCGGCGCCAGATTCCCCGCGCAGTCAAAAAGTCGACGCTGGCGATACGGCACGAACCGCTCGCAGATGCCGATGCAGAACTGGTCACAGCGCTGCGCAACTGGCGCACCGGGGCGGCGCGGACGCAAGGCGTGCCGGCCTACGTCATCCTGCACGACCGCACTTTGCACGAACTCGCGGCACGGCGTCCGGCCGATATCGAGGCACTCAAATCGGTTCCGGGCATCGGTCAGGCCAAGATTGATCGTTACGGTGAAGCGCTACTGGCGCTGCTGGAGTAGCCAAGGCAATCGCATGAATGCCCTGTGGAACTGACGTCGCCCGGAAAAGAAAAACAAAACACTCTCAACGCAGAGATCGCAGAGTACGCAGAGTACGCAGAGAAAAACGGCCATAACCAAAAAATTTTCCTCTGTGATCTCGGCACCTCTGCGCCCTCTGCGTTAAAAGAGGTATGTTCACCTCATCCATGCAATCGCTTGCTGGAGTAGCCGACTTACCTCACAGCACGCAACTTGCTCCAGACCGGATCGGTGCGCCAGGCCTGCGACCACGCCGGTAAATCCTTTGCCGGCATGGGTCGTGCGATGCCGTAGCCCTGGGCCAGATCGCAGCCCAGTCGCAGCAGCACTTCGCCGTGCTCCACGGTCTCCACGCCTTCGGCAATCACCTCGCGGCGGAAGGCGGTCGCCAAGCCAATCACGCCCACCAAGATGGCCAGATCATCGGGATCAACCAACATGTCGCGCACAAAGCTCTGATCGATCTTGAGCAGGGTGACGGGCAGGAGTTTCAGGTAAGTCAGCGAGGAATACCCGGTGCCAAAATCGTCCAGAGCAAACGTCACATGCATTTCGCGGCAAGCTTCGATGATTTGCGATACGCTGGCCATGTCTTGCAGCGCGCTGGTTTCCAGCACCTCAAGCTCGAGTTGATCCGGCCTGACACCCGGATGCGCCGCCAGCAGTTCTCGCAGATGAGGCACGAAATCGGCGTGCTGTAACTGACGGGCACCCAC
>CAJAWW010000295.1 GCA_903946745.1 uncultured beta proteobacterium
GCGAGTTATTCAAGGTCATCGCGCTGGGACGCGGTATGCCGCAACCGCTGCTGGGGTTTGCGCGCGGGGATCGGTTGCATGCGTTGTGAAGGCAAATGCAAATTAACCACGGCGGCACGGCGACACGGCGAAGATCAAAAGCAGAATAACCACGGGGGACACGGGGCACACGGGGAAAATCTCTCATGCTTTTGCCTTCCCCGTGCTCCCCGTGTCCCCCGTGGTTAAAAGGTTTTCGCCGTGCCCGCCGTGTCGCCGTGGTTAACCTGCCGTTCAAAACCCAATCTTGTTCCGCCCCTTCGCTACACGCGGGTTTTCCAGATCCTTGGTGGTCAGATGATCGCGCCCCGCCAGTTTGGCGTTGCCGAAGCCGGTCATCAGGCGTTTGCGCATGTCGCGCGGCGGCAGGTCGGCCAGTGCCTCCATAACCTCGGCCGGCGGCTCTTGGTCAAACCCCCAGTGGTGTTCGGCAAGAATTTCGCGGTACAGCCGCGAGGCGATCACGAAGGCTTGCGCGGCGTCTGGGCGAGGAATGGTGTAGACGTTCATTCGGTTGAGAATGGGGTCAGGTAGGCTGCGTTCGTCGTTGGCGGTGGAAACCCACAGGATGTGGCTGGCGTCGATGTCGACCTCGACAAATTCGTCCTTGAATTTCCGCGATGTATCGCGTTCGAGCAGGCTGTATAGCGAACCCATCGGATCGTAGCGCGAGTCGCCGCCGGCCTTATCTACCTCGTCGAGGACGATCAGCGGGTTGGCGTATTCGCCGTGGATCAAGGTGCTGGCGACCTTGCCGGCTTTGGCACTGGTCCATTGGCTGGATGCGCCGGAAAGAATCCAGCCGGCTGTCATTGAGCTCATGGAAACAAACTCATAGCCGGTGCCAAGAGATTCTGAAAGACATTTGGCGAAGTGCGTTTTACCGATGCCCGGTTCGCCGAGCAGCAGCATGGGTGTGAAATGCACCGGTTCGTTGCCGGAGATGGCGAGCGCCAGATATTTCTTCAGATCGTCGATGACCTCGGCGAAATTCGGGCAGTCGTCGTAAAGGCTGTCGAACGCCTCGGTGGATGATGGCTTGATGAGGTAACGGTCGCCGCCGAGCTTTTTCATCTTCTCGTAGGTGGCGCAGAGCGTATCGCTGCGGCTGGCGGGTGTGTCGTCGATGGCGCGCTCGACATCGGCCACACAGTAGATCTGGCGCACATCGGCCAGCGGAATCTGGATATCGGTCGTTGCCATGACAGCTTCCTCCTCGATTACCTGCGTACCTGCTTACCTGTTTAACGTCACTTGGCGCGCGATATCAAGGGCTAATCTGAATTTGGTGGACGCGCTTTTCCCGATAAAAATACAAGCAAATTTGAAGCCAGATTTTTGGGGCGGGATTGGACGGCAGCCGCTTATTGCAGCTTATTGCTGACTGCGGTACATCGTCGAGAGGAAGGTTTCCGTGTCGATTTCGCGCACTTGTCGTGCAGCGGTGGGACGCACTTCCTGCAGTCCAAGTTGCAGTTCGGGGAGGCTTGTAGGCGTCCACTCGGCATTCAGGACTTCGTCTTCGAACGCGCCGAATTCATCCTCAATTATTTTTCCCGAGCTCATATCGATCACCATTTTCATGTCGGACTCCTTGTTGGAACCGCCGCCCTCACAGCATATAACGACGACGGCGTCATTTAGTTTAATGGCCGCGAAAATATTTTCCGCTGTTGGGCAGTGTTGCGTTTACGCGACGTGCGACTGTGGTGGAGTCTGTGGTGGCGTCCACGGCGCGACCTTTACCAACAATAGCATTCCGGGTATTGCCAGCGCCGCGCAGAGCATGAAAAAATTGAACCAGCCCATCTGTTCGATCAGCACCCCGGTGACTGCGTTGATGAAGGTGCGCGGCACGGCGGCCAGGCTGGTGAACAGCGCAAACTGTGTGGCGGTGTAGAGCGGGTGCGTAGCGCGGGCGATGAAGGCCACAAAGGCCGCGGTGCCCAACCCCACACCCAATGCCTCGAAGCCGATCACCAAGGCGAGTTGCGTCAGTTCGGCCACGCCGATGCTGGCATTGCGGCCGATCCAGGCGAGCCACGCAAAACCGAAGATCGACACCAGTTGCACCACGCCGAACAACCACAGCGAGCGGTTGATACCGATGCGCAGCATCCATAATCCGCCGAGCAGGCCGCCGATCACCGCCGGCCACAGCCCGGCGTGTTTGGCAACAAGACCAATGTCCGATTTGGCGTAGCCCATGTCCAGATAAAACGGGGTCGCCAGCGCGGTGCACATTGAGTCGCCCAGCTTGTAGAGGAAGATGAAGGCCAGAATCACCGCCGCCTCGCGCCAGCCAGCACGGTTGATGAATTCGTGGAAGGGTTCGATAACGGCTTCTGCCAGTGTTTTGGGCGCGCCGCCGGCAACCTCCGGCTCGCGCGCAAACACCGCCAGCAACATGCCGGGGATCATGAATAGTGCGGTGATGACGAACACCTGCAACCACGGCAGGCGATCCGCCAGAATCAGTGACAGCGATCCTGGCACCAGGCCGGCGATGCGGTAAGCATTGACATGCACGGAATTGCCCAGCCCCAGTTCGTGCTCACCGAGGATTTCGCGCCGGTAGGCATCCAGAACAATGTCCTGCGTCGCTGACAGCAGGGCCACGGCGGTTGCCAGCCACAAAATTGCGACGATGTCGGTTTGTGGCGCGAACAACCCGAGCGAGGCGATGGCCGCGATGAGACCTAGTTGCGTGACCAGCATCCAGCTGCGGCGGCGGCCTTTCAGGCCGAAGGGCAGCGCGTAGCGATCCAGCAGCGGTGCCCAGAGAAATTTCCAGGTATAGGGAAACTGAATCAGCGCAAACAGCCCGATGGTTTTCAGGTCGACGCCCTCGGTGCGTAGCCACGCTGGCACCAGATTCAGCAGCAGATACAGCGGCAACCCGGACGAGAAACCGGTGAGCACGCAGATCCACATGCGGCGGGTGAACAAGGCAGCAAACATCGGGGACATGGCGTGACAGGCAGAGAGAATCGTGGCGTCAGTCTAGCGAACGTTGGCGCAGGCAAAAGGGTAAAATCCGCGCCTTTCGTGCTGTTCGGCGGGGCTATCGTCAGCGCCGTTGCGTATCTGGTAACTTTTGGAGAATGCTCGTGCAACTTGTCTGTCTTGACCTTGAAGGTGTGCTGGTTCCCGAAATCTGGATCGAGTTTTCCGAGCGCACCGGTATTCCGGAATTGCGCCGTACCACACGCGACGAGCCGAACTACGATACGCTGATGAAGTACCGGCTTGATCTGCTCAAAAAGCACAAGCTTGGCCTGCCCGACATTCAGAAGGTGATCGCCGAAATGGGTCCGATGCAGGGTGCTAAAGATTTTCTCGATGCCCTGAGGGTCGATTTTCAGGTCATTATTTTGTCTGACACCTTCTACGAATTCGCCATGCCGCTGATGGCGCAACTGGGCATGCCGACGTTGTTCTGTCACAAACTGGAAGCCGATGCCGAGGGCTTTTTGGTGAATTACCACCTGCGCATGCCGAACCAGAAAAAGGAAGCCGTGCAGCGCTTCAAGGAAATCAACTTCAAGGTCATCGCTGCCGGCGACTCGTACAACGACACCGCCATGCTCGCCGAAGCCCACGCCGGCATTCTGTTCCATCCGCCACAAAACGTAATCGACGAATTCCCGCAGTTTCCGGTGACGATGAATTACACCGAGCTTCGGGCCGAGATTGACAAGGCAAGTCGAAACATATGAACCACGGCGACACGGCGACACGGCGGAAAAGCATTTTTAACCACGGGGGACACGGGGCGCACGGGGAAAACCTTGAAACCAGTCTTTGACTTTCCCCGTGCCCCCGTGTCCCCCGTGGTAAACCGCCTTTAATCCAAACCCAAATCCAATCACCATGACCCTCGCCTACCGCATCATCCCCGTCACACCTTTTGAACAGAACTGCTCGCTCTTGTGGTGCACCGAGACCATGAAGGGTGCGCTGGTTGATCCCGGTGGCGATATTGAACATCTGCTGGCGACCTCGGCCAAGCTGGGCGTCGCGATTGAAAAATTGTTGCTCACCCATGGTCATATCGACCATGCCGGTGGCACGGGTGAGTTGGCGGCGACGCTGAATATTCCGATTGAGGGGCCGCAGCGCGAGGAAGCGTTCTGGCTCGATCAACTGGCTGAGCAAAGCCGCATGTTCGGCTTTCCGCCGGTGCGTGATTTCACGCCAACGCGCTGGCTCAATGACGGCGACACGGTGACGGTGGGCAACGAGACGTTGCAGGTGCTATTTACCCCCGGCCACACGCCCGGCCATGTCTGCTTTTTTCACGCAGCGACCAAGCTCGCGATTGTTGGTGACGTGCTCTTCGCCGGCAGCATCGGGCGTACCGATTTCCCGCGCGGCGA
>CAJAWW010000296.1 GCA_903946745.1 uncultured beta proteobacterium
ATATTTACGTCGCCATCTCGCGCGCCGCCGAACGTACCGACCGAACCCTGGCACGACGCCTGCACCGCCAGCGCGAACACCGCGGGGACCATCGTGCAGAAACCCGTGGCAACCGCCTGCAACCAGACTCATCGCCCGCAACCGAAGACGTGGGCGATATTGCAAGCCAATACTGATTCATTGATCGCAAGGAACATCACACCATGAAACGCATTATTCTTTTTCTCGCCACCAATCTGGCCATCATGCTGGTGCTTTCCATCACCATGCGCTTGCTGGGTGTCGAACCTTATCTCAACGCCAACGGGCTCAACCTCACGTCCTTGTTGATTTTTGCGGCCGTCATGGGCTTTGGTGGCTCCTTCATTTCGCTGGCGATTTCCAAGTGGTCGGTCAAGCGCTCGATGGGCGTGCGCGTGATCGACGCGCCGTCCACGTCCACCGAATTCTGGCTGGTGGAAACCATCCGCAAGTATTCGGAAAAAGCCGGCATCAAGATGCCAGAAGTCGGCATTTACGATGCACCCGAGGTCAACGCCTTTGCCACCGGCATGAGCCGCAATGGCGCACTGATCGCGGTATCCACGGGCTTGCTGCAACAGATGACGCGGCAGGAAGCCGAAGCCGTGCTGGGGCATGAAGTCGCCCACGCTGCCAATGGCGACATGGTGACGCTGGCCTTGATTCAGGGTGTCGTCAATACCTTCGTGATGTTCCTCTCGCGCGTGATCGGCCATCTGGTCGACAAAGTGGTGTTCAAAACCGAGCGCGGCCAGGGGCCGGCATTTTTTGTCACCATGATCGTCGCCGAACTGGTGCTGGGCGTGCTGGCCTCCATGATCGTCATGTGGTTCTCGCGTCGCCGCGAATTTATCGCCGATACGGGTGGCGCCAATCTAGCCGGCCGCCAGAACATGATCGCGGCACTGGAACGCCTGAACAGCCTGCACCCCGCACCGCTGCCAGAAAAGATGGCCGCCTTCGGCATCGCCGGCGGCGTGGGTAGCGGCATCAAACGCCTGTTCATGACCCATCCGCCGCTGGAAGAACGTATTGCCGCGCTCAAACTCAAGGCGGGCGGCATGTGAGTTCAGGGTGAGTTCAATGACGGACGAAGAAGTAATTTACCGGGCTTGACCTGAATCAACGGGAGTCAACACAATGTTTGCGATTCATGGCGTCAGCGGACAGCAATTCAGAGGTTCACTCGAAGACATGACACGCATTCGCAGGCTTGATCGGGTACGCCCGCCCATGCCTGTGAGTGCGTTTAGCGTGGACTCCAGAGCTGAGTTCGATGCAATCCCTGCATCTCACGCGCGCAAAGAAGCGCTGCACGCCTACCGCGCCATGCTGCCTGAATCGATCGAGCGCGGCCCTCTCTATCATGCCGATCAAGTCATGCAGCGACAGGTCATCACGCTCGCCGCAGATGACAATGTGGCGCAGGCGTGGGCTGTGCTGCGCGATCACCGGATTCATCAGGCACCTGTGCTCGACAACACGCAGCAACTGATTGGGATTGTGAGCGAACGCGATCTGCTGACAGCGATCAACATTGAAGATGGTCAGGTGGCCGAACCCACTCGGTATCGGGTGCGCGAGGTGATGAGTACACCGGTGATTTCTGCCGATGCGGTCACGGACATTCGACGCATTGCGTCGGTGATGCTGGAGCAGAACGTTGATGGCGTGCCGGTGACCAGTGCCAACGGTCATTTGATTGGATTCATTTCGCGCAGCGATATTTTGCGCGCCGTCATTACTGATCCGCCACTCAGTCTGTGGCGCTGATTGGCCACAGACTGAAACATTTTCCACACAACGACAGTCGCAGCGGCGGTGGCCTCATGCCAGCCGTTGCCGCCGCAGCGCGGCATCCAGTGCGTCAAGACTGATATTCCAGCGCTGCATGACATGATTCAGAACAGCAATTTCATTACGATGCAATTCGCCGTCGGCGTAGGCCAGATGCAGCAACATAGCGCATGTCAGGCGGCGCAATTCCGGGTCAACGACCCTGTCGAGTGCGGCATCCAGCAGTGCAGGATCAAGCAGTTTTTGTTCAAGCTGCAGCGGATCGGTATCGTGCATCAGATCGATCAGCGTCGCGCTGAAATGCAACGGGGCGTCGGATGAACGCAGAATCTGCATCACGGCGGATATGCGTTCCGGATCGAGCATCGAAAAACCCTGACCGGTGCGGCCGTCGTTCAGCAATTCGCGGCAAACGTCATTGAGCGTGGCACGAAAACGCGCGCGCGAAATACCCAGCAGGCGATCCAATTGCAGCGTATCGAGCGCGTGCAGTTCCGGCGCATCCAGATCGCCGTCGGCTAACAACACGGCGGACAAAATTCGGCTCACGTCATCGGCAGAGTTCGCGGCGGCTGAGCCAGCGGTGATTACATTAGTCATGCAAATTCTCCTGAAGAAAATAACATCAAGCCTGCAACATCGCCGCAGCAAAGCCGCGATCGATGCGCCGATCAAGCATCCCTGCGCTGCCGTTTTTGGCGCGCGACGAAACCATGGCCAGCTCATGCAGATCAATATCCCAGTGGTTCATGGCCTGCGATGTCAGCACCGCTTCGCCGCCCGACAAGCGGTGGTCGGCATGCACGATTTCAATCATCATGCGCAGCAGCGTGCGTTGCGCGGCGGGTTCGGTAATCTCGTCGAGCATCGCATCGATGGTTTCGCGACCCAGTTGCAGTTCGCCATTTTCATCACGCACTGAATACTGTAACAAGTCATCACAAAACTGATGGATCACGGTATCGAACTGCTCGTGCGTGATACCGATCCGGGTGACGATCTCGCTTTGATCGAGCACGTCGAGTTCGGCTTTGTCGAGCCCGCCATCGGCGAGCAATGCAATCGCGACAATGCGCGCTTTGGCCTGGGGACTGTTGGTGCGGTACTGACGCATGATGACTCCTTTTCGTAGTGATTGATTGCGCCCTGGCAGCAGGCACAACGTCACTTTAACGAACGGAATATCATCCAACAAGTCGATTAATGTTTATCAATACATCGATTATTTCGATGTCAAAACCCGCAGCAACGACCCTACTTTTTAGCCGTTATGTCGTCCGCAAAAGTACGCAGTGGATGCAGTGGATGCACCCAGGCGAACAGCGTCTACATCAAAGCTCGGCTCAGCATCCTCTGTGGGCGCAACACAAGGTCGACACACAAGGCTGGCTACGCCGAGAAAAAGTCCTTCACCCTATCCATCCAGCCCTGAGCGCGCGGGTTGTGATGCTGGGCGTTGCCCTGGCTGATTTCTTCGAACTCTTTGAGCAGTTCCCGTTGCCGGTCGGTCAGATTGACCGGGGTTTCGATCACCACATGACAAAGCAAGTCGCCGTGGCCGATTGAGCGCACACCCTTGATGCCCTTGCCGCGCAGGCGAAAGATCTTGCCGGTCTGCGTTTCTGATGGCACCTTGAGACGGGCGACGCCATCGAGGGTGGGGATTTCGATTTCGCCACCAAGCGCGGCGGAGGCAAAACTCACTGGCATTTCGCAATGCAGGTCGTCATGGTCGCGCTGGAATACGGCATGGGGTTTGAGGTGGATCTGCACGTAGAGATCGCCGGGCGGGCCGCCATTGACGCCGAGTTCGCCCTCGCCGGTGAGCCGGATGCGATCGCCCTCGTCGATGCCTGATGGAATCTTGACCGACAGTGTTTTGTGTTGTTTGACGCGTCCGGAACCGGAACATGGTGCGCAGGGGTCGGGAATATAGCGACCGGTGCCGTGGCATTTCGGGCAGGTTTGCTGGATCGAAAAAAATCCCTGCTGCATGCGAACCTGACCGTGTCCGGCGCATGTCGGGCAGGTTTTCGGTTCGCTGCCTTTTTTGGCACCGCTGCCGTGGCAGATTTCGCATTCCGCCATGGTCGGGATGCGAATGCGGGTTTCGGTGCCGCGTGCCGCTTCTTCTAGCGTGATGTCCAGGTTGTAGCGCAGATCGGCACCGCGATAGACGCTGGAGCGACTACCACCACCACGGCCGCCGCCACCAAAAATATCGCCAAAAATATCGGAAAAGGCATCGGTGAAGCCGCCCATGCCGGCACCACCGCCCACGCCACTTTGCGGGTCT
Source organism: uncultured beta proteobacterium (assembly GCA_903946745.1). Taxonomy (GTDB): domain Bacteria; phylum Pseudomonadota; class Gammaproteobacteria; order Burkholderiales; family Rhodocyclaceae; genus CAJAWW01. The sequence goes on from CAJAWW010000296.1 coordinate 4,115, forward strand.
ACGCCGGCATGGCCATATTGGTCATAGGCCGTGCGTTTTTGGCTGTCGGAGAGAATTTCGTAGGCTTCTTTGGCTTCCTTGAAGTGTTCTTCCGCCTTGGGGTTGTCCGGGTTGCGATCCGGATGGAATTTCATCGCCAACTTGCGGTAGGCCTTTTTAATATCATCATCGGATGCGTCACGATTGACGCCGAGGATTTCGTAGAAGTCGCGTTTTGCCATGATCGAAAGTTGATACGAAAGTCGCTAGTCTGGAAGAGGAGCGAGCCGAGGGCACACAATGCGCGCTCGGCCCCTGATGCTTTAGTGCCCTGGTGTCCTGGCTCCGAATTACTTCTTGTCTTTGACCTCAGTAAACTCGGCATCGACGACATCGCTGTTGTCTTTTTTGCTGTCGCCAGCATTTGCGCCACCGCTCGCACTGCCTTCGCCACCGCCCGCACCGGCACCGTCTGCGCCGCCCTGACCATCGCCGTAGAGTTTTTCGCCAAGTTTTTGTGAGGCTAGCATCAATGCCTGTGTTTTTGCCTCGATCTCGGCTTTGTCATTGCTCTTCAGCGAAGCTTCGGCTTCTTTGATGGCGTCTTCGATTTTGGCTTTTTCATCGGCATCGAGTTTGTCACCGTGCTCGCCCAGCGCCTTCTTGATCGAGTGCACCATGCCGTCGCACTGGTTGCGGGCTTCGACCATTTCGTGCGCTTTTTTGTCTTCCTCGGCGTGCGCTTCGGCGTCCTTGACCATGGCGTTGATCTCGG
>CAJAWW010000297.1 GCA_903946745.1 uncultured beta proteobacterium
CGACACGGCGGAAATCAAAAGCATAAGAATCTTGCTTTTCGCCGTGTCGCCGTGGTTAATCCGCCTTACACAATATCCAAATGCTGAATCCCTGCCCCACGATCCGCGCTTTGGGCGTCTTTGGAATGCAGCTTGATCTGCAGCCGCACTTCGTTCACCGAATCGGCGAAACGTAACGCGTCTTCGTAGCTGATGCGGCCTTCCTCGAACAGATCGAACAAGGCCTGGTCAAAGGTTTGCATGCCGAGTTCTTTCGACTTTTTCATGATCTCCTTGATTTCGGAAATCTCGCCCTTGGCGATGAGGTCCGAGATCAGCGGTGAATTCAGCAGCACTTCCACCGCCGCTGCGCGGCCCTTGCCTTCGCGCAGCGGGATCAGGCGCTGGGAAACAATGGCCTTGAGGTTCAGCGAAAGATCCATGAACAACTGCTGGTGACGCTCTTCGGGGAAGAAGTTGATGATGCGCGTCATCGCCTGATTGGAGTTGTTGGCGTGCAGCGTACCCATCGCCAGGTGACCGGTTTCGGCAAACGCCATAGCGTGTTCCATGGTTTCCATGTCGCGGATTTCGCCGATCAAAATTACATCCGGTGCCTGACGCAGGGTGTTCTTCAGCGCAATGTGCCAGCTGTCGGTATCGACGCCGACTTCACGCTGGGTAATCACGCAGTTGATGTGCTCATGCACGTATTCGACCGGGTCTTCAATGGTGATGATGTGACCGTAGGAATTCTTGTTGCGATAACCGATCATGGCCGCCAGCGACGTGGATTTGCCCGAACCGGTGCCGCCGACAAACAGCACCAGTCCGCGCTTGGTCATCATCACGTCTTTCAGCACCGGCGGCAGCTTGAGCTCGTCAAAATCGGGAATGCTGACGTTGATGACGCGCAATACCATCGCCACATTGCCGCGTTGCACCAGTGCATTGACGCGAAAGCGCCCGATGGACGCCGGCGAAATGGCGAAGTTGCATTCCTTGGTCGCCTCGAACTCGGCGGCCTGCTTGTCGTTCATGATTGCCCGTGCCAGTTCCTGCGTGTGCTGCGCCGACAGCGCCTGCGTCGTCGCCGGCGTCATCTTGCCGTCAATCTTCATGGCAGGCGGAAAACCGGCGGTGATGAAGAGGTCAGAACCCTTCTTCTGCATCATCATCGTCAGCAGTTGATACATGAACTTCAGACCTTCATCGCGTTCCATTTTGAATCCTTTTTAAAAAATATTTACCACGGGGGTGCTTTGCATGGTTGAGATTCCGCTTCGCGGGCAACCAACGGGGAGCACGGGGAAAAGCAAGAAACGGCGATGCTTTTGAATTTCCCCGTGCGCCCCGTGTCCCCCGTGGTTAAACCGCTTTTACCCCGGGAAGTTATCCTTATTCGCCGCCTTGCTGCGTGCCTCGGCGGGTGAGATGATCTTTTTCTTGACGAGATCCAACAGATTCTGGTCCAGCGTCTGCATGCCGTACTGCTGGCCGGTCTGGATGGCGGAATACATCTGCGCCACCTTGGCTTCGCGGATCAGGTTGCGGATGGCCGGGGTGCCGACCATGATCTCGTGGGCGGCGACGCGACCGGTGCCGTCCATGGTTTTGCATAGGGTCTGCGAGATCACCGCCTTCAACGATTCGGACAACATGGCGCGGATCATTTCCTTTTCTGCCGCCGGGAACACGTCGATGATCCGGTCGATGGTCTTCGCCGCTGACGAGGTGTGCAGCGTGCCGAACACCAGGTGGCCGGTTTCGGCACCCGACATGGCCAGACGAATGGTTTCCAGATCGCGCATTTCGCCCACCAGAATCACGTCCGGGTCTTCACGCAATGCAGAGCGCAGGGCGTTGCTGAACGACAGCGTATGCGGGCCGACTTCGCGCTGGTTGATGAGGCACTTTTTAGATTCATGCACAAATTCGATCGGGTCTTCCACGGTCAGGATGTGGCCGTATTCTTCTTCATTCTTATGGTTCACCATCGCCGCCAGCGTGGTCGATTTACCCGAGCCGGTCGGGCCCGTCACCAGCACCAGACCGCGCGGCTGGTCGGCGAGCTCCTTGAAAATATTGGGCGCTTTGAGATCTTCGAGCGACAGAATTTTGGAAGGAATGGTGCGCAACACAGCCGCCGCGCCCCGGTTCTGCACGAAGGCATTGACACGAAAGCGCGCCAACCCCGGCACCGCAAACGAAAAGTCGCACTCAAGGTTTTCTTCGTAAGCCTTGCGCTGACCGTCGTTCATGACGTCGTAAATCATCGAGTGCACGTCTTTGTGTTCCATCGCCGGCAGATTGATGCGCCGCACGTCGCCATTGACGCGAATCATCGGCGGCATGCCGGAAGAAAGGTGCAAATCGGAGGCCTTGTTCTTGACCACAAAGGTCAGCAGTTCGGTGATGTCCATGGTGGGTTTCCTGTCTACGGGGGTGCGATATACTCGAAGACGCTATATGACCTCAATCGCCGCCAACTTGCAAGCCGTGCGTGCACGCATCGACGCCGCCTGTCTCGTCAGTGGCCGCCCGGCCGGGTCGGTGGCGCTGCTGGCGGTATCAAAAACCTGGCCGGCCGGCAATGTCCGGGTGGCGGCGGACGCCGGACAAATTGCCTTTGGCGAAAGCTATGTGCAAGAAAGTATTGCAAAAATTCATGAGCTTGCGGCGCTGCCCGAATTGGAATGGCACTTCATCGGGCCGTTGCAAAGCAATAAGACGCGGCTGGTGGCCGAAAATTTTTCCTGGGTACATTCCATTGACCGGCTGAAAATTGCTGAACGACTGGCCGAGCAGCGTCCGTCCTCACTGCCGCCCTTGCAGGTGTGCGTGCAGGTGAATGTCTCCGGCGAAACCTCGAAAAGCGGTTGCGCACCCGATCAGGTCGCCGCACTGGCGCACGCCGTGGCTACCCTGCCGCACTTGAAATTGCGTGGCCTGATGGCAATCCCCGAACCTACAGACGATCCGGTAGAGCAACGCGCCCAATTCGCCCGGTTGCGCCGGTTGCGCGATAGCATCGGTTTGGAACTCGACACCTTGTCGATGGGCATGAGCCACGATCTGGAAGCAGCGATAATGGAAGGCAGCACGCTGGTGCGGGTGGGTACAGCGATTTTTGGGATAAGGGCTTGATTTACCACGGGGCACACGGGGAGCACGGGGAGCACGGGGAACGTCAAAAGCATTGTTTTGTTTTTCCCCGTACTCCCCGTGTGCCCCGTGTGCCCCGTGGTAAAAAAGTTTTTAAGGAATTTTTATGAAAATAACCTTCATCGGTGGCGGCAACATGGCCGTTGCTCTGATCGGCGGCTTGCGCAAGCAGGGCTTTTCGGCCGCCGGGATTCAAGTGGTCGAACCGGTTGAGGAGGCGCGCGTGCGCCTGACCGAGGCGTTTGGCGTGCGCTGTGCCGCAGTGGCGGATGCGGCGGCGCTGAACTGTGAGGTGTTGGTGCTGGCGGTCAAACCGCAAGCGATGCGCGAGGCACTGGTGCCTGTTGCCGGCAAGCTGAGCACGCAGACCGTCATCAGCATTGCCGCCGGCTTGCGCCTGACCGACATCGCGCGCTGGCTCGGTGGCCATCAGCGACTGGTGCGCACCATGCCCAATACGCCGGCTTTGATCGGTGCGGGCATTACCGGGCTGTATGCTGATCCCAGCGTTGATCGAGAGGGGCGCGGGCAGGCTGAAAAAATACTCAACGCGGTGGGCAGCACGGTGTGGATCGATAGCGAAGACAAAATGGACGCGGTGACCGCGGTATCGGGCAGCGGCCCCGCCTATGTGTTTTATTTCATTGAGGCGATGGAAGCCGCCGCACTCAATCTCGGCTTTGACCCTGCCGCCGCACGGCGCATGACCATTGAAACCTTCATCGGCGCGGCGCGGTTGGCCGAACAGAGCAAAGAGCCGGTGTCGGTACTGCGCGAGCGCGTTACCTCAAAAGGCGGCACCACCGAGGCGGCCTTGTTGTCGTTTGGTTCCAGCGAAGTGGCGGCCGGCATCGAGCGCGGCATCATGGCCGCGCATGCCCGTGGCCGCGAGCTTGGCGATCTACTAGGCAAAGACTGATGCTGGCGCAGATCATTTTGCTGGTGCTGAACACGGTGCTGGGGCTGCTCACTTTTGCGCTGCTGGTGCGCTTTGCCATGCAGTGGGCACGTGCGCCGTTTCGCAATCCGCTGGGGCAATTCGTGATGACGGCCACCGACTGGGCGGTGCGGCCATTGCGTCGCTTCATTCCCGGTTTATTTGGCCTCGATCTCGCCAGCCTAGTGCCCGCCTGGTTTTGTCAGGCGCTGCTGCTGGGCGTGACGGCAGGGTTGACGGGGCAATTTGGCGTATCCCCAGCGTCGACTATTGTGGTTGCCTTGCTGGCGGTATTTGAAACGCTGAAGCTTGGTGTGTATGTTGCCATCGGCGCGGTGCTGGTGTCGGCAGTGCTGTCGTGGGTTAATCCTTATGCGCCGATGGCCGATGTTTTCAATGCCGTCAGCCGCCCGTTGCTGCGTCCGTTTTCGCGACTCATTCCGCCCATGGGCGGCATTGATCTTTCGCCGCTGGCGCTGCTGGTGGCATTGCAGATTGCACTGATCGTGCTGGCAAGCCTGCGTCAGGAAGTATTTGCCCTGCTGCGATGAACTGGTTGCGCACGGAAGGCGATGGCGTCATGTTGACGCTGCACATCCAGCCCGGCGCAAAGAAAACCGAAATTGTCGGGCAACATGGCGAAGCCCTGAAAATTCGCCTGGCTGCACCGCCGGTCGATGGCAAAGCCAACGCCGCGCTGCTGGCCTTTGTGGCCGAGCGGCTGGGACTGCGCAAAAGTGCTGTCGAACTGGTCAGCGGTGAAACTTCACGCGCCAAACGTGTGCGCGTGTGTGGCGTCGATGTGATGACGGTGCGGCAGGTGTTTGGGAAGAAGAGTGGGAAGAACCCCGGGAAGAACCCCGGGTGACTGACGCATGTTGTAGTTCGCCGAGCCGAACGAAGCGCCCCGAACGAATCCTGATGCGTAATAATGTAAATGTCCTCATCGACGGTGCCAGTTTCATTGCCGTCGCCAAACGCACGATTGATGCCGAACTGGAGACATTCATAATGCAGGAATCGCCCTATCTCGACGACAAGGGTTTGCTGCTGGAGCGGTTGCAGCAGCTGCCTCTGCTGGGAGCGGTCAGCGAAACCCACATCAGGAAAATCCTGCGCCTGAGCCGAATACGAAAGTTCGACGACGGCGAACTCATCACCCGGGAAAACGATTACGACCTTTGGGTCTATCTGCTGTTCTCGGGTGCGGTCAGGGTTTCGATCAAGGACAAAGAAATCCGCCGCATCAGTGAAGTCGGTGCGGTGTTCGGCGAAGTGGCGGCACTGAATGGCAAGGCGCGCTCGGCGACGGTGCACGCCATGGGCTCCACTGTTTGCCTGGCGATCGATGTCGCCTTCATTCAAGAGTCCACTGAACCGATCGAGCACGCAACGTTTGTGGCGCTGCTCTACAAACTTTTTGCCGATGTCATGGCGCAGCGCCTGCGTGTCAAGGATGAAGAACTGGAAGCCATGAACCGGCATCTCGTTGCGATGGAAAAGGACAGGGATGCTCTGCGTAAGTCCGAGGCCGCAGTGCGACGCAAGCTGGAAGCATTGCAAAGCGCGGTGGGGAATCGGTGGATAATGAAGTGAGAGGGAAGTCGGCATGCGTGACGCACACCAAGGACAGCGAACTGGCTGGGCAAAGCAGATCAGTGCGCCGGTGCTGGTGTGCGGCCTGTGGTTGTCAGTCACTGGTGCAGCGGCGGCTGATGTACCCGACCTGAACGAGGCGCGTCGCCTGCTGGATAATGGCAATGCTGCGCAGGCTGTCACCTTGCTTGAACGCGATCTGCTGCGCTTTGCCGGCAACCCGGATTTCGATTTTCTGTTTGGCACCGCCCTGCAACGTGCCGGCCGTACCGGCGAGGCGCTATTTGCGCTGGAACGTCTGTTAATGGTGGTGCCGGAACGCACCGACGCTCGGCTGATGGCCGCGCGAATCCATGCGGATCGTGGATCGGCCGCTCTGGCGCGTGAGATGCTGTCGCCGCTGGTCGGAATCAAGTTGGACGCCGCAAAGCAGAAACAGCTGGATGAGATTCAGGCCGTGCTGACCGAAAAGGGCAGACTGCCAGCAATGTCGGTGCGCGGCTATGTGACGGTTGGCGTCGGTCGCAACACGAATGTCACAGGCGGCCCCGATCAGTCATCATTGATTATTCCTGGCAAGCAGCCGGCGCGGTTACCGCCACCGGCACTGCCTCCGCCGGTGGTGGTCACTCAGTTGGGCACGGCACAGAAGGCTGCGGATAATTTTGGTCTGTTCGAGACCGGCGTGACCGTCACAAAGCCGATTGGCGAACGTACCTGGCTCACCGGCAACGCGGTCTACAGCGCCGGATATATAAACAAGCGTGCCGATGTCTCCGATGCGGCATTGGGTCTGGATATCAGCCTCAGCCAGAAGGTCGGTCAGGGCGTTTTTACTGCTGCAATGTTGGCGCAGAACTACGCACTGGCGCAGCAGACCTATCGGATCTCTGGCGGTTACCGGTTGAACTGGATGCAACCGGCTGGCGAGAGCACCCGCTTGAATGCATACCTGCAACAGCTATCGTTCGATTTTCCGATCCGGGAAAACGCGATTGACAGCAGTGTGCGCAGCGTTGCGGGTTTTACGGGTGAGAGCAGTAATGAGGAAGGCGTAGGACTGCTGCAATACGGCGCCTATGGTGGGACGGACAAGGCCAAGGACCCGACCAAGCCGCATTTCAGCTACCGGCTTTATGGCGTACATCTCGGCGGCAGCCTGCGGCTGAACAGTGACTTGACATTCGCTGCCGGCCATCACTACGAGGCGCACGATCACAGCGCCCAGGATGCGCTTTATTTGCTGATGCGTCGCGACAGATTGCATACCACCGGGCTGACTGTGGATTACCGGATCAGCCAGAACCTCCATCTCGTCCCGCAACTCACCTACACCAAGAATGTTTCGACAGCCGCGCTTTATACCTACAACCGGGGCGCGTTTTTGCTGCAACTGCGATGGAACTTCGACAATGAAAAGAACTGACCTGCGCAACGATCGGGGCGTCAGCTTCCGGACATGGTGGCTGGTGGCATTGCTCTGGCTGATGACATTGCAACCCGTACTGGCTGCGGAGGCTGCAGGTGTCGTGCTGGCGTTTTCTGGTAAGGCTGACATCATCCACGACGGCAAGAGCCGTGCCGCCGCGGCGCGTGCTGAGTTCTTCAGCGGCGACAGCATCGTCACCGCTGAGGGGCAGGTACAGGTTCGCTTCAGTGACGGCACCCTGCTGACACTCTACAAGAACACACGTTTTGCGGTGGATGATTACCAGTATGGCAAAGGCAAGAATGATCGCGCGCAATTCAGCCTGGTTAATGGCCTGATGCACACCGTTACCGGACAAATGGACAAGCAAAACTATCAGGTCAAAACCCGCCTGGCCAACCTCGGCGTGCGTGGCACCGAGTACTCGGCGGAACTGGGCAGTCAGCTGCAGGTCAGTGTGGATCAGGGGCGGGTGTCGCTGGCGAATGCCGCGGGAACCATCGAAATTGGCGCCGGCAGCAGCGCCATCGTGACATCGGCAAAGTCGATCCCGCGTGCGGTGATTGGTGGCAAGCTCGGAATGGGGTCGGGTGGTCCGGGTGGTCCGGGTGGTGGTGCCGGTAGTCCGGGCGGCCCGGGCGGCGGATCGGGTGGTGCGCCGCCTCCCCCGCCTTCCGGGACGGCGCGATTTTGAAGCCAGCCCTATGTTAGCGTTAGCGGCAATGACGAATGGCTAACGGCGTGGCGACGCCGGCAGCCAAAGTCAAATCGCGTTTTGCCGTCTGGCTGATGCGTTTGTTGCCACCGTTCGTGGTGGTGGCGGCACTTGCGATACAGTTCCTCGATCCACAGTCCCGGGCGCGGATTCGCAACAATGCCTTCGACCAGCTACAAGTACTGGCGCCAGCGGCCTATCAGCAAGATTTGCCGATCCGGGTGATCGCCATCGACGATGCCAGCTTGGTCAGTGTCGGGCAGTGGCCGTGGTCGCGGACCGTGATGGCCAATGTCGTCGATCGGCTGACGGCACACGGTGCCCGTGTGGTGGCGATGGATGTGGTGTTTGCCGATCAGGATCGAACTTCGCCCGAACAGGTGGCCGCACGTCTCACCGGGCAAAAGACCCTGCAGACGCTATTGTTGAAACTTCCCGCACATGATGCAGTGCTGGCATCGAGCATGTCGCGCACCCCGATGGTGCTCGGCTTTCTGGTGGATGCGGTTTCGGCAGGTGCTGCACCGCCGCCGGCCAAGGCGCGCTTTCTCAACTTTGGCGGCGATGCACGCGACTGGTTGCCGCCCTATGCCGGCGGTTTGTCGAGCCTGCCAACACTGACCGGCGCGGCAGCGGGCAGCGGTGCCGTATCGCTGGCACCGGGCAATGACGGAGTACTGCGTTCCATGCCGTTGTTATACCGGATTGGTGACGCGCTGTATCCGGGCTTTGCGCTCGATGCCCTGCGTGTGTTCAGCGGTGCCGAGAACCTGTCGGTCAATACCCTTGCAGGGACGGGGCAGGCACCTGGCCAGGCACCAGGAATACAGGGCGTCAGTCTGACGCCGCTAACATTTTTGCCAACCGCCGCCGATGGGCAGGTCTGGTTGCACTTCCGCCATCTCAGCGACAAACGCTACATTTCGGCGCAGGATCTGCTCGCTGGCAAGGTTGATCCGCAGCTTATCAAGGATCACCTGGTCTTCATCGGCGTGACTGCCAAGGGACTGGGCGACAACATCTACAGCCCGCTCGGCGAGTACATTCCAGGCATCGAAGGCCACGTTCAACTCACCGAGCAGTTGATGACCGGCGAATACCTGCTGCGTCCCGCTTGGGAAAATGATCTATTCACCGCGCTGATGCTCGGCATGCTGGTGTTATTGTCCCTGCTGCTGGCACGTTTCCGGCCAGTGTGGTCGGCGCTTGTCGCGCTGCTGGTCGTGCTGGCAATCTTTGCGCTGTCGTGGTGGTTGTTCGTCTCCAGACACTTGCTGCTCGATCCGTTCTTTCCCGGTCTCGCCGTCGGTGTGCTGTTCCTGTCGCTGGTGGTACCCGGCTACATTCGCACCGAATCCGAACAACGCTGGATTCGTGATGCCTTTGCCCGTTATGTTTCGCCCAACCGGGTCAAGTACCTGCAGGCGCATCCCGAGGCACTGCAACTGGGTGCCGAGTTCCGCGAGTGTTCTTTCGTCATGACCGATCTTGAAGGCTTCACGACGATGATGGAAACCTATTCGCCGGATCAGTTGGCCGACCTGCTCAACGAATATCTCGATCAGCTGATCCGCATTGCCTTTCGCCATGATGGCACCATCGAACGCATTGTCGGGGATGCCATCGGGGTCATGTTTTCCGCACCCGTGACGCAAGATGACCATGCAGCGCGCGCCCTGGCCTGCGCCAACGAGATGGATGCCTTCGCCCGCACATGCGCCCGCCAGCAGCGCGAGAAAGGCATACCGTTTGGCCGGACGCGCATCGGCGTCAATACTGGCACTGTACTGGTTGGCAATTTCGGCGGCGGCGCAATGCTCGACTATCGTTCGCTGGGCGACGCCATCAACACTGCCGCGCGGCTGGAAACCATCAACGGACACTTCAACACGCACGTTTGTGTCAGTGGTGCCACCGTGGAGCAGTGCCCGGATTTTATCGGCCGGCCGGTCGGGCAACTGGTACTCAAGGGAAAATCCCGAGTCACCATGGCTTATGAACCCCTGACGGCGGTCGAAGCCACCGAACCACGTATCACCGAATATCAGGCGGCCTACCGGTTGCTGGATGCGGATGACGCAACGGCTGGCGCCGTGTTTCATGAGCTGTTGAAAAAATATCCTGACGACCCACTCATCGCTTACCATGCACAGAGATTGGCGCATGGCGAAACCGGCAGCCGGATCGTTCTCAAGAACAAGTAAACCCCGTTCCCATCCTAATACTGACGGAGGAAATCCTCATGAATGCACCCTCGGAACTCACGCTGGAAAGTGCCTGCCGCACCGTGACTCACCTGATTGCCGAGCGCGACGCCAGAATCAGGGCTGACGTGGAGTGGTTGCGCACACAGATGCCGGAGGTTGCGTCTGCCGGATCTTCCCTGGAAGACGACGTGGCGACGAAAATCAGGGAGCGCAACATGGTTCTGTACTGTATTGGCGTCATCGATCAGGCGCATTTTCGTTACGGCGATATCGAGAAGGTGCTCAAGCAGGAGTTCTCGGACAAGAACGAATCTGGCGTGCTGAATGTCGCGCGTGCCATGTCCGAGCTGGCGGGCGGTGAAGTCGGCATCCTGACCAGCACCCCGGCACGGGATGCCTACATGCTGAAAGACCCGATATTTCGTACAGCGATCCGCTCTATGCTGCTGCGCAAGGACGACACGCAGGCGCTGGAACAAAGCCGGGAGATTACCAAGGCCATCAATCCGGACGGCAAATTGTTCAGCGTTCGCTGGGTCTGACCGGACGGGTTTGCCGCCCAGCGGAGGTTTCACATCAATCCCGCCGCTCGCCGCACACGCGGTTGCGACCCTCGTGTTTGGCTTGATAGAGCAGCGCGTCGGCGCGGGAAATGAAACTTTCCTGTGATTCGTCTTTCCGGTAGGTGGCCACGCCGGCGCTGATGGTGATCGCCGCATTGCCGCCTTTGAGCGGGTGTATTTGCTGCTCGATACGCGCGCGCAGGGTGTCGGCGACGCCCAACGATGCGGGCAGGTCGGTGTTGGTGAGAATGACGAGAAATTCTTCGCCACCCCAACGGCAGGCAATGTCGGCGCTGCGCAGGTTTTCTTTGAGCGTGGCCGCCAGACCTTGCAGGACGCAGTCGCCGGCCAGGTGGCCGCGCGTGTCGTTGAGTTGCTTGAAGTGGTCGATATCGATCAGGATTGCCGACATCGGGGTTTGATGCCGTGACGCATCGCGCGTGCCTTGTTCCAGCAACAGTTCAAGCGCGTGACGGTTGGCCAGACCGGTCAGATTGTCGGTGGTCGCCATGTGTTCAAGCCGGTGCTGGTAGCGGTTGATCGTCAGGTGGACGATCAGCAGCACGACAAAAGTAATCAGGGCGCACAGCAGCAGATTGACGTAGAGCGTGCGCTGAATGCCGCTCAAGGCCTTGTTTTCCTGCTTGACGACAAACAGATACCATTTGAGTTCAGGGATGTAGCGCACGTTGAGAAAATGCTGCTGGCCTTCGCTCATGTATTCAAAGGCACCTTTCCCCGCTTTGAGGATGGCACCGGCCTGATCGCGCAGCCCCTCGATCTGATGAATGTTGGTGCGCGCAGTATCACCCACGCCCACCCCCGCACCGTTTTTACCCGCCATCACAATATTGCCCTTGGCATCGACCAGATAAATGCTGCGTTCATAACGCTGCTGATAGCTGTCGATCAGGTTGCCAACCGCATCGACCGTCAGACCAACACCGGTCGCACCGATGAAGTGCTGGTTGTAGTCGAACACCCGGTAGTTGATGAAGATGGTCAGCTTGTCGCGGTTGGCCATGTCGGGGTCGACGTTGATCTCGTAGGGTTCGCTCATGCTGCGCACGCGGAAATACCAGGCATCGCGCGGTTCTTCGGGTTTCACGGATTTCAGCGCGCCAGCGGCCTGATAGTAGGCGCGGGTTTTTTCAGAAACAAAAAAGCTGGTCACCGCGCCGTAATGCGACATCACTTCCTTCAGGTAGCGCGTCATCTGGCCGATGTCGCGTTCGCCGCCCACCACCCATTCGCGCAGGAAGGTGTCGCGCGACATCATTGACGAAATCAGGATCGGGCGCACCAGATCTTTCTGGATTTCGGAATAAATATTGTCCGAAGTCAGCGGCAGTTCGGTGGCGACAATCGATTCGCGGATCGAATCACGCGAAATGAAATAGCTGACCAGCGTGGTGGCGAAAAATCCGACACTGAGCAGCAGCCACAGCGCCGTAATCAGTTTGGTTTTGTCGCTGCGTGATTTGATGTTTGTCATAACCA
>CAJAWW010000298.1 GCA_903946745.1 uncultured beta proteobacterium
CAACGGGCTCGACCGGTGTAACGGGTGCAACGGGTGCAACGGGTGTAACGGGTGTAATCGCTGCAACGGGCGCAACGGGCTCCGGTGCTTCCGCAACTGTCGCGGGCTGTGGCTCCAGGATTGCGTCGATATCCGCCGGGCCGTGCTGCAATTGTTCGACAAAAAAACCGAGTGCGGAAAGTTTTTTAGCCAGGTTTTCGAATTCGCCGGCGATAGGGACAAAGTCGGGTTGGGCAAATTCCTCGATGATCTGGCGGCATTCCCAGAGCACGGAATTGGCGCGTTCCTCGCCCAGCACGGCGAGCGCACCTTCAATCTGGCGGATCGGCTGTGTGAGCATCGACAGCGTGGCATGCTTGGCCGGATCGCGGAAAAACGCGTCCAGCGTTTGCTCAATGACGCCCAGGTTGGTGCGGATTTCGCGGGCGACGGATTCAAGCAGCAGCCGTTCTTGCGCGCGCCGCGACATGGCGTCGAGCATCGGCATGTCGAGTATGCCGAGTTGTTCGCCGCGCCCCAGGGCATCCAGCCGGCTGGCCAGCGCTTCGGACTGGGCGGCAAAATTTTCGTCAAGGGCGTCAAAAAATTCGAGTGCCGATTCGGCCAGCAGCAGGGCGGTGGCCATTTCAAGCGCCAGCACATCGGTGTGTCGAGAGGGGTCACGGCGCAACAGGTCGGTGACGACCAGAATGGATGTCGTGAGTCGCCGATAGGCGCTTTGCCCGGTGTTCGCCCCTTCCTCGGCAATTTTGGTGACGCGTTCGTGAAACGGCACCAGTGCGGCGGCGGTGCCGGCACACAGGCGGTTCCAGTCTTCTTTGGCACCCGCCAGCAGATCGCGCAGGCGACGGATGCTGGGCAGCAGGCGCTCGGCATCGTTCGGCGTGCTCGAAGGAATCATGCCTTCGAGACGGTAAGCCGCACGCACGATGGACACGTGTTCGCCACCCGCGCTGGCACCGGCCACCAGATACAGCGCTTCGCGCAACAGGTGCTCGGGTACTTCGGTGTTGCCTTCGACCAGTTTTTTGATCTGGGCACCCAGACGCATGGCGAACTTTTTGGCCTCCGTTGCGTCATTGAGTCCGTTAGCGGCGAGGGCGTCCAGCGCGCCCAGCGCAATCCACCAGTAGGCGCGTGCGGCCGGGGTGACGCGCGTTTTTTCGATCATGGCGACAGAGATTTTCATCTCGCCGATGCCCTTGGGATCATTTTTGATCCACTTCAGCAGACCGCGCTCGAAGCCCATGCGGGCAATCTTGAGTCGTGCAGCCAGCGCACCGGCATCCAGTGGTGCAATGTCCTGCTCGCGTTTCGGCGGCCGCTGGGTCATATCGGGGAAAAACAGTTCCACCGCAGAAGGCGAGGGCAGGCCGCGCGCTTCAGCCATGGCGCGATATGCCGGCAGCAGACGCAGCGGTTGGTTCGCGTGTCCGGCCATGAGATCATCGAGATAGGCGCGCAGCGTGGTCAGCGCAGTCTGTGTGGCGGCGATGGCAGTGTTGGTGCTGGCCGTGCCGGCGATGATGGCGGCCAACAGTTGCTCGATGGCATCGGCAAATTCAATCAGGCCGTTGAGCCCGACAATGGCCAGCGCACCGTGCGCCTGATGCAGGTTGTTGCGTGCTTTTTCGAGCGCCGCCGCAGAGGGTGCTGCAGCATGAGCCTCAAGCTCTGCCGCGGTGCGCTCCAGCGCCAGATCGATTTCGCCCTTGACCCAGGACAGCGGGCCGAGATCGAGATCAGCAGAAGAGTTCATCGCAGAGACCGTATCCGGTTGTTATAGAGGTGTGGTGGCGCGAGGTTATCAAGACGGTCATCAGACCCGGAAGCCCGATACCGAGCCTTTGAGCTCGACGGCCAGCGCGGCTAGTTCGCCAATCGAGACGGCGGTTTGCTGGGTGCTGGTGGTGGTCTGGCCGGTGATTTGCAAAATGTTCTGCATCGAAGCCGCAACGCGTGTAGCGGTTTCGGCCTGTTGCTGGGTGTCGGTGGAGATGGTTTCGATCAGCCGTGCGAGGTCTTGCGACACGCTGGAGATTTCGGTCAGTGCCTGACCGGCGGCATCCGACAGCTTGGCACCTTCGACCACGCCCTGAGTCGAGTGTTCCATGGCGGCCACGGCGTCGTGGGTGTCGGTCTGAATGGTTTTGACGATCGCGGCAATCTGCTTGGTGGCCTCGCCGGAACGTTCAGCCAGTCGCTGCACTTCTTCGGCCACCACTGAAAAGCCCCGTCCGGCTTCACCGGCGGAGGCGGCCTGAATGGCGGCGTTGAGCGCGAGCACGTTGGTTTGTTCGGTAATGTCAGAAATCAGTTCGACGATTTCACCAATTTCTTGTGAGGATTCGCCCAGACGTTTGATGCGTTTTGAGGTTTCCTGAATCTGGCTGCGAATTTCGTTCATGCCCGAAATCGAGTTGGCCACCGCCGAGGCACCTTTTTGTGCGGCCTCAAGTGAAGCACGGGCAACGCGTGCGCTTTCCAGCGCTGAAGAAGATACGTTCTTCATCGACTCGGCCATTTCAAGCACCGAATTGTTGGCACCGCGAATTTCGGTGGATTGCACTTCAGAGGCGGCCAGCAGCGAGCGCGAGGTGGATTGCGCGGCGTCGGAGGCCAGCGTCACGCGTTCGGCCGCATCGTTGATCCGGCGTACCAGCACGGCGAGTTCTTCGACCGTGTAGTTCACCGAGTCAGCAATGGCACCGGTGATGTCTTCGGTCACCGTTGCGCGGATCGTCAGGTCACCGTCGGCCAAGTCGCCCATTTCGTTCATCAGACGCAAAATGGCACCCTGCGTTGCATCTTTTTCAGCTTCGGCCAGCCGCCGCTGGGCTTCGGCTTCTTCGCGCCGCCGCACACCGTCTTCATTGAATGTCTTGACGGTCAGCACCAGCGAAGCCAGTGCCACCGAACCAAAAATGGCGGCGATCAAGGACGAAAGATGCTCGTTATCAATTTCTGTTTCGTAGGTGGTGACCAGTTCGGTGGTCGCCGCACTCAGGGCGCGCGAGTTTTTGTTGAGGCTGGTGCCGGCAGCGCGTGCTTCGGCGAGCGGTTTGATTTCGGCCGGCAGGGCGCTGAACACATCTCGCATAACCGTCAGGCTGGCGCTCATGCTGCTGCTGCCCGAGGCGAGTTCTAACGCTGTTGCGATATCCTTGCCGAGCGCTTCAGCGGTTTGTTCATTAAAGCCGGGCGCCCAGGCGAGGTGCGTGGCTGCGCGCAAAATCCGTTCAATCAGATAGGGCAGTTTTCCACCGGCCGAATCGGCGGTTTGCAATAGTGCAGGCCCTTGCTTGACTGCTTCTTGCGCCAGACGGCCGAGCGAGGTCAGCGATTTTTCTTGTGCCAGCACCATGGCAATGACCTTGTCTTGTGCCACCCATGTTTCGCGCAGTGCGTCGAGCGCCTTGCGCGGATCTCCGGTGGTGGCAGGAATCATAAGGTTGCCGCTGGTGCCACCTTCGGCCAGCCGATCGAGGAGTTCAGCGTATTTTTGGCGGGCATCACGCAATTCACGGAAGCCTTCAATCTGACCCTCAAGCGCATTCTGAGCCGCACGCGGAATCTGTTGCGCCAGAGGTTGAATCTGCGCGGAGACCGCGAGGTAGGCGGCACCGTGATTGTTGGCGCGGTTTTGCAAGAAAACGGCGGCGATGGTCGTCAGCAGGGCGATCAGAAATACCGTACCCAGCAGGCGAAACTGTACGTCGACCGAGAAGTGGCCGATCAGTGGCAATGGGTGGCGCTTGCCAGCGGTGGTCGATGCAGCGGTCGATGCGGTGGCTGGTTTGGCGGCGGGCCGCTTGAACAGTGATTTGAAGTCGAATGCCATGGTCGGGTTCTTTCCGGGCGGTCAGGCGTTAATCAGCGAGCAATATCAAGATAATTCGGGGTGGCCAGCAATGCGGGGATGCGCAATTGTGTCCAGATCATTCCGTTGGGGTCGGTGTAGCGGCCACCGAACCATGGGGTTTCAGACGGGGTTTCAGACGTGTCATCGATACCAGCGACGCCAGCGACACCCGTGGTTGCCGTATCGCGAGCGTCGACTTTTGGCCTATCCGTCGACTCGATGGCGGTCATTTGCGAACGTGGCCGCAGACCCAGGGCGCGACTGACCAGCAGTGCGGTGTTGATGCCATGGCGCGCGCCGATCAGCAACAGCCGGGCTTCAGGGTTTCGGGGGGTCGATGGACCGCCGCGCCAGGCGGAAAAGTCGACCACGCTGTAGAGCGTGCCACGAATGTTGGCGATCCCGGCAAACCAGGAGTGGGTCAGTGGTACCGACGTCAGCCCGGGCAGCGGCACCACCTCGCCCGAATCGAACAGGTCGATCAGCCAGTGGTCGCCTCCCGTGGTGTCCTCGGTGCCAGATTTTATGCCGAGCAGCGATTCGCTGGAATCACCGCGGCGTGCCGAGAGCAGGCGTTCGGAGAGATCCCGTTGGAATTCGCGCAGACTGATGCGCTTTGCCATCGCCGCCGCTTACCCGAGTGCGGCGATCTTGGCCAGTAGCACCGCGCCATCGACCGGTTTGGTGACGTAGTCCTGGGCGCCCTGACGCATGCCCCAGAGCTTGTCGGTTTCTTGGTTTTTGGTGGTGCAGATGATGACCGGAATGCTCTTCGTCGCATCGTCTTTTGAGAGCGCGCGGGTGGCCTGATAGCCGTTGGTGCCGGGCATTACAACGTCCATGATGATGAGGTCGGGTTTCATCTGTTTGGCGCGCTCGATACCTTCGTCGCCCGATTCGGCGGTACTGATTTCGTAGCCGTTACCGGTGAGTAACTGGGTCAGTATGTGGCGTTCGGTGGGTGAATCATCGACGATCAGGATGCGCTTGATAGGCATGGGAGTCTTCCTCGGTCAGGGTCGCGGCGCCGCGTGTGAAGCGACGGTTCTGAGCAGGCTATCTTTGGTAAAGGGCTTGGTCAGATATTCGTCAGAGCCGACCATGCGCCCGCGAGCGCGGTCGAACAGGCCGTCCTTCGATGACAGCATGATGACGGGCGTGGCGGAAAATTTTGGATTCTTTTTAATCAGGGCGCAGGTCTGGTAGCCATCGAGGCGTGGCATCAGGATGTCGCAAAACACCACGTCAGGCTGGTGATCGTTGATTTTGGCGAGCGCGTCAAAACCATCTTCTGCCAGCACCACCTGAACGCCAGCCTGCATCAGGAAAATTTCCGCACTTTTGCGGATGGTGTTCGAATCGTCGATCACCATGACCTTGATACCTTTGATGTCTGAAAGCTGCTGAATCTCGCTCACGTCCTGCTCACGCCCCCTTACATCCTTGTTTGCCTGATTGTTTTTATGGTGAAACCGATGTCCGTCACTGACGGACATGCAGCGCGATGATAGCGCGATTTTTAGCCTCAGGTTTCGATCATGCTGAAATCTTCCGTACGCGCGGTGCATGCCGGGTCGGTTTGCTGGGGTACCGATGGGGACCGCTGGGGCATCCCCATGGTCATGGCGAAGCGGTGAGTTAGAATCGCCACACTGTTCACGCATGCCGTACCACTGCCCATTCGGTCTCCTGCCCCCACCCCCCCCATTGTTCTAACTTTTGCCGCTTCCGACCCAACCGGGGGTGCCGGGCTGCAGGCCGACCTATTGACGCTGGCAAGTCTTGGCTGTCATCCGGTTTCGGTGGTCACCGCCATCACGGTGCAGGATACGGCCGGGGTTGAATCGGTCTTCCCGATCGATGCCGACTGGGTTGCCGATCAGGCGCGGGCGTTGCTTGAAGATATGCCGGTTGCTGCCTTCAAGCTGGGCTTTCTGGGCAGTGTTGAGGCCATTGCTGCCATTGCTGAAGTGATTTCCGATTATCCGGATATTCCGGTGGTGCTCGATCCGGTATTGGCCTCGGGGCGTGGCGATCAACTGTCGGATGAAGAAATGATCGCCGCCATGATAAGTCTGCTGTTACCGCAGACGACGGTGCTCACCCCCAACAGTCTTGAGGCACGGCGGCTGGCGCAAGAGACCGACGATCATGGTGACGATGCACCGGAACGCGCGGCCCCCGATCTTGCCGGATGCGCGCATCGGTTGATTGATGCCGGTTGCGAGTATGTGCTGGTGACCGGAACACACGAAGGTACGCCGCAGGTCATGAATACGCTTTACGGCAGCCACGGTCCGGAACGTACCGATCGCTGGGAGCGCCTGCCGGGTAGCTACCATGGTTCCGGTTGCACGCTGGCCTCGGCGATTGCCGCGCATCTGGCCGGCGGCGTGAGTGTTCAGGATGCAGTTCTCGGCGCGCAGGAATACACCTGGCGCACGCTGGCGGCGGGTTTCCGTCCCGGCATGGGGCAACTTATTCCCGACCGTTTGTTCTGGTCGCGCGATGATGAAGATAGCGATGACAATGACGGTGGCGATAAAGCAGATCATGAAGATTGAAGGCCTTTACGCCGTAACGCCGGACGATGCGCTATTGCCGCGCTTGTCGGGTCTGGTGCGTATGGCGCTTGAGGGCGGCGTGCGTCTGGTGCAATACCGCAACAAGACCGCGTCGCCCGCCCTGCGCCGTGCGCAGGCGGCCGAAATGCTGCGGATCTGCCGCGCAGCCGGTGCCCGGTTGATGATCAACGACGACGTTGCGCTGGCACTCGAAATCGGTGCCGACGGCGCCCATTTGGGTCGCGATGATCTGTCTGAATGTTCCCTTGCCGATGCGCGCAAAGCGCTGGGGTCGGGGCGTATTCTGGGGGTCTCGTGTTACGACGAAATGGCGCGTGCCGAAGCCGCTGCCAATGCCGGTGCCGACTATCTGGCATTTGGCAGCGTGTTTGTTTCAGCAACCAAACCGGGTGCCGTGCGCGCACCGATGTCGTTGCTGGGCGAGGCACGCCGCCGCTTTGGTTTGCCGGTAGCCGCCATCGGCGGAATCACGCTGGAAACCGCACCGCAAGTCTTGACTGCCGGTGCCGACATGTTGGCCGTCATCAGCGATCTATTCGATGCACCGGACATCCGCGCCCGCGCTGCTGCGTATGGAAAACTTTGGCATCATTCTTAAAACCTGTTTAACCACGGGGTCAATTGCATTTTCCAAGATAATCCCCGACCCTGACCAGAAGAACACAATCATGACCCGAAACGAAGAACTCTTTGCCCGTGCCGCGAAAACCATTCCCGGCGGTGTTAACTCTCCGGTACGCGCGTTCCGTTCGGTGGGGGGCACGCCCTGCTTTTTCAGTCGCGGTGAAGGTGCCAGAGTGTGGGATGCGGATGGCAAGTCTTATCTCGATTATGTGGGTTCCTGGGGGCCGCTGATTCTGGGTCATGCTGATCCCGATGTGGTGCGTGCGGTGCAGGAGATTGCCGCCAAAGGGCTGTCGTTCGGTGCCCCGACCGAGGGCGAGATTGAACTGGCCGAATTGCTGGTGGCGCGGGTGCCGAGCGTGGACATGGTGCGGCTGGTTTCCTCAGGCACCGAAGCCACCATGAGCGCAATCCGGCTCGCCCGTGGCTTTACCGGGCGCGATGCCATCATCAAGTTTGAAGGCTGCTATCACGGCCACGCCGACAGCCTGCTGGTCAAGGCGGGTTCCGGCCTTTTGACCTTCGGCAATCCCTCATCAGGCGGCGTGCCGGCCGATGTCGCCAAGCACACGCTGGTGCTTGATTACAACGACGCACAAGGCTTGCGTGACGCCTTCGCCAAGCATGGCAACAGCATTGCCGGGGTAATTGTTGAACCAGTCGCTGGCAACATGAATCTGATTAAACCAAAGCCGGAATTTCTCACAGCGATGCGCGAACTGTGCACGCAATACGGTGCGGTGCTAATTTTTGACGAGGTGATGACCGGCTTTCGTGTCGGCCCGCACTCGGCGCAGGGCTTGTACGGCATCACGCCTGATTTGTCCACGTTTGGCAAGATTGTGGGCGGCGGCATGCCGCTGGGTGCTTTTGGCGGGCGCCGTGACATCATGGAAAAAATAGCCCCGCTGGGCCCCGTGTATCAGGCCGGCACGTTATCGGGCAATCCACTCTCCGTTGCGGCCGGTCTCGTGACGCTGAAGAAAATTGCCGCACCCGGGTTCTACGCGGCGCTCACGGCCAAAACCGCATCGCTGGTCGCGGGGCTGGCGGCAGCGGCAAAGGCGCGTGGCGTCTGTTTCAGCGCCCAATCGGTGGGCGGTATGTTCGGCGTGTATTTCGCTGCCACGCCGCCCACCTCGTATGCCGAGGTGATGGCCAGCGACAAGGAAGCCTTCAACCGATTCTTTCACGCCATGTTGAATCACGGCGTGTACCTTGCACCCTCAGCGTTTGAAGCCGGCTTTGTTTCGGCGACCCATACGGATGCCGATATCGCGGCGACGATTGCGGCGGCGGATGCGGTGTTTGCTGGTTAAAAACCGCACGATTGACCACGGGGAGCACGGGGAGCACGGGGGAAAACAAAAACTTACGTCAGGAACAGCGACCACTCATAAAGTGATCCGACAGCGCGTTGCAAAGTATTGCATTTCCCCGTGCCCCCCGTGTCCCCCGTGGTTAAATTAAGGTTTTAAGGCGCTATCAACCGAAACCGGATTCGTCGCCGCAGCCTCAGTCTCAGCCGCAGCCTTGGCTTCGGCGGCAACGCGCAAGGCGAGGATCACTTCGGGAGGCGCGCCGACGCGCCGCAACAGATTCTCGTGATCGACGTGCAGCAGTTCCTGAATGTCGTGATAGTCGTCCGGCAGCGCAGCATCGGCCCAGCCGTTGGCGCTGTGACGCGCCAGATCAACCGCCAGTTTGACGTTCTTCACACGCGGTGATTCGGCGTGTTCGGGGTCCATGAGTGTGATGAGCAACTGCGGTAAGCCCCAGGCTTTGGCGAGTTCCAGTTTTAACTGATAGAGCGGAACGCCGAATTCCATGGCTTGCACTGCAATGGAACGCAGCGTGCGATCGGCCTGCTGGCGATCTCTGACGCGTAGCGCCAGTGTCGGGGCGAAGCACCACATCAGGATTTCGGCAAAATCGTGGAGCAGCGCGGCGATACCAATTTCTTCAACATCGAGATCGCGGCGTATGGTCGCCCAGTCACGCGACCAGTTGGCCGCATTCCGTGCGCGGGTAAAGGTTTTCAGGACGCCGAGCATGGCCTTGGGGTGGGTCTTCAACTGCACTTCAATAATCGGCATATCCTTGAAGTGTTCAAAAAACGGATGGATGCCAATCATCATCAGGCCGCGCTCGATGGTGGTGATGTCCGTGCTTTGCCGCTTGCCGCGCCGGGATTCGATGAAGGCAAAAACGCGCAGAGTCATCATCGGATCATGCAAGATGACGCTGGCCAGTTTGCGTGCATTGATGTTTTCAGCATCCGCGCGCATGACCTCAATTTGTTGCGCGGTATGGCGCAGCACCGGAAGATCGACTTCGCGGTAATAGCCGACCCAGGGTTCGATGCCGGGGAACGGCAGATCGATCATCAGCGTCATGGGGTCTCCTGATTGTTCCGGATTTTCTAACTACTGTCCGAGAAACTTTTTCACGAAGCCCTCGATATTGGCGGGGCGGATGGGCTTGATGAAATAACCAGCGGCACCGAGTGCGATACCTTTCTGGACAAATTCACGCGAGGCATTTCCGGTCACCAGCACCACGGCTGTTTTGGGGCTGACTTGTTTGATGAGCGGCAGCGCTTCAAAGCCATCCATGATCGGCATGTCGATATCAAGACACAGAATGCCCGGTTGATGGGTTTGTGCTGCCCGCACTGCTTCTTTGCCATTACCAACCGATTGTTGCACGGTGAGCCCGCAGGAAACTAGCAAACCCTTGAGCAACAGGCGGATGGAGCCGTTGTCGTCGGCGATCACGACGTTGCGCCGGTTGTAGGCGTGCTGGACTTGCGGCGCGGCCAAGCCGGGTGTCTCTTCGGTTTTTGCGCTGGCTGATTGCCGCCGTGTTTCGCAGACCTGATTCAGTTCGGCCAGAATATGCGTCTGCGAGAAGGGCTTGCGAATGAAGCCTGCCGCACCGGCATCGGCCGCTTTGCCTTCGATGTCGGCATCTTCGGATGCGGTCATGAAGACGACGTCGATTTGCGGGGTCGTTTCGTTGATTTCGCGCAGAATGTCGAGGCCGTCGCGCCCCGGCAGTTGGTAGTCGAGACAAACAATATCGGGCTTGTACTGGCGCACGGCGGCCATGACGCCGTTGCCTTCTTCCAGTTCGGCAACGATGTTGTAACCCTGCCCGCTAAGCAATGCCGACAACATGCTGCGAATCGAGGTGGTGTCATCGACGATCAGGATGCGGACGGGCGCATCGGGTTTGCCCGGCGTGCCTAGTATGCTTGGTGTGGTGTCAGTCATCGGCGCATTCCATCAGCTAGGTCGGGATTCTTTGCGCAGGCGACTGACGGTCACCAGTTTGCGGGTTTTCTGGTTTTCAAAGTGCCGCAGTGTCACAAAGGTCAGCCAGCCGATCAGGCTCATGCCAATGATGAAGCTGCCGTAAGCCACCGGCCAGGAAACTCCGTGCGTCATCATCGAGAATTCGGACATGCCGCCGATGCCGGCGAGAATGTTGATGGGCATGAATACGACGCTGAGGGCGGTCAGTTTCGACACGCGTTTGTTCTGGTTGATGTTGATGAAGCCGACCGTGGCGTCCATTAAAAAGTTGATCTTGCCGAACAGGAAAGAGGTGTGGCCGTCGAGCGAATCGATGTCACGCAGAATCTGCCGCGCGTCATCGTGCTGGTCAGAGGACAGCAGGCGGCTACGCATCAGAAAAGAGAGTGCGCGCCGCGTGTCGAGCACGTTGCGGCGGATGCGACCGTTGAGGTCTTCTTCCTTGGCGATGTCGGCCAGAATGCCGGCGGCTTCTTCGTCGGTGATGAGCGGCGAGAGCACCTTGCCGCCAACGGCCTCCAGTGCGGCATAGACATCTTCAAGCGCATCGGCTGAATACTCGACGTCGGCGGCGTAGAGATCGAGCAGCACATCTTTGCCTTCGGACACATAGCCGGGCTGGATGCGCGCGCGCAGGCGCTGCAGGCGGAACACCGGTAGTTCTTCATTGCGCATTGAAAACAGGATGTTTCGATGCAGGACGAAGGCTACCGGAACGTTGCGCGATTCGTCTTCCTTGTCGAGCAGGAAGTCGGAGTGCAGATGCACTTCGCCGTTTTCTTCGATATAAAAACGCGCCGATTCTTCAAGGTCGGTCAGGTCGTCGGGTTCGGGTAATTTGAGGCCAAAAATCTCGGAAATCCAGCGCCGCTCTTCGGCGGACGGGGCGATCAGGTCGACCCAGATTGGCGTGGTGGCCGCAAGATCAGCACGGCTGCCCACGGGGATCTGGCGCAGGCGTCCGTTTTGCAGTTCGAAGGCGTTGAGCATGATCGGTGCACGTACCGGAACGCCGGAGGGTTGCGTGGCGGTAAAGGTTTCCTGCAACGCATCGGAAAGTTCGTCGAGAATGTCGGCACCGCGCTCTGCGGCGACCAGTTCCCACACCAGCAGGCTGTCGTCTTGCGGCAGGGCTTCGAGAATGCGGGCGACCTGATCGGGCGGCAAGCAATCGAGCCGCGACTTCAGTTCGGCCAGATGTTGTTTGTGTACGAGATTTTCAACCAGTTGCTGCCGGGGGGCATCTTGTCGATGCACAAGGTTTTCGACCCGGCGCTGACGTGCGAGCAACTCCTGCACGAACCGCAGGTTCTGGTGCTCTTCTTCAGGCGCTTCAGGCGTGTCGACGTCGGCTGGATGCATAGTGCACGAAGGGGGTTTCGTGGCAGACGCAGCACGCTGCATGGCATTGCAGATGGGCGTCCGGATGTTTCATTTTAGCGCGCCTCAGGGCACTTCCGCGTTCGGCATCCGGCCGATAATCAATTGCGTGCGGCCGTTGATATAGGCAGAGTAAGGGTTGCGTTCATAGCGCCGTGGTGCCGGCAGCATGACGGCGAGGCGGGCAGCTTGCGCGGCACTGAGCTGTGCGGCAGAAACCCCGAAGTAGTGTTTGGCGGCGGCTTCTGCGCCAAACAGGCCGTCGCCCCATTCGACCACGTTGAGGTAGACCTCAAGGATGCGTCGTTTATCCCAGAGTAACTCCAGCCACATGGTGATGATGGCTTCCTCGCCCTTGCGCAGGAAGGATTTGCTGGGCGATAGCAACAGGTTTTTGGCCAGTTGTTGCGAGATGGTGGAGCCACCGGCCACCACCTTGCCCTTTTTCTGGTTTTTTTCGATGGCCTTCTGGATACCTTCCCAGTCAAAGCCTTCATGATCGACGAACTTGTCGTCCTCGGCGGCGATGACCGCGCGTTTCAGGTTCACCGAGACTTTTTCGTAAGGCACCCATTGCCGCTTGAGTTCGAATTTTGGATTCTTTTCGCGCAATTGATCCAGACGCTGGCTCTGGAAACTGGTGGTGCCGGGGTTCGTCCACTTCCACCACACCACCCAGCCCAGATACC
>CAJAWW010000299.1 GCA_903946745.1 uncultured beta proteobacterium
AAGCGACTGACTGTCTTCGGGAACCAGCTCCCGCAGACGGGCCACTCCTGCCCGGAAGCTTGAATCATGTAGCTCAAGATTCTTCTCCAGAGCGCTGCGGCGCGCCTGATCGGCTTCGGCGACGATGGCCAGCATGGTCAGACGAGCGCGCAGGTGTGCGGCCCTGACGTCGGCTGCCGCCAGCGCTCCGGCCAGATGCTTTTCCTCAAAGACGCGGCTTTGCTTAACCACCCGGTTGATCTCAACGAGGGGCGGAATTCCAACTACCAGCATCGCAGAAAACCCCGTCAGCGAAAACAATATCATCCGCTGAAACGTCTTAAGGTTGTTTAGGGGACCGGTGAGGCGATCGAACAGGCTGAGTGCGTGCAGATTCATGATGGCGCTAAGACTCCGTTTGCAGGCAACGGCCGTGTTGCGTTTTCATCAATCACAAAGGCCGGCAGCCAGAGCGTCACCGTAGTGCCGGCGTCGACTTTACTGACAAGGTCCATTTGGCCGCCGTGAAGCTCGATGATTTCCTTGACGATACTCATGCCCAGACCCGTGCCGGGAATCTTGCCCGAGGTATCGGCGCGATAGAAACGTTCGCAGACGCGGGCCAGTTGCTCCGGAGTCATGCCAATGCCATGATCGGAAACGCGAATGCCAAACTGCGATGAAGCGTTGTCATCGTCGGCAGATTCGATGAGATCAATTGCAACGTTGCCGCCGAGCGGGGAATATTTGTAGGCATTTGAAATCACATTGGTCACCGCCTGAGTCAGCTTTCTACGGTCGCCGTTGACCCAATGCGACCGGGCTTCAGGCGACACCGTGGGTGCGATGCGTCCGTCCGGCACACTGAACTCGCCCACGATGCCCGGAATCAATGCGCCAAGATCAATGCGTTCAATGGTGAAATCTTTGCCGCGTCGCGCTTCTATGCGGGCAAGATCGAGTAGTTCGTTGATGATGGACATCATCGCCTCGGACTGATTGATGATGATGCCGAGAAATTCTTGTCGTTCTGATTCTTCAAAGTCACGACTGACCAGCAACTCCGCGAAGCCGTAGACGCTCGCCATCGGCGTGCGCAGTTCGTGTGCAGCGGTCGACAGAAACTCGCTCTTCAATCGATCGACCTCGGTTTCGTGGGTCACATCACGCAGGTAAAGTATTTGCGATACGGTCGCCGCCTCTGCCGTGCGGATGCCGACTTCGAGCACGCGCTGGCCGGCACCGGCCAGTTCGATCAGGTGTCGCCGCCCGCTCTCGCTACCGGCAGTGCGCCCGGACATTTGTATCGCGCGCAACGCCGCCACGCCGGGAAAGCGCGCCTGCGCAATACAATTCTTCGCCAACCGTTCCGAAAATGCCGCCTCGTCAAGGCCAAGCACTTCCTGTTCCGGCAGACCGGTCAAGCGCACAAAGGCAGGGCTCGCATACTTGACCCGATAGTCGGCATCAAATGACACGAATCCGTCAGGGCTCAGCGCAAAAATGGCATTGAGTTGCTCGGATCGATCCTCGGCACTCTGCTGCGCAGCAAGGCGATTGCTGTTCTCGACGCGCAGCAACTCGTCGCTATCACCCAG
>CAJAWW010000300.1 GCA_903946745.1 uncultured beta proteobacterium
GCAAGGTTAAATGGCATGGCGAATACCGCATGGTCGATCTGATCGACGCCATGATTGAAGCCGCCGACGACAAGAATTCCGACAAGGAAGTGGCGGCCATGGAACGCTCGGCCTGCCCCACCTGCGGTTCCTGCTCCGGCATGTTCACCGCCAATTCGATGAACTGCCTGACCGAGGCGCTGGGTTTGTCTCTGCCCGGTAATGGTTCGCTGCTGGCGACGCACGCCGACCGTGAAATGCTCTTCCTCAAAGCCGGCCGCGTGATCGTCGACCTGTGCCGCAACTGGTACGAGCGTGACGATGCCAGCGCCCTGCCGCGCAGCATTGCCAGTTTTGCCGCCTTTGAAAACGCCATCGCGCTGGATATTTCCATGGGCGGCTCGACCAACACCGTGTTGCATCTGCTGGCAGCCGCCAGTGAAGGCGGCGTGAACTTCACCGTCGCCGACATTGATCGCATGTCGCGCAAAGTGCCGTGCCTCGCCAAAGTGGCGCCGGCAACGCAGAAGTACCATATGGAAGACGTGCATCGCGCCGGCGGCATCATGGCAATTCTGGGCGAACTGGATCGCGCCGGGCTGATTAACCGCGACTGCCCCACCGTGCTGTATCCCACCCTGGGTGAGGCGCTTGATTGCTGCGACGTGCAGCGCAACGCCAACCCGGCGGTGCATGCGTTCTACCGTGCCGCGCCGGGCGGCGTGCCGACGCAAACGGCGTTTTCGCAAAGCCGCCGTTACCCGAAACTCGATCTGGATCGCGCCAACGGCTGCATCCGCGATCAGGCGCACGCCTATTCGACCGACGGCGGTCTGGCCGTGCTGTTCGGCAACATTGCCGAGAAAGGCTGCATCGTCAAGACCGCCGGCGTTGATGATGCCAACCTGAAATTTACAGGTCGCGCCCGTGTGTGTGAGTCGCAGGAAGAGGCAGTGGAAAAAATCCTCGCCGACCAGATTATCGCCGGCGACGTGGTGGTGGTGCGCTACGAAGGCCCCAAGGGCGGCCCCGGCATGCAGGAAATGCTCTACCCGACTTCATATCTCAAATCCAAGGGGCTGGGCAAGGCCTGCGCGTTGCTCACCGACGGACGTTTTTCCGGCGGCACCTCGGGTTTGTCGATCGGTCACGCCTCGCCCGAAGCCGCGGCGGGTGGCACTATCGGGCTGGTGGAAGAAGGCGACACCATTGAGATCGACATACCTAACCGGCGCATTCATCTGGCGGTTGAAAAGTCGACGCTGGAGACACGGCGTGCGGCCATGGAAGCCAGGGGAAATCAGGCATGGAAACCGGTGGCACGAGTGCGTGAAGTCTCAGCCGCCTTGCGCGCCTATGCCGCCATGACCACCTCGGCCGACACCGGCGCGGTACGCGATATTTCCCAACTGCGCTGAGTCAGCCATTAGAGAGGGCGGCGCCTCTATCGATAGATATAGGCTCTTCCCTCTCATATTCGTGGTTTTAGGTCGCACCCAATTGCGGCATAGTGAGCGCCATTCCTTCACCCGACGGGCAAAATCATGGCCGATCGCACCTCGCTCAAATTTCTGGTGGTCGACGATTTCTCGACCATGCGCCGTATTGTGCGCAACCTTCTCAAAGAACTCGGCTTCACCAATGTGGAGGAAGCCGAAGACGGCGCGGTCGCGCTGGCGCGCCTGCAGCAAGGCGGCATCGAGTTCGTGGTCTCGGACTGGAACATGCCCAACATGGACGGACTCACGCTGTTGCAAAACGTGCGTTCCGACCCCAAGCTGAAGCCGCTGCCCTTCCTCATGATTACCGCCGAGGCGAAAAAGGAAAACATCATCGCCGCAGCGCAGGCCGGCGCATCGGGGTATATTGTCAAGCCTTTCACTGCGGCCACGCTGCAGGAAAAACTTGAAAAAATCTTTGAACGGATGGGGATGTGACCATGGTGATAAAAAAGACGCCC
>CAJAWW010000301.1 GCA_903946745.1 uncultured beta proteobacterium
CCGGCGAAGGTCGCCTGGTCATGGCAACGGATGCGCATGTCGTCTCGCCGCTGTTCTTTCCCGGCGGCGACATCGGTAGCCTGTCGGTGCATGGCACGATCAACGACGTGGCGGTGATGGGCGCGCGGCCGCTGTATCTGGCGGCGGCGTTCATTCTTGAGGAAGGCTTCCCGCTGGCCGATCTGGCGCGCATTGTCGAATCGATGGCGGCGGCGGCGAAAGAGGCCGGCGTGCCGGTGGTGACGGGTGACACCAAAGTGGTCGAGCGCGGCAAGGGCGATGGCGTGTTCATCACCACGACCGGTGTCGGCGCAATTCCTGCGGGCAGGGTTGTCGGCGGCGCGCGGGTGCGGGCGGGCGATGCGATCCTGATTTCCGGCTCATTGGGCGACCATGGCGTGGCGATCATGAGCAAGCGTGAAAATCTGTCCTTCGATTCGCCGGTGGTGTCCGACACTGCTGCGCTGCACGGCCTGATTGCCGACCTGTTCGCCACGGGTGCCGACATTCACTGCCTGCGCGACCCGACGCGCGGCGGGCTGGCGGCGACGCTGAATGAGATTGCCGGGCAATCCGGCGTCGGCATGATGCTGCACGAAAAGCAGATTCCGGTGAAGCAGGGCGTTGCCGCTGCGTGCGAATTGCTCGGTCTTGACCCGCTCTACGTCGCCAATGAAGGCAAGCTGATCTGCATTTGCGCGGCGAGCGATGCTGAAAAATTGCTCGCTGCCCTGCGCGCGCATCCGCTGGGGCGTGAGGCGGCGCAGATCGGTGAGGTGCTGGCCGATGAACATCATTTTGTCCAATTAACCACGTCGTTTGGTGGTCGGCGTATCGTCGACTGGCTGGCCGGCGATCAACTTCCACGAATTTGCTAAATGCGCATCCTGCTTCTAACACATGCCTACAACAGCCTGACGCAACGGCTCTGGGCTGAATTGACCAGTCGCGGTCACGACATTTCCATCGAATTCGACATTGCCGATTCGGTCGCCGAAGAGGCCGTGGCGCTGTTCAAGCCGCAGTTGATTGTTGCGCCG
Source organism: uncultured beta proteobacterium (assembly GCA_903946745.1). GTDB lineage: Bacteria > Pseudomonadota > Gammaproteobacteria > Burkholderiales > Rhodocyclaceae > CAJAWW01. Next base: position 1,041 of record CAJAWW010000301.1, read on the forward strand.
TATTTGCGCCGTGCGATTCCCGAATCGATCTGGTCGAAGCACCTGTGCCTGATCGTGCATCCCGGGCCGGTGGGCGATGGCGGGCCTTCGGCGCTCGACTGGGCGATCCAGAAAGGTGTCGCCGAGTGGGGCGTGACCGTGCTGCAAGCCGAAGCGGAGATGGATGCCGGCCCCGTGTGGGCAAGTGTGAATTTCCCCATGCGTGCGGTGAAGAAGTCGAGCATTTACCGCAACGAAGTGACCGAAGCCGCGAGCGCTGCGGTGTTGCTGGCGGTGGAGCGGTTTGAGTCCGGCGACTTTACGCCGCAGCGGCCTGAAAAGTTGCACTGGCAGCCGCTGATGAAACAGGCGGATCGGGCGATTGACTGGCACACCGACACCACCGCGACGGTGCTGGCGAAGATCAATGCGGCGGATGGTTTCCCCGGCGTCGCCGACACACTGTTCGGCCAGCCCTGCCATGTTTTTGATGCCTGTGCGGAGTCCGAATTGAAGGGCGTTCCGGGCGAAATCATCGCCCGCCGCGAAACCGCGCTGCTGCGCGCCACCATTGATGGCGCAGTGTGGATCGGCCACGTCAAGCGCCCCGGTGGCATCAAGCTGCCGGCCACTCTGGCGTTCGCAGTAGAGGCCAGCACCGTATCCCCAGCGTCAGCGCTGTGCGTCCCTGCGGGAACTTCTGATGGTTGGTGGCGAGTCAAGTACGACACCCCGTATGAAACCTGGCAAGACATCGCCTACGAAGAAGCGGAGCGCGTCGGCTATCTGTATTTCGACTTTTACAACGGTGCCATGTCCACCACGCAATGCCAGCGGCTACAAGCGGCGCTGGCCTGGGCAAAAGCGCGGCCGGTGCGGGTGCTGGTGCTGATGGGCGGGCGCGATTTCTGGTCGAATGGTATCCACCTCAACGTGATCGAACAGGCGAGTTTGTCCGGCGGTTCCGCAGCGGACGAATCGTGGCATAACATCAACGCCATGGACGATTTGACGCGGGAGCTGATCGACAGCCCGTACCAACTCACCATTGCTGCCGTGTCCGGCAATGCCGGTGCCGGCGGCTGTTTTCTGGCGCGTGCGGCGGATGGGGTGTGGGTGCGCGACGGTGCGATTCTCAATCCGCATTACAAGAACATGGGCAACCTGTATGGCTCGGAATACTGGAGCTATCTGCTGCCGCGCCGCGTTGGTCATGAAAAAGCTGCGGCCATCATGCGTGACCGCCAGCCGATGACGGCGGCGCGTGCGCTTGCGTCGGTCTTCAGCGATGCCACGCTGGGCGGCGACGCAGAAGCCTTCCGTAGTGACGTGATGCGTCGCGCCAGCGCACTGGCGCATGATGTCAATTTCGCCATGACGCTCATATCCAAGCGTGCGGCGCGTGCCGAAGACGAAGAAGACAAACCGCTGGCCGCCTATCGTGCTGAAGAACTGGCGATGATGCAACGCAACTTCTATGGCTTCGACCCGAGCTATCACGTTGCCCGTCATCACTTTGTGCAGAAGTCGTTAGCCTCGTGGACGCCACGCCATCTGGCACGGCATCGGGATTTGGGGTGGAAGGTGCCGGAGGAATGAAAGGTCAAAGGATTTTTTACCACGGGGGACACGGGGAGCACGGGGAAAGGCAAAATCTCAATTCCTTGTTTTTCCCCGTGCTCTCGGTGTTCCCCGTGGTAAATAAAGGTTTTCAAAAATGAAACCCACCGCACTCCCCACCGTGCTGGTCGTCGACGACGAACCGCGTTCGCTGGAGACGCTGCGGCGTACGCTGGAGGAGGATTTCACGGTATTCACCGCTGGTTCGGCCGAGGAGGGTCGGGCGGTGATGGAACGGGAATTTATTCATGTAGTGGTGTCCGACCAGCGTATGCCCGGCACCTCCGGAGTGGATTTTCTGCGCGGCGTGCGCACGCAATGGCCGGATACGGTGCGGCTGATCCTGTCGGGTTACAGCGAGGCCGAAGACATCATTTCCGGCATCAATGAAGCCGGCATCTGGCAGTACATGCTGAAACCCTGGCACCCCGACCAGTTGCTGCTGACCTTGAAAAGCGCCGCGAATCTCTGGCGTTTGCAGCAGGAAAACCAGCGCCTGTCGCTGGAACTGCGCGATAGCCCTGAGCAACTCTCGCAGCGGGTTGCCAAACGTCGCGGCAAGGCCCGAGCCGAATCCGGTTTCGAGCGGTTGACACGGGCGGAACACAGCCCGTTGAATACCGTCTGCAAACTCGCCGCAAAAATTGCGCCGCATGAGCTGTCCGTCCTCGTCACCGGCGAATCCGGTACCGGCAAGGAGCTGCTGGCGCGTGCCATTCACTACGCCAGCCATCGTGCCGATCGCCCGTTTGTGGTGGAAAACTGCGGTGCGGTGCCGGATTCCTTGCTCGAAGCCGAGTTGTTCGGCCACAAGCGTGGCGCATTTACCGGCGCGCATGAAGACCGCATTGGCCTGTTTCAGCAAGCCGATGGCGGCACTTTGTTGCTGGACGAAATTGGCGACACCTCACCGGCCTTTCAGGTCAAGTTGCTGCGCGCGTTGCAGGAAGGCGAGGTGCGCCCCGTGGGTAGTCCGCGCCCGGTGCCGGTGGATGTGCGCATCATCGCCGCCACCAACCGCAATCTGGAAGCCGATGTGCGCAGCGGCCGTTTTCGGGAAGATCTGTATTACCGGCTGGCCGGCATCACGCTGACCATGCCGAGCCTGCGCGAACGGCCGCAGGATGTACCGCTGATCGTCGCCGGCATGCTGCAACGCTACGCCGCCGGCCAGCAGTTTTCGGCGGCGGCCATGGCGCGGCTCATAGCGCACCACTGGCCGGGCAACGTGCGCGAACTGCAAAACGAAGTGCTGCGCGCGCTGGCGCTGGCCGAGGGCAATACGCTGGATGGCGAGTTGCTGTCGCCGCGCGTCGGGCAAAAACAGGGCGTGATGAACCAGGTAGCGCCGGCACTGCCAACCTTAGCGCCCAACTTAGCGCCCGCCTTCGCGCCCGGCAATGGCGCGACGCTGAAAGAACAACTGGATCGCGTCGAGGCCGAGCTGATTCGCGCCGCAATAGAGCGCTTCAGCGGCAATAAATCGCGTATGGCCGAGGCGCTCGGGCTGACCCGCGTCGGCTTGCGCATGAAGCTCGACCGTCTGGGGCTGGCAGAATGAACGTGCTCTGGCTCCAATCAGGCGGCTGCGGCGGCTGCACGTTGTCATGGATCGGCAGCGCACAGGGCGCGTTGTTTCGTGTGTTGGCGGATGAAGGCATCGAATTGTTGTGGCATCCGACGTTCTCAGAAGCGGGC
>CAJAWW010000302.1 GCA_903946745.1 uncultured beta proteobacterium
CCAGCATGCGAAGGTTCGAATCCTTCCTCCCCAGCCACCCCCTTTACCAGATGCAGCGGCTGCCTTTGTTTCACCGCTGACCATCGTGCGAGCGACAGACATGGCCTACGACAGCCTGATGGTCTTCACCGGCAACGCCAACCCCAAGTTGGCGGCGGATGTTGCTAAACGCCTCAATATCTCGCTCGGACGCGCCAACGTCGGGCGTTTCTCCGACGGTGAAGTTAACGTCGAAATTCTCGAACACGTTCGCGGTCACGATGTTTTCGTGATGCAGCCGACTTGCCATCCGACCAACGACAACCTGATGGAACTGATGGTGATGGTCGATGCGCTCAAACGCGCCTCGGCCGGCCGCATCACCGCTGCCGTGCCGTATTTTGGTTACGCCCGTCAGGATCGCCGGCCGCGTTCGGCGCGCGTGGCGATCACCGCCAAGGTGGTGGCCAACATGCTGCAAACCGCCGGCGTACAGCGTGTGCTCACCGTCGACTTGCACGCCGATCAGATTCAGGGTTTCTTCGATATTCCGGTCGATAACATTTACGCCGCACCGATTTTGCTCGGCGACATCTGGCGCCAGCGCCACGAAGACCTGCTGGTGGTGTCGCCCGACGTCGGTGGCGTGGTGCGCGCACGCGCACTGGCCAAGCGGCTCGAATCCGATCTGGCGATCATCGACAAGCGTCGCCCCAAGGCCAATGTGTCGGAAGTCATGAACATCATCGGTGACGTGGATGGCCGCACCTGCGTCATCATGGACGACATGGTGGATACCGCCGGCACACTGTGCAAAGCCGCGCAGGCATTGAAGGACAGCGGCGCCAAACGCGTGCTGGCCTACTGTACCCACCCGGTGCTGTCCGGTGGTGCCATTGCCCGCATCAATGATTCCGAGCTGGATGAACTGGTCGTCACCGACACCATCCCGCTCACCGAAGCGGCGCGCGCCTGCTCGCGCATCCGTCAGATTTCGATTGCCGAACTGATGGCCGAAACCATGTTGCGCATCAGCAACGAGGCTTCGGTGTCGTCGTTATTCATGGATTAACTTATTATTTTCACCCCCGGTCTGGTCGCGGAACGGGATTTCATCGCAGCACCTATTTGGAGTCATCATGCAAATCGAATTTAACGCCAAGAAACGTGACACGCAGGGCACCGGAGCGAGCCGCCGCCTGCGTCACACGGGTCGCGTCCCCGGTATTCTTTACGGTGGCGAAGCCAAACCCCAGTCGATCGACATCGACCATAACGAGTTGTTCCAGCATCTGCGCAAGGAAGCGTTCTATTCCTCCGTGCTGAACATCAATCTGGACGGCGTCAAGCAGATGTGCCTGCTGCGTGACGTGCAGCGTCACCCCTACCGCATCCAGATTCTGCATGTCGACTTTCAGCGCATCGATGCCACGCACGTCATCCACCAGAAGGTGCCGCTGCACTTCATCAATGCGGATATCGCACCGGGCGTCAAAACGCAGGGCGGCATGGTCTCGCATGTCATGACCGATATCGACGTCAAGTGTCTGCCGGCCGATCTGCCGACGTTCATCGAAGTCGACCTCAAGTCCATGTCCGCCGGTCATTCATTCCATGTTTCGCAACTCACGTTGCCCAAGGGCGTTGAAGTCGTGCATCACCGTGAAGGTGATCCGGTGGTGGCGACCATTCTGGTCAAGGGCGGCGGCAAGGTGGAAGAAGAAGCCCCGGTGGTGGTGGCTGCTCCGGCCGCTCCGGCTGCGCCGGTCAAGAAGTCGGAGAAGACCGACAAGCGCTGACCGACAAGCATTAATTGTTACGCGTCGCCGGTCGTTTTCGTTGCATCAAGCGCTTCGCCTCATTGTCGGCCTCGGTAACCCCGGGGTCGACTACGCCCAAACCCGGCATAACGCCGGGTTTTGGTTTTGTGAGCGCCTGGCGCGCGAACTGGGTGTCAGTCTGGCGCGTGAGTCGCGCTTTCACGGCGTTGCCGGCCACGCCCGCAATCAGGGCGAACAGGGATTGTGGTTGCTACAGCCGCAGACCTTCATGAATCGTTCTGGTCAGTCGGTGCGGGCGTTGATTCAGTTTTATCGCATCGAACCGGCCGAGATGCTGGTGGTGCATGACGAACTTGATCTGCCACCGGGACAAATGCGCCTCAAGTTCGGCGGTGGCCTGGGCGGACACAATGGCTTGAAGGACATCACCGCGCATCTTGGCACGCAGGATTACTGGCGTTTGCGTATTGGCATCGGCCATCCCGGCGACAAAAACGAAGTGGCAAACTATGTGCTGAAGCCGGCACGCCGTGAAGAACGTGATGAAATCGATGCCGCGCTCGATCGCGCGTTGCTGGCCTGGCCGTTATTGGCAAGAGCCGATTTCGAGGCCGCCACACAACGCATCAATACCACCCCCGCCAAACCGGTAGCGCCGGTTTGAAGTCGATGGTCTCGTTTCAGGTGCTGGTGGCGGTTCGCAGCCGGTCGGTGAGGATGCGCATCATCGACAAGGCAAAATAGGGTGTTTTCTCAAGCATCGAGATGAACTGGCTCTCGCGGATTTTTGCGACGCGACAAAACGATTTCGCCACCGCGTCAGCGCTGCGCGGTTGACCGTCGATCAAACCCATTTCACCGAATACGGCACCATATTCAATGGTTGTGAGCACGCGACCGCCACTGCAAATGTCGGCCTGACCACTGAGCAGAATCGCCAGATAGTCACCGGGATCACCCGCAGCAAAAATCACCTCACCCGATTCGTAGGCAACAACCGTCGCATAGCTTTCATCTTCGCATTTGCCGAGTAGTTCCTGCAGCAGCCAGGATTCTATTTTTCTCACGATACAACTCTCCACCCGTATCAGGCAATCTCGGCTTCGACGTACGCAGGATGCCGACGTGACGCCGGTCATTCTAACCAAGTCAACACGCGCGAAGGGGTTGATCGGCCCCGGAAGGTTTACAATCGCCCCTTTCCGCCGCTGACCGGGCGCGGATCATCGCACTTTCAAAGGATTTACATGAGCCTCAAATGCGGCATTGTCGGCCTGCCTAATGTTGGAAAATCAACACTCTTCAATGCCCTGACCAAGGCAGGCATTGAAGCAGCAAATTACCCTTTCTGCACTATAGAACCTAATGTCGGCATCGTCGAAGTTCCTGATGCGCGGCTCGATCAATTGGCGGCGATCGTCAAGCCGCAGAAAATTCAGCACGCCATTGTCGAATTCGTGGACATCGCCGGGCTGGTTGCCGGTGCCAGCAAGGGCGAGGGTCTGGGCAATCAGTTTCTCGCCAATATTCGTGAAACCGATGCCATCGTGCATGTGGTGCGCTGTTTTACCGACGACAACGTGGTGCATGTGGCGGGAAAGATTGATCCGCTGCATGACATCGAAGTGATCGACACCGAACTCGCGCTGGCCGACATGTCCACGGTCGAGAAGGCGCTGTCGCGTTACGCCAAGCAGGCCAAGTCCGGTGGCGACAAGGATGCCAAGTTGTTGGTAACGGTGCTCGAAAAGTGCATGGCGCAGCTCGATCAAGGCCGGCCGGTGCGTGCGCTTGATTTATCAAAAGAAGAACACGTTCATCTGCGGCAGTTTTTCCTCATCACCGCCAAGCCGGTGCTTTATGTCGCCAACGTCAAGGAGGATGGCTTCGAGAACAATCCGCATCTGGACGCCGTGCGCGCCCATGCGGCGAAAGACGGTGCCGACGTGGTGGCATTGTGCGCCGCCATCGAGGCCGAAATAGCCGATCTGGAAGACGAGGAAAAGCAGATGTTCCTCGCTGACATGGGGCTGGATGAACCGGGTCTCAACCGCCTCATCCGCGCCGGCTACCATATCCTCGGCCTGCAAACTTACTTCACTGCCGGCGTCAAGGAAGTGCGCGCCTGGACCATCCACAAGGGCGACACCGCCCCGCAGGCCGCCGGCGTGATCCACACCGATTTCGAAAAGGGATTCATCCGCGCCCAGACCATCGCCTTCGCCGACTTCATTGCCTGCAAGGGCGAGTCGGGTGCCAAAGAGGCCGGCAAGATGCGCGCGGAAGGCAAGGATTACGTCGTCAAGGATGGAGATGTGCTGAACTTTTTGTTCAACGTCTAAGCAGAACGTCGGATTCCGGTGGATTTCACCGGACAGAGAAAACTGATCTTGCCCCTGTTTTCCGTACTTGTTGCCGGTGGAGCGATACGGGAGCTTTATGGCGGCACCGAGGACTTCCTGATGCGAGATCGGTGATTGACTCAGGCGGCCAGAGTCGAAGATGCTCCCGCATGTCGCGTTTTGAATTTCCTATCCTTTCCGTTAGCCTTCACAAGGAAAGAATCTGAAGCACTTTATTGGTGTCTGAAAGGTCACCGATAATTTTACGTATCGGCA
>CAJAWW010000303.1 GCA_903946745.1 uncultured beta proteobacterium
CCGTGGCTTCCGTGAAATAAACCTTCCGGAATCCCCGGACAGTTACCCCAAGTTGGCGTGGAGCGTGATGCAGTTATTGGAAACCATCGAACGGCCATCTGCATACGAACAAACCCCCCGCAGCAGTACTCATTGGCTCCAATAGCGAATCGTTCAGTAGTAAACTGAGCACCACCAGAACACCTAAGCCCGGACATGCTCCGGGCTTTTTCACGCCCGCGAAAGGCCAGCCGTGGTAGGGTTTCGCGGGTGGTGGTTTGCGCCAGACTACGCCGACATCAGCGATTCGGTGGCTCCAATGGGGCGCGATTTGTCAGGGGGCATCAGACCCCTACGAGTGCTTCAGACTGGGAAGAGACACTCAGGTTTCAGCGTCATCGGGCAGGTCAGTGCCCACAAGAGCCGCTCAGCTTTCCAAACGCAACGTCGGCAATTCAGCGTAACCTGCTGTTGCGTAAAAATGACCGATAGATGCGATCCGTTCAGCGAGAATCGTTGAGTTCGTTTATCTGAGAGACCGCACCTTTGCACATCGCAGTCGCTCTCCGTCCAGAACGAGCCCTTAGCACCAGGTAAACTGGGTTAGCCTAAACAGAATGAATTGCATCTCCTCAACCACCGTGATTTCCATCATTCGCCGCGCCTTTGTCGTCGTGCTGTTGTTTGCGGCCCCCGCTTTTGCCGATAATCCTTGGCTGCAACCGGGTGTCGACGGCCAACCGCAAGTGCAGTTGTATTTCTTCTGGTCGCTCACCTGCCCGCATTGCACGGCCGCCCACCCGCACATCCGCGCCATCCCGGAAAAACGGCCATGGGTGCGGCTGCACGAGCTGGAGTTGTCGCGGCAGCCTGAAAACGTCGCTCGTTTTCAGGCTTTGGCAAGCGAGGTCGGCGGTGAAGCCGCCGCCGTTCCGAGTTTCTTGTTTTGTGGCGAAATGCTTTCAGGCTGGGACAGTCCGGAAGGCATCGGCGCGAAACTCCTGCGCGACCTGGATGCCTGCCATTCCAGCAACCGCGCCGCAGCGAGCACGGTGGAATCCTCGCCCATGGCGACGACGGTCACCCCGAGCCAAGTAAATGAGCGCATCGAGATTCCGCTGATCGGCTACGTCGACGCCGCAAGCATCTCCTTGCCGGCGCTGACGCTGGTACTGGCCGGCCTAGATGCCTTTAACCCCTGCGCCTTCTTCGTCCTGCTGTTTCTGCTGTCGATGATGGCGCACCAAAAGAGCCGGGGGCGCATGCTATTGATCGGCGGTATCTTTGTCACCGTTTCCGGCGTGATGTATTTCGCCTTCATGGCCGCCTGGCTTAGCGTCTTCCAGATCTTTGGTCACCTCGCTTGGGTGACGTTGGCGGCCGGCGCGCTGGCCGTCTTTGTCGGGGTCGTAAACGTCAAGGATTTCTTCTGGTTCGAGCAGGGCATTTCGCTGTCCATACCCGTTGCTGCCAAGCCCGACATCTTTCGCCGCGCACGCACCATCCTCGCGGCCGACAGGTTGCCGACAATGATTGCCGCCACCGCATTTCTCGCCATCGCGGCAAATTTCTATGAACTGCTGTGCACCGCCGGCTTTCCGATGGTCTTTACCCGGCTACTGACACTGGCCGATCTGCCGGCTGCCGGGCGCTATACCTATCTGGCCGCGTACAACCTGATCTATGTACTGCCGCTGGCTGCCATCGTCGTGGTTTTCGCCCGCACCCTGGGTACGCGCAAGCTCAGTGAACGCGAGGGGCGCCTGCTCAAATTGATGTCCGGCTTGATGATGCTGGGACTGGGTGTGCTCTTGCTGCTTGCCCCCGAGCGCGTGAGCCAGGTTGGCATCGCGTTTGTGCTGATGGCGGTTGCCGTTGCCACCACCGTACTGGTGGCGCGCCTCACCCGCCCACCAAAGTCCTGATTTACATCGAGGCGCCTTCACTCCATGGGGGCGATGCTTCCGGGTGGCGGCAATCAGTCTTTATGTAAAGCTTTACA
>CAJAWW010000304.1 GCA_903946745.1 uncultured beta proteobacterium
GGTGTCCTCACTTTACAACCCCGCGCATCGCCCTGCGCAGCAACCGTTTTATCTGGCGCTTGCAGCCTCGCTGATTCTGCACGTCGCCATCTTGTTTGCGCCGGAGTTTGCGCCCAAACCACCGCCGCCGCCCAAACGGCCTGCCGCCACGCGGATTGAGGCCACGCTCGCCCGGCCAACGCTGAAAGCTGTGCCGCAAGACGCGCCACCAGCAGTGCCACCAGCAGTGCCGTCACGGCCCGCTGCGCCGCCCCCCCCCGCTATCACCAAGCCGGCGCGTCCTGACACCAAAGTGTCGCCCTCGCCGGCTATTTCACCTGCCCCCTCCACACCATCCGCGCCACCTACGCCACCCGCACCAAAATGGTCGGCCGCAGAAAAAGACGACATGAACAAGTTTCTGCGCGAGCTGGACGATAACGCGAAGAACAAGCCTGCCACCACTGCAACACAAGCCTCGGTTGCCACCGCAGGCCAGGCGGGCAAGAAAACCACCAAACCGGAAGACGATACCGGCGAATTACTGACGCGCATTCCCAATACGCCGCCGGTTGATCCCTTCAGTTTGCAGATGTATCTGGACGGGTTGGTGAAAAAACTCAACCGCAGTTCGGCCTTTGTCAAAAACGATCCGCGCAGCAAGGGTGTGAAGGTGGCGGCGGTGCTGATCCGTATCAATCCCAACGGCTCGCTGCGTAACTTTCAGGTGCTCAACACTGGCGACCAGCACGATGAAATTGCCTTCATTCAATCGGTGGTCGAACGAGCGGTGCCTTTTCCTGCCTTTTCGCCCGACATGAAAGTATCCGCGTCCGAATTGAAAATGCTGATCTGCATCGTCCCCGCGCACCTGAGCGACGGCGGCGGTTTCGGCTTTAGCCGCTCGGCTGATGGACGGCGGTGTTGACTACGGTTACGCTGCAATGCTGAGCAAAGCAGGGTTTTCCAGCTGATTCCGATAGAGGTCGATGATCGGGAAGCACAGGTCGTAATCACCCCACACCAGATCGCCCCGATCAACACGGAACGCCACGAAGCGATCAGCATTAAGAAATTTACGGATATCGGGATGCACAGAGCGTGACAAAAACGGCTTGAAATCGACCAGCTGCTGCGTCGCATCATCGAACGCCAGGCGAATTTTGTAATCGCCGATAAATTCAGCAGAGACGATATTGATAACGGCTGGCGTCATGGGCATCACTTGAGTCTCCTTGTAATACTTTCAGACTTGACGGGCTTGTGCAGAACAAAAAAGTCGATCCATTTTGACACGATGTCGCTTGCGCGCGCTGCAACAATTTCCTCGAAATATCGCATTTCATTGATGTCCAACGGCAGCCGGCCAGCCACAACGCCATAGTGAATATCCGTCACTACACCGCCAATCACGATCAACTCGGCACGCGACTCACGCCCCTGACACTTGCCATGCACATGCACCGGCTCATGTTCGTTGGCATAGAACATCACGACCAGTCCAAAGTATTCGTAAAGTTTAGGCATCGATCGATCATACTGGAATCGATCTGCTTGCTGGAGATTCCGCAGCCAGTGCGATCAAGGCTGGCACGTCCAGAATCAATGCCACATCGCCGGTGCCGAGTATGGTTGAGCCGGCCACACCGCGCAGGTTGCGAAACATGGCGGCGAGGGGTTTGATGACGGCCTGGCATTCGCCGGATAA
>CAJAWW010000305.1 GCA_903946745.1 uncultured beta proteobacterium
CCGTGGTGAGTTTGTTGTGGCACGCAAACCAGATCGCGCGTTCGCAACCACCTTGCTTTATGGTGAAGAATACATTGATGCCAAAGCGCGAATCATGGCACCGATTCAGCAATTCATCGATGCCATCGAGGATCGCACCAATGCGGAATTGATGGCGCTCCAGTCGGCGTTGCAGCGGCGTATCGTCCTGTTGATGGCATTAGTTGTGGCGGCCTTGCTGTGTGTGTTTGCCGTGATTCTGTATACGCGCCGTGTTGTGTTGCAACCGATGCAGAAACTTGGCCGTCATGCGCAGGCTCTGGCTGAAGGCAACTACGCGGTGCGCTGTGAAGTCAATTCCACCAACGAATTTGGCGTCCTCAGTGCCAACTTTAACCGGATGGCAGAAGCCATCGAGAGTGATATTGCCGAACGCATGCGTGTCGAGCAGAGCCTGGCGCAAACCCATGAAGAGCTGGCCGCGCGTGAGTCTATGCTCAAGCAGATTTTGGACACTTCCAGTGTGGGGATTTTGCTGGTTAATATGCAGGGACGCATCACTCATGCTAATCACCGCATGGCCGAAATGTTTGGTTGGCCAATCAAGAGTCTTGTCGGTATGGAATATGTGGCATTGATTCATCCCTCCGAGCAAGAGGCCGGCCGGCAGAAAATGCTTGCGTTGCTGGCCAGCCAGATCAATGCGGTCGATCTGGAGCGCCGCTACTGGCATGCCGATCGTGCTGAATTCTGGGGGCATCTCACCGGCCGCAGCTTGTATGACGCACACGGCGTGAAGTGCGGTTTGGTGGGCGCGATTTCCGACATTACCGAACGCAAGAACGCCGAACGGCGTGAGCAGCACCACAAGCGCGTTCTCGAACTGCTGGCGCAGCATACGCCGCTGATGAGCGTGCTGGATATCATTGCACGGGATATCGACGCGATGAACCCGGATATGCTGAGTAGCATTCTGCTGCTGGATAATGAGGGCACGCATCTGCGCCATGGTGCGGCGCCAGGTCTCCCGGATTTTTACAACGAAGCCATCAACGGAGTCGCCATCGGTCCGGAGGTGGGTTCGTGTGGTGCGGCAAGTTTCACCGGAGAACGTGTCATCGTTGCGGATATTGACACCCACCCGAGCTGGGTTGCGTATCGTGATCTTGCCCGGCGAGCCGGGTTGCGCGCGTGCTGGTCGCAGCCGGTTCTTTCCAGTGAGGGCAGGGTGCTCGGGTCGTTTGCACTTTATCATCGGGAGCCTCGTCAGCCCTCATTGGCAGAACTCAACCTGATTGCAGAGGAAGCGAGTCTGGTTCAACTGGTCATCGAGAATGCCGTCGCGGAGACTCGCCTGCAACTGGCGGCCAGCGTCTTCACGCATGCGCGCGAAGGCATCATGATTACCGATGCCAAAGGCATCATCGTTGATGTCAATGAGACATTCAGTCGCATTACCGGTTACGGTCGCAGTGATGCCGTGGGGAAAAACCCGCGCATGCTTAATTCGGGGCGGCAGCCCCCCGAGTATTACGCGGCCATGTGGCAGTCGCTGGCAGAAAACGGCCATTGGTCGGGTGAGGTCTGGAATCGGCGTAAAAATGGTGAGGTGTATGCCGAAATTCTCACCATTAGTGCCGTGCGCGACGCGGCCGGCAAAACGCAAAACTACGTTGCCCTGTTCACCGATATCACCCCGCTCAAGGCGCATCAGCAGCAGCTCGAACACATCGCCCACTATGATGCCCTGACGGGGCTGCCCAACCGTGTGCTGTTATCCGATCGACTGCAGCAGGCCACAGCACGAAATCAGCGCAGCGGCCAGTCGGTTGCCGTGGTGTTTCTCGACCTTGATGGATTCAAGGCCGTGAATGACAGCCATGGACATGCGGTGGGGGACGAACTGCTGGTCGTTGTTTCGCAGCGCATGAAGACTGCCTTGCGTGAGGGCGACACGCTGGCGCGTATGGGGGGCGATGAATTCGTTGCCGTGCTGATTGATCTGGATCAGCCTGAAGACTGTGAGCCCGTGCTGGATCGTCTTCTGTTGGCGGCTTCCGATGCGGTTGTTGTCGATCATCAGATTCTGCATGTTTCCGCCAGCATCGGCGTCACACTGTATCCGCAGGACGGTGCCGACCCCGATCAACTCATGCGCCATGCCGATCAGGCGATGTATCAGGCAAAACAGGCAGGCAAAAACCGCTACCACCTGTTTGATGTTGCTCACGATGCCTCAGTCAATACCCAGCGTGAGAGTCTCGATCACATTCGTCGTGCGCTGGCGGAGAACGAGTTTGTTCTGTACTACCAGCCCAAGGTCAATATGCGAACCGGCGAGGTGATCGGTGTCGAGGCGCTGATACGCTGGCAACATCCTGAATTCGGTTTCCTCGCACCCAATCTTTTTCTCCCCGTTATTGAAAATCATCCGCTCAGCATTGCGCTGGGCGAGTGGGTGATTGCGGCGGCACTGGCACAGATCGCCGCATGGCGCGAGGCCGGGCTGGACATGCCTGTCAGTGTGAATGTCGACGCGCGTCAGGTGCAGCAGGATGGTTTTGTGCAAGGTCTTGAGCAGATGTTGGCGGCGCATCCGGACATGCGCTTGCATCGTCTGGAGCTGGAGTTGCTGGAGACGAATGCGCTGGAAGATATTGCGCGCGTGGCCGAGGTGATGCGTGCGTGCCGTGTGTTGGGCGTCGACTTTGCTCTGGACGATTTTGGTACTGGTTACTCATCGCTGACCTATCTGCGCCGTTTGCCGGCGCGGTTACTCAAGATTGACCAGAGTTTCGTGCGCGACATGCTGGACGACCCGGAGGATATGGCGATTGTCGATGGCGTGATCGGGTTAGCGACCGCCTTCCGTCGTCAGGTGATTGCCGAGGGCGTGGAAACCATCGCGCATGGCGCATGCCTGCTGCCGCGCGGGTGTGAGCTGGCACAGGGCTACGGTATTGCCCGGCCGATGCCCGCAGCGAAAATTCCCGGCTGGGTGGCTGATTGGCAACCCGATGCGACCTGGTTGCAAAGTTCCTGATTTTGAAAAAACATCGAATTTCTAGCGCTGTTGTACCTTGACTTGCAGTGTTGCGTGGAATAAATTGAGTGTGTGGGCGCCGATCGTTGGAAATCGATGGCTCGACGTTATTTTCGAAACGCCTTGGGGAGAAAACCATGTTTACCAGAATTATTAGTCGCATCCTGATTGTCGCCATGTTTGCGCTGCCCTTTCAGAGCGTTCATGCCGGAATGATCGGTACAGATCAGATTGTGCTTTCAAGCGTGCAGGCAGACCGTGATCTGGTCACCCAGTCACTTGACCGTCCGGACGTTGCGCGTCAATTGCAGGGTATGGGGATTGACGCCAGCGTCGCAAAAGAGCGTGTTGCCGCCATGACAGACGAAGAAGTTCGCTCGCTGGCTGGTCAGATCAACTCGGCCCCTGCCGGCGCACGCGTCAGCAATGGCGGTTGGGTTGTGATTATTGGCCTGATTGCTTGGGCGGTGTGGTACTACACGGCCAAGTGATTCATCGGCTGATCGCTTTTCTGAACGACGCCCGCCTTTTGGTGGGCGTTTTTCTTTTGGTGTTGGCGACCAGTGGCTGTTCGATTCTGGTGCCGCAAACCACCGAACTGCGCAAGGCGCGTCCGGCAGGGTTGCCAGACAGCGCTGAACTGACGAATGTGCCGTTTGTTGCACAGGAAGATTTCAATTGTGGTCCCTCGGCGCTGGCGATGAGCATCGGCACAGTGAAAACCGGGGTGACGCTGGATGAACTGGTCAGTCAGGTTTTTCTGCCCGGCCGGCAAGGCAGTCTGCAAGTGGAAATGCTGGCCGCACCGCGTCGCCACGGGCTTGTCTCCTATCAACTCGCGCCACGCATGGCGGATGCCTTTCGTGAAGTCGCTGCGGGTAATCCGGTGATCGTGCTGCTGGATTATGGTGTCTGGCCGGTGTCGATCTGGCACTATGCGGTGCTGGTGGGTTACGATATTCCCAAGTCGCTGGTGACCGTGCGTACCGGGCGACGACCGCGCCAGTCCACGCCATTCAGCCTGTTTGAGTACC
>CAJAWW010000306.1 GCA_903946745.1 uncultured beta proteobacterium
GTGGGCGGGCTTGCATTGGCATTTCTGTCGTTTTGTTACTTGTTTCGCTGCCTGATAGACGGCCATCTCAGCCCGTCGCGTTTGATGGGTTTTGCGCTCGTCGCGGGCGTGCTTTGGCAACTTGGTCAGGAGGGCCGGCCACAACGTGATTCTCTATCAGCTTGACCTGCAGACCCGGTTTGGCGGTGCAGAGACCTTTGCTGCATTTTGTTGCCGGGGCTTATCGGCATTAGGTGTCTCAACCAAGCTTTTGGTTAGCCCCGAGGCGCAATTCTGGACTGATCTGCCACTCGCTGCAGATACCGAATTAGTCTATGTGCATTCAATACCCGAACTCATAGCGTGCTTCAGAGATTCACAAGAATCTATCTGGCTGCTAACGCACGGCCCGCTGCCGTCAGAACTGAGAAAACCAACCCCCGGCCGGTTAACGACCGGTTTTGCGCACATGCCGATGCAGGGGCGCGATCCGGTCTCGGCCTTTGGTGGTTATGACCTTATTTTCCCGGTATCAAATTGGGTCAGAGAGAGCTTGTTGGCACATCAGTTACCTTCTTGGCCTCAACCACTTTATGGCGTCGCTGATATGCATCAATCGCCGGTAGTCAATGATATTGTGTGTAAGAGCCGCTACGATTGGGATCAGCGTAAAGGGAGAGATCGGATATACGGCGCTCTTGAACCAATCTATACATCCCTGCAACCGCTCTTCAAGCAACAACAATTCGCGAAGCGCCCCAGCCTCACACTCGGCATCGTCTCACGCCTGACGCCCATCAAACAGTTTCCCCTCATGTTCGAAATTTTGGCACCACTGCTCGCAAAATATCCGCACATCAATCTCGAAATCTTCGGTAGCGGCGGCTACGCTTCAGTGCGCGATCTTGATGCGGCATTGCAACCTTGCGCCGGACAAGTGCGGTTCTGGGGGCAGCAGCGCGATGTGGCCGCGATCTACCCGCAACTCGACTACCTGCTTTCCGGCCTGCCGGAAAAGGAAGCGCTGGGTCTCAATATCATCGAAGCACAAGCCTGCGGCACCCCCGTCATTGCGGTCGATGCGCCGCCTTTTACCGAAACCGTGATTGATGGTGTCACTGGCTTTCTTTATCGTGATCCGCGACAAGATGCCGGTGCAGATTTTGCGCGGTTGCTGGACGCAATTCTGGCGGGTCGACCGCGCCCTCAGCCCATGCTTGCAAAAGAGCATCTGGCGAAATTTTCTTTCGAGGCTTTTGTGGAACGGCTTCGGCCGGTAGTGGCCGAGGTGGAAGCTCAACTGAGCCGTCGGTAAAGTGCCAACAACTTTTCAGCCATGGCCGACAAAGAAAGATGACTGACACTTTCTCGCGCGGCAACCCGCATGGATTCTGCGTGAGCGATGACGTGCGCCAGCGCTACCGATAAGGCCTTCACGTCGCCAGCCTGCAGTGTTTGACCATTGGCCGCCGTGATGAACTCCGCTGCACCGCATGTATGCGTCGTCACCACCGGCAAACCGCAGGCCAGCGCCTCTAGCGCTGCATTCGGAAACGGATCGTAAAGCGTGGGCAGAGCGAACACATCGGCTGCGCCGTAGAAGGGACGCACATCCGTCTGCCCGCCAAAAAATCGAACACGCTGATCGATGCCCAGTGTGCGCGAAAGTTGGCGCATCACTTGCTCGGATTTATCACGACCGACCACCCACAGTTCGGCATCCACCGGCACCATGGCGCGCAGCAGTGTCGGCAATCCCTTGCGCGCGTAGCCGGAGCCGACGAAAAGCACCACCTTTGCCGCATCGTTAGCCTCTGCGCTGAGCGTCTCTCCCATAATTTCTGCGCGCTGCGTCTTGCGGTGCGCAGCGCGCAGACCCGGATGAAAATAATCGAGATCGACACCGTTGTAGATGACATGCAACTTTTCGTTGGCGATGCCGAAGCGCTGTGCAATGTCATCGCGCACCATGTGCGAATTGCAGATGACAGCACGCAGGTTGGGGTGGCCAAACATCGCCCGTTCCGCCTTGAGCGTGTAGCGGTGCCAGGGCGAGAGTATGTCGAACGGCTGCTTTCGCAGCGCCAGCCAGGTGGCATGTACGCCGTCACCGGCGCGGTAAATATGGCAACCGGGGATACGTTCGTGGCTTTGCACCAGGTCGAAACGGTTGGTCGCAATGATGCGCTGAACACCCTGCGCAAAACTCTTGTCGCGCCATGTCCGACCGATGAAAAACGGGTTGCAGGTGATGCCCTTGACATCACCCGTCCATGATCTGGCAATGATCGAGACATCGGTGCCGTTGGCTTGCAGCGCGGCGAGTGCACGTTCGACAAAACGTTCGGCACCGCCAAACGGCGTGTATTTCTGCCGCACAATCGCCAGTTTCATAACAGCGCCTCGCACGCTGCCAGCACTTGCGACACTGGCAAACTGGTCAGGCATTCGCTGATCTTGCTGTCGTTGCAGCCGGCACGGCCACAGGGGCGGCAGGTATGCGTCAGCGAGGTGACGATGCGGCTCTGTACTTGCCACGGCCCCCACTCGCGATCACCCGAGGGGCCAAAGATGGCGACCACCGGTGTCCCCATGGCGGCAGCAATGTGCATGGGCGCGGAATCCACACCAACAAACAGCTTTGCTCGGGCTGTTAGTGCCGCCAGTTCCTTGAGGGTAAGCTGGCCGGAAAGATCAATCATGGAAACCTGCGTCGCTTTGCGCACCTCGGCGATGAGTGCTTTTTCTTTTGCATCGGGCGCGGAGGTGAGTACCAGCGGCCACCCCCGGGCGGCCAGCGCATCGCACAGCGCCCCAACACGTTCGGCCGGCCAGCATTTGAAGCCCCAGCGCGAGGCCGGGTGCAGATGGATGAAGCCTTGTGTCGTCAGTCCGTGTTCTGTCATGACGCGATCGATGCGGGTCTCGGCAGCGGTACCGGGGTTCAACGTGACGGTCTGGTCGGCGTGCGTCGGGGTGAGCCCCAGTGTGCGCAGGCTGTCAAGATTTGTATCAACGGTATGCCGATCCGCGTGCGACTGCGCTGCATAGAAATGGCTGAAGCTGCCCTGCCAGAATTTCTGTGCATCGGGCCGTTGTGGTGCCACCGACCAGCGTGGCTTCAGCAAACGCGTAAGCCAGGCACCCCGGGTATGCACCGAGAGATGGATCACCAGATCATAGCGCCGCGCGCGCAATGCAGAGAGCAAGCGCCATTCTGCAGCACTTTGCGCCAGCACACCCTTTCGCTTCCAGTCGCGATCAACGCAATGCAGTTGCGCTAATGCCGGCAGGTATTCGAGCATGGGTGCCGTGTCGGCGTAAACCAGCGCATCCACATCGCACTGCGGCGCAAAACGTTTCAGCGTGCTGATAACCGGTGCGGCGAGCAGCACGTCACCATGATGGCGTAGCTTGATAACCAGAGCGCGGTGTAGCGCTTGCGGTGCAAAGACGATTTGCGGTGCAAAGACGATATTCAGCATGGACGGCATTGTGCCAGATGCAACCGCCTCTCTCCGTCGCGATATGGGACAATCCCACTCCGCAAAAAATCAGTCTTTTCCTGTGCAACCTTCCGACCACTACACCGCCACTGATGTCGCCGACTGGCTTTCCAGCCGCGAAGTCGCCAAAGCCCAGAGTTATCTCGATCAAATCAGCGATCTGGCCATCGCCGAGCGGGATATTACCGCCAAGGTCAAGGGCACGGCTAA
>CAJAWW010000307.1 GCA_903946745.1 uncultured beta proteobacterium
CCGTTTGCGCCTGTTACTCATTTACGTAGGAATCCTTACGGTCCCCCATTCAGAGCCTGTTATCGACTGAACACGAAGGCGAACAGTTCTACGAAGGCGTGGAAGCGTTCTACAGTGTCGGCGCTGATTGAATATTGACCCAGCCTGCTGATTGAAATTTGACCCAGGGCTGGTTGCTGTTTTTTTGAGCAGCAACTGTGGATAAGTGTAGCAGTGAAGTTGCGTAGGGCGTTTCCATTTTCGGTAGTTGATCGGGTTTGGTTTTTGCCTTTCAGGCAGAAATATGCCGGTTTTACGCTTTGCCGCCCGCAGGGCTTTCGGCGGTGTGATCGCGAAGCGATCGGACTGTCTGGCAAGCGAAGCGCGGCAGGAGTGATCCCCCCTGCCGCCATCGATCAGAACGGTTCTTCTTCGTGCGGGACTTCCTTGCCACCCTTGCGCTTTTGCTCCCGGGTCTTGATCTTCGCCTTCGCCGCCATTGAGCTGTGCTGAAAGCGAAACGACTCATTACCCGTTTCCACGATGTGGCAGTGATGCGTGAGACGGTCCAGTAAGGCCGTTGTCATCTTTGCATCCCCGAATACACTCGACCATTCCGAGAAGCTCAGGTTGGTCGTGATGGCCACGCTGGTGTGTTCGTAGAGCTTGGATAGCAAATGGAACAGTAACGCCCCGCCAGCTTGGCTGAATGGCAAATAGCCCAGTTCGTCGAGAATCACCAGATCCATGCGCAGCAAGGCATTCGCAATGCGCCCGGCCTTGCCATCATGCTTCTCCCGCTCCAGCAGATTGACCAGATCGACCGTCGAATGAAAGCGTACGCGCTTGCCCTTCTGCGTGATTCCCGACACGGCAACCGCCGTGGCCAGATGCGTCTTCCCCGTTCCTGGGCCACCGATAAACACCACGTTCTGCGCCGAATCGGTGAAGTCCAGCGTGGCCAGATCCGTGATCAGATTTCGATCGGCAACCGACACCGCAAAGTCAAACCCCGCCAGATCGCGATGCAGCGGAAACTTGGCCATGTTCATCTGATGACTCACCGAGCGCATCGCCCGATCCGTGTGTTCTTCGCGCAGCAAATGCTCGATCAACCATTTCGATGTGGCGGTTGACGATTCCCCTTGTGCCATCAAATCTGTCCAGGCATTAGCCATCCCATGCAGCCGCAATTCCTTGAGTTCGGCGGTGACATCACGCATGGCTGATCTCCTCGCCGGCTGACTCATTCGCGCTACGCAAGCGGTCGTACCGTTCGGTATTGGCGGCGGGGGCTTCGTTGAGTTGCAAACTGGTTTCGGCCGATTCTGTTGGCGGCACCAATCTCAGCCGCGCCACCACATTCAGGACGTGTTCGGCGCTGAGTACGCCAGATTCCAGCACCAACTCCACGGCGACTAGAACGGCATCCAATCCGGCGACAGGTACCGCCGCCAAGACCTGCGCCATCACTTTGTCGCCACCGACACGACGCATCAGTCCGTTCTTGAGATTCTGCAAAGGCTCGGGCATATCGGCAAACGGCGCACCATTGCGTAACGCGCCGGGTTTGCGCTCAATCAGCGGAATGTAGTGCTGCCAGTCGTAGCCAACCTGACCTTGGTCCGGTAAGCGTGCGTGGCTGGCCACCAGGGCATCACCGGCCGCTACGGCGACTCGGGTGGGATACAGCCGGCTGCTGACCCACTGCCCGACCAATTCACAGGGCACGGAGTAGCGGTTACGCCCGATGCTGACCAGGCAGGTGCTGGACACCCGCACGGCCTTCTCCACATAGCCGTCAAAGGGCGCAGGCATGGGCATCATCTCGGCACGTTCCAATTCCAGAACCTCGGCAACGCTCAACTCTTTGTACTCCGGGTGACGCAATTCCTCCCAGAGCGCCCGGCAGCGTGCGCCGAGCCAGGCATTCAGTTCGTCGAAGGAATGCCATTGTTGCGTTTGTGCTTCGATCCAGATGCGTCGGCGGCTGTCCTGTACGTTCTTCTCGACGATGCCTTTCTCCCATCCTGAGGCAACGTTGCAGAAGTCGGCATCGAACAGGTAGTGGGCGCACATGACGGCAAAGCGCGCATTGACCACGCGGCCTTTGCCTTTCTTGACTTTGTCGACGGCGGTCTTCATGTTGTCATAGATGCCGCGACGGGAAATGCCGCCCAGCGCTGTGAATGAACGGGTGTGGGCATCGAACAGCATTTCGTGACCTTGGCTGGGGTAGGCGACCAGCCAGAAGGCTCGGCTCGCGCATAGCTTGAGATGCGAGACCTGCATGCGCCGGTAGATGCCACCAACCACTAAACCTTCTTCACTCCAGTCAAACTGGAAGGCTTCGCCCAGGGCGAACTTGAGCGGCACAAAGGCATGCACGGCTTTGCCCTCTTTGCCACGCCACTGCCGCACAAAGGCGGTGATCTGACTGTAGCCGCCACCGTAGCCATCAGCTTTGATTTGGGCATGCAGGGCTTTGGCGGTGCGCCGGTGATGCTTGGGGCGCAGTGAGTCAGCTTTGAGTGCCCGCTCGAGCGTTTCGTGAAACGCTGTGAGCTTGTTGGGTACATCCGAGCGCCGGTACGTCGGCACCACCGTTTCCAGCGGCCGCACCCACTTGAGTATGGTGTTGCGCGATAAACCCGTGCGTTTCGCTATTTCGTGCAGCGACAATTTGTCGCGTAGGTACATCCGTCGAATCTTGCCTGACATTTCCATGGTGATCACCTTTTTTCTCCTGCTCAAATATTGAGCAAGATCAGTGGAACACCTGGGTCAGTTTTGCATCAGCAGAATGGCGTTTAGTGGGTCAGTTTTCGGTCAGCGTCTACAGTCTTAACCCCTGAAGGCTGCCAATTATTGAGAACGTATCAATCTCACCGCGCTTGAACCGCAATAACTCATCAACCAGATCGC
>CAJAWW010000308.1 GCA_903946745.1 uncultured beta proteobacterium
CGCAGTTTTGCAGCAGTGCTAGCTGCCCCGGTGTCTCAACGCCCTCGGCGATGGCGCGCAGTTTGAGGGCGTGAGCCATCTGGGTAATCATGCGCACAATGGCACCGTCTTCGGCACTCGATTCCGAACACGCAATAAAGGATTGGTCGATCTTCAGCTTATCAACCTGAAAGCGGCTGAGGTAGGACAGGCTCGAATAGCCGGTACCGAAGTCGTCGATGGCGATGGAACAGCCCATGGCCTTGAGCGCAGCCACCACTTCGAGCACCAGTTTGTTGTCCTGAATCAGGGTGGATTCGGTGAGTTCTACCTCAATCAGTTGCGGGTCGATGCCGGCATCGCGGGCGGCGCGTGCCACTAGGGCGGGGACGTCGGATCGGTAAATCTGTACGCCAGAGAAATTCACGGCGATCTTGATCGGCAGTTTGTTGTCCAGCCACGCGCGCGCCTGCCGGCAGGCTTCGTTGAGCACCCATTCACCAATGGGCAGAATCAGCCCGGTGTCTTCGGCGACCGGGATGAACTCGCCCGGGCCGATGTTCGCGCCATCGCTGCGCTTCCAGCGCAGCAAGGCTTCGCAACCGAGGATGGAATTCTTTTTGAGCGACAGCTGCGGTTGGTAAAACAGGTGGAATTCGTTTTTTTCCAGCGCGGTGTGCAAGCTGTTGATGAGCGTATGACGCGTCATCGCGGCATCGTTCATATCCTGACGGAAGAAACTGTAACCTCCGCGGCCACGCCCCTTGGAGTGGTACATGGCGATGTCGGATTTTTGCAGCAAGGTATCGAAGTCGCTGCCGTCGATGGGCGCCATGGCGATACCGATGGAAACCGATGAATTAATCAGGTGTCCCTGAATGTGAAAGGGTTTGGCCATCGCGCTGATGATTTTCGTCGCCGCTGCGGCCGCCGCCACCGGTGTTTCGATGTCATTCATCAGAATGATGAATTCATCACCACCCTGGCGGCTGATGTTGTCGATTTCGCGCAGGTTTTCCTTCAGCCGCTGTACCACACAGAGCAGCAGGTCGTCGCCGACGCGGTGACCAAGGGTGTCGTTGACGCGCTTGAATTCATCGAGATCGAGAAACATGAAGGCCATGGAATGGCCAAAACGCTTGGCCTGTTCCATGGACTGACCAAAGCGGTCGCGCAGCAGCAGGCGGTTGGGCAGGGCGGTAAGTACATCGTGATGGGCGAGAAACTGGATTTTTTCTTCGCTGGCCTTGCGCTCCGAGATGTCCTGGAAAGAACCGATGTAATTGAGGACTTTCCCATCTTCGCCATACACCGTACTGATCGACAGCGCCTTCGGGTAGATCTCGCCATTCTTGCGCCGGTCGAATACTTCACCGATCCAGATTCCCGTTTCTTTCAATGCGGCCCACATGTCGGCGTAAAACTGCGGCGCGTGGCGTCCTGACTTGAATATTTGCGGGCTCTGGCCGATCACTTCCGCGGGTTCATATCCCGATATTTTCGTGAAGGCCCGATTGACATCAACAATGATGCCGTTGTGATCCGTGACCATCAGTGCTTCGGAGCCATGCTCGAAGACGGTATGGGCGAGGTGCAACTGGGCTTCCTGGGCGCGTCGCTCGGTGATGTCAGCAAATACCCAGACCGAGCCGGCAACGGGATTGGCGCGATCCACCGGACGCCCGGTAAGATGACACCAGATGTGGCTGCCATCACGGCGGCGAAACATTTGCTCGCTGTCGCTGTAACCGGTGCTGACGAGCTCGGCATAAGCGCGCGCGCCGATTGCTTCGAAATCTTCGTGGCTCGGATAAATGATCTCGGTGGTTTGCCCCAGCAGATCTTCGGGTGAATCCCATCCGAGCATCTCTGCCATGCGCGTGTTGCAACTGACGAACTGACGGTTGCGCAGATGCACGATGCCGACGTGGGCATTTTCGAATGTCAGGCGCAATTCGTCGAGCAGTTCCTGGATGCGCGCTTCCTGCCGCTTGCGGTCGCTGATGTCGGCCATGGTGATCACGGTGCCACCATCGGGCATGGCTGCGCGGCGCACGGCAAAGGTGCGACCGTCCGCGAGCGGGCACTCGACGATGTTGCGATCCTGTGCGTCGGGGAAGCTGGAAAAGATCGCCGGGAGTTCGGCGTAGGATTTGTCCTTCACCAGATCCTGCGGTGCCAGTGCCAGCATTTCGATCAGACGATCATTCCAGGCCACCAGCCGGTCGGCACCGTCGAACACCATGACACCTTGCGCCAGATTGTCGAGTGTGGTCTGTAGCAGTAGCGCCTGCTGCCCAAGCTCGCGTTCGCGACGCAGGTTTTCTTGTTGCTTGATCTCGCTGATATCGGCATAGGTGCCGACGACACCACCTTCGGCGGTCGGACGTTCAGAAACCCGAACCCAGAAGCGGTCGCGGATCATGATCTCGACGGTTGCCGGCTGTCCTTGTCTGGCGCGGGCGTGCAACGCGCCCCAGTGCGCGAGCCACTCGGGACTTATGCCGGATGTGTCGATACGGTCGGTGATGGCGGTGAATGTTTCACCGATCGAGAGCGCCAGAAAATGCCCTTTTTCTTGCCATAGCGCTGCAAATTCCGGATTGGCCATAATCAGGCGATCTTCAGCGTCGAACAGCGCAAAGCCGTCAGAACTACAGCCGATCGCTTCAAAAAGCCGGATTCGTGCAGCCTCGACAGCACGCTTTTCCGTATCCAGTGCTGCGTTGCTGCGTTGCAGCGCCAGCATGGCGTCATCGAGTCGGCGGGTACGTTCCTTGACCTGATCGCCGAGCAGCACTGTCGATTGAAAAAAACTGTAGTCAGAACCCTGTGCATCCATGCCGAGTTCGACCCGGTTCATCAGTACCCCGATGATCTTGTCCCGGCGTGCAATTTCCGCCGCCAGCTCCTCTCGGGTGGCGTCGGCGCTGGTGACGATGGTGGTTTGACGGTCTGCGCTCATTGTCAGCTTGACGCGATGGCACCGCCGGAAGCATCGGTCTTTGCGTGGCGGTGACCAAACGCCACACCGGTGAAGGTCTGGTTCATATGCACGCCCATGTGCAGTTCGCCGAAGGTGGAAAACCCGAGCACGTGGCGTTCGCGCAGCGCTTTTGACATGATCTCAATTTGCTTGCTCTGGCGAAATTCGAGATTGCGCAGAATGCAGTCGCAGGCCAGTACGGCCTGTAGCTCCCCGATTTCGGCGGCCACCGCATCGAGTGCATGCTCCAGATTTTCCAGTGGGTCAATTCCGCGTGCCCGTGCCAGCACGATGCCTTCATCAATGGCGCAATAGAAGGTCAGGCTATGGTCGGAATTCATCTTCTGGATCGAGCGTACATATTCCTGTCCGCCAATGCGCACGACCACCGGATAAGCGGCAAAAGCCATCGGACTCAGGGTTTCTGCGGGGATACCAACAATGCGGGCATATTCGAGCGCCGCCGGAAAGCCGTTGATCTCGGTCACGACGCGGTCTTGCGGGCGCGCGCCGGTGACCACCATACGCTCGGTGCTGCGCTCGAAGTGCTGTGTCTTGACGATGCGAAACGGCAGGTCGGTGCTAATCAGCGCGACGACAGCCGCATTTCGTACAACTTCAGCGCCGTGGAAAATCAGGGTTTCACGGAAGTGCAAGGAGTCGCCAGCAGAACCGCCGACCAGCGGAATATCGCCTAGCAGCAACTGAATCGCGCGTCCCACAGGTTCTTCGCGCAGCGAAAGTCCGTCGATCAGCACAAAGGCCAGCGTATTGGTATAGCCGCGTGTGTCGCGTTGTGCGTTCGAGACGCGTAACGCGTCCTCGATACGACGCTGGCACTCGCCCGTGTCAAAACGTTCCAGATCGGGAATGACCGCCGTCGCGGCGGTGAAATCAGCCGCGGGAAAGCCGATGGCCACCAGCGAATCGTTTTGATAACCGGCAAGGCCGATCTCGCCGGCAGTACTGCAGCCAATGACAGCCGTGGGCAGGGGGAAATGTCGCCGCATTTCGGTGGCCAGGCGCGCAGCATTATGGCGATCGGCTGTGAAGAAGATAACCAGAGCATATTGCTGACCCGACAACTGTCGCGCAAGATCGGCCGCGGCGTCTGCAGTCTGTTCAGCCAGCGATGAGCCGATGCGGATCGAGCCCATAACCATTCCCCCATTTATGTGTTTTTCTAGATTGCATTATGCGTCGCGATGTGCAAGCAACCCTGCTTCTATTCTATGTCAGCTTCTACGAAAGGCATAGACGATCAGCCAGGACAATTAACCAGATTAGCGTGTTGCTCAGCCATCAACACACA
>CAJAWW010000309.1 GCA_903946745.1 uncultured beta proteobacterium
CCACGGGCAACAAGACGGCCGCGAGTCGCACTTCCTGACGGAAGGCTTCTTCGTGCTGGTAAGCCGCGCGCAGCCCGGCCCGTGAGTAATTGAGGGCGTTCCAGATGCGGGTGAAACCGGTTTTCCCCTTGAACGGACTTTCTGATGCGGCGGGGTCTTGAGGCATTAAACGAGGTATTGAGCGGGCGCGAGATTTGGATGGAATTGTACGGTGGCCGGCGTACCGGCAAGTTGCCGATATAGTAAGGCAAGACGGGAACCTTGGGTTGCTGCATCCCATTCACGGGCAAAATCGATGGCCTCTGTGGCCAGCAAGCGCAGCTGTGCCGGGTTATCGAACAGGGCCACCATTTGTGCGGAAAACGCGCTCACGGTGTCGGCGGCGGCAACGGCACCGCGCCTGGGTGCCACGATTTCACCGGCACCGAGCGCAGGAATGGCCAGCACCGGCAGGCCAACGGCCATGGCTTCAAGGAGCACCAAGCCCTGGGTTTCGGTGTGCGAGGCAAACACAAACAGATCGGCAGCGGCATAGCAGTCACGCAGGCCGGTGTTGCGCGGCAGGTAGCCAACAAAACGCACATGGTCTTCCAGACCGAGGGCGGCGGCCTGCTGGTGCAGTGAGGGTAGTGCCGGGCCTTCGCCGGCGACGATCAGCAATAAATCCGGCCGCTGCTTGCGTGCCAGCGCGGCGACTTCCAGCAGGAAGCCGATGTTTTTTTCAAACGCGGCACGGCCGACGAATAGGGCAATTTTGCGTTCGGTTCCGATGTCGTGTGCGCCCCGAAAGGCGTTGCCGTCGCCACGGATGAACTGGCTTTCCGGCAGGCCGGTGGGAATGACAACCATCGGTGTGGTGACGCCGTAATCGGCCAATGTGTCGGCCATCGGTTGCGAGGGCACGACGATGGCATCCAGCGCATTGCACTGGCTGCGCGCGAGCGCCCGTGCCAGCCCACGCAACACGGTGCGCGGTATCAGCGGAACGTAATGGAACAGGTATTCTTCAAAATGCGTATGGTAGGTGGCAATGGCTGGTATGCCGAGTTGCCGAGCCAGCTTGAGCCCGGCGTAGTGGGCGGCAAACGGTGTCTGGATATGGATGAGTGAAAAGTCGACGCTGGCAGCACGGTGACGAAACGCGGCGAGGCCGGCGCGGGTCATCAAACGATCTTCCGGGTCAAGCGGAACCTGTCGTGAGGGGATGCGTATGACATTATCGCTATCATGATCGTTATTGTGATTCGGATAGTCCGGAGCGGCAATCGTGACCTTGATATCCTGGCCGACCAGCGCATCGCGGAATGTTTGCATGGACGTTGAAACCCCGTTGATGCGTGGGAAAAATACGTCGCTGAACAGCAGGGCGTGAATGTTCTTGTGGGCGGTGTGTGTTGTCATTTCAGGCGACCTTGTGGGTATTGGTTGTGGTTGGCCGGAGGTAATGCGAGCTGATGCGGTTCGTCGGCAGCAGCATCAGAAAGTCGGCGCTGTTGTCATCCGGATTCCACGCCGGTTCTCCACAGATCCAGGCACCGGCGCGCAAAAAGGCTTTGAACTGCGCCGGGACAGTGGGCTTAGCAGCATTGGCAAGATGCTCGCAGGGCAGGCCGTGGTAGGCAAATGCGCGATATTCTGGCGGGGCTTGCTGCGCTTCACCCAGTTGCAGGTAGAGGTTGGCGGCGTTGTGGCCGCCGTCGATCATGCTGATCGGGGCGCAACCGATCAAGGTATCGTGTCCGCGATGACGCATGTATTCGATCAGCGCCGACCACAGCAAGGCGATGACGCCCCGGTTGCGGTACTTGGGATGCACGCACAAGCGTCCCACTTCCACCATGCGACTGCGCAGATGCAGCAGGCGTGTGAGGTTGAATTGGTTTTCTGCGCAATAGCAGCCGACGCGGTGCGCCGCATCCGGCGGTAGCAAACGGGTTGTGCCGATCACTTTGCCGCTGCCCGTGTCGCGCACAATCAGGTGGTCGCAAAAGGCATCGAACATGTCTGATTCGTGCTGTGGGGTTTTGCGGGGCGGATGGGCGCCGAGCTGGGTGCCGAGATGGGTGCCAAGTTGAGCACCAAGCGCTTCGACAAACACCTTGTAACGCAGACGCTGGGCTTCCTGCATTTCTATGGTGTTGTGCGTCAGGCTGACCTGTAGTGCCTGACGGGTGGCGCTGTGGCGGCGGCTTTCGATGCTTGCATGGCCTGTTTTCATGGTTATTTTCCTCGCAGATTCAG
>CAJAWW010000310.1 GCA_903946745.1 uncultured beta proteobacterium
ATCTGGATTTCCGCTGGTGTGCCAAAGGGGCCGATCAGCGTCGTGTGCAATGACTGGTAGCCGTTAGCCTTGGGGATTGCGATGTAGTCCTTGAACTTGCCGGGCACCGGCTGATACAACGCGTGCAGCGCGCCCAGTGCGAGATAGCAGGTGGGGCGATCCCGTACCACGATGCGAAAACCATAAATGTCGAGCACCTGGGAAAAGCTCAAACGCTTGTCGCGCATCTTGCGATAGATGCCATACAGGTGCTTTTCCCGCCCCATGACTTCGGCCTCGACACCCGCCGCCGGCAGCGCCTTTTTGATCGCCTCCATAATGCGACTCACCACTTCGCGACGGTTGCCACGCGCGCCCTTGACGGCACGTGACAGTACCCGGTAGCGCAACGGATGGGCGTGACTGAAGGCCATCTCCTGCAGTTCGCGGTACAGCGCGTTGAGCCCCAACCGGTTGGCGATGGGGGCATAGATGTCGAGCGTTTCACGGGCGATACGGCGACGCTTGTCGGGGCGCACGGCATCGAGCGTGCGCATATTGTGCAGACGGTCGGCCAGTTTGATGAGAATGACGCGCACATCGCGCGCCATCGCCAGCAGCATCTTGCGGAAATTTTCCGCCTGCGCCTCCTCGTAGGATTGATGTTCGAGACGGTCGAGCTTGGAAACACCATCTACCAGATCTGCCGCCACGTCGCCGAAGCGTTCGGCAATCTGAGCCTTGGTGATGGAGGTGTCTTCCATCACGTCGTGCAGCAGCGCCGCAATCAACGCCTGCGGATCAAGATGCCAACCGGCCAGAGTTTCCGCCACGGCCAGCGGATGTGACACATAGGGATCACCGCTGCTGCGCAACTGCCCGCGATGCGCAGCGTCCGAAAATACATAGGCGGCACCAACGCGGGAAATTTCCTCAGGCTTGAGGTAAGTCGCGAGGCGGGCGTTAAAGCGTTCGAGGTCTTCGGCCAGATCGATCGGCGGATGCATGTCATCCGGAATCAGCGGCGGAGTATCGGTTCTGCCCGGCACGATGCCGGGGTTGAACTCGTTAGCGTGGGGTGGCAGCGTAGGTGACAGCGTAGGTGGCAGCGAATTGGGCTGCACGGTTGCCATGACTCACCCCGTATTCATGTTGTCAGGGCAACTCAGGCCTGACCACGGTTGAGAATTTCAACACCAATCTTGCCGGTGGCAATTTCGCGCAGGGCGATAACGCAAGCCTTGTCACGGTCGACTTCCACCAGCGGGGTGCTGCCCAGCGTCAACTGACGGGCGCGAACAGTCGCTGCCAGCGTGAGCTGAAAACGGTTGGGGATTCTCTTGAGGCAATCATCAATGGTGACACGGGCCATGGTCTAGTCCTGACTTAAAAAGTGGAAAACAGCGGGATGACGGGCGCGCTGGGGCGCAAAGCGCAAGCGCGAAGCCCGGACGGCCGCCTGCAGGTCTGCAAGCGCCACATCCAAGTCCTTGTTGATTATAACGAAGTCAAACTCCCCCACATGCCTCATTTCGTTCAGCGCGCCCGCAATGCGACGCGCGATCACATCTTCGCTGTCCGAGCCACGGCCACGCAGGCGGCGTTCGAGTTCGGCAATCGAGGGCGGCAGGATGAAAATACATACCGCCTCGGGAAACTGCCGGCGCACCTGCTGCGCGCCCTGCCAGTCGATTTCCAGCAGCAGATCATGGCCCTGCTGCATGCGCTCGTCCAGCCACAAGCGCGAGGTGCCATAGAAATTGCCGTGCACCTCGGCCCACTCAACGAATTCACCACGCTCACGCATGGCCAGAAAGTGCTGCACGTCGACGAAGCGATATTCGCGCCCGTCCTGCTCACCCGGGCGCGGTGCGCGCGTGGTGCAGGAGACCGAATGCTGAACCTGCGGATCTTCGGCCAGCAGCCGACCAACCAGCGTAGTTTTGCCAGCCCCGGAGGGTGCGGCGACGATGAACAGGGTTCCGGTAGTCATAGTGAGGTAATCGGGGAACGATGGCAGGGATCGGATCAGAAGACTATTCCATTATGGTACGCGAGAGAGCATTCGTCACTTGCAAGCGCGTACATCAATCATCGAACTCGCCTTCAGGACACATTTTGCCTGCCCCTTGGAAAAGTGGCGTTCGCATTGGGTCAAAATGTTATCGACGATCCCGTCTGGATCGCTGATGACCGCGCCACCGGCATCGGTGTTGAGCTTGACGACATGTTTCTCGACCCGCCTGCAGAGATCACCATCGCCCACTGCGCGGTTGATGTGGTTCCAGTAAAGCACGGTCGACGTCACCGCTGCGACGACCACGGCAACGCCCAGCCTTATTGATCTGAATTGTTCAAGCATGGATGATGGCTCCGGTCGCGAGAATGGGTTTTGTTCGGGCTAAGATGAATCACCGCCGTGAGATGATGCCATAACGTGCGGAATCAGGAGGG
>CAJAWW010000311.1 GCA_903946745.1 uncultured beta proteobacterium
GCGCGCATGGCCTGTGCCGAACCCTTGCCGACGTCGCCGTAACCGGCGATCAGCGCGACCTTGCCGGCGATCATCACGTCGGTGGCGCGCTTGATGCCATCGACCAGCGATTCGCGGCAGCCGTAGAGGTTGTCGAACTTGGACTTGGTGACCGAGTCATTGACGTTGATCGCGGGAATCTTCAGATCGCCACGCTCATGCATTTGATACAGGCGATGCACGCCGGTCGTGGTTTCTTCGGTGACGCCCTTGATTTGCGCCAGACGCGTCGAGTACCAGGTCTTGTCGGTGGCGATCTTGGCTTTGATCGCGGCGAACAGAATGCGTTCTTCTTCCGAGGTTGCGGTGCCCAGCGCGTTGATGTCTTTCTCGGCCTTGCTGCCCAGATGCAGCAGCAGCGTGGCGTCGCCGCCATCGTCGAGAATCATGTTGGAGTAGCCGCCATCTTTCCATTCAAAAATGCGGTGCGTGTAATCCCAGTAGTCTTCCAGCGACTCGCCCTTGACGGCGAATACGGGCGTGCCGGATGCGGCAATCGCGGCGGCGGCATGATCCTGGGTCGAGAAAATGTTGCACGAGGCCCAGCGCACTTCGGCACCCAGTGCCACCAGCGTTTCGATCAGCACGGCGGTCTGAATCGTCATGTGCAGCGAACCGGTGATGCGCGCACCCTTCAACGGCTGGGCTTTGGCGAATTCCTCGCGGATCGCCATCAGGCCGGGCATTTCGGTTTCGGCAATGCGAATTTCCTTGCGGCCCCAGTCGGCGAGGGCAAGGTCGGCAATTACGTAATCTTTGGTGTCAGTCACAGCGTTCATGAAAGCTCCTTGAACAGTGACCGGGAGGGAGTGTAAAACGGCAAAACTCACGCAGCCCGGTAGGGGTAGGTGAGCGCCGTTCAAAATATTCCGAGCCTGGGGGGCGGTAGATTGACCCTCGCAACGCTCCTCGGAAGCCGGTGATTATATCTAATTCCAGATCGTGCGCGAATTTACGTTGCGCACTGCCGCATTTCGCGGCATAATGCGGCCTCTCTGACGCGGGGTGGAGCAGTCTGGCAGCTCGTCGGGCTCATAACCCGAAGGTCGCAGGTTCAAATCCTGCCCCCGCAACCAATAAAAAGATAATAAGGCCAATCACTTAGCGGTGGTTGGCCTTATTGCGTTGGCATCCGAAAAGCCGTCGTGCCCATGCTGTGCCCATGGCAAATCCAGAAATTCCTGAGTGGCCCTAGTTTTGACCTTCGGTGCTTTATCGGCTGCCCAATCGAACAGACTCAGGCACAAATCGATGGTGGTAGAGTCCAGTGCATAGGCCGTCGCATCGATACCCAACCCGGTCTGTTCCGTGGCGTAGATATTGCGCGCTCGTTCGATCAGACGCATGGCCAGCGAGTGATAGATACGCCAATCCCGCTGGTTCAGCGCGTCCGAAAGCGTGGATCGGGCAGGTATGCCAGACAGTCCCATGTGAAACAACTTGCTCTGGTTGGCCGTCAGGCATACCTCGATGTCGCGCAAGGACTCCCACTGGTCGCTTAATTTGAGATTTGCGGTGGTTGCCAAGTTCAATGTTGACCGCGTTCAGAAAATGGCGGCGCTTATGATCGCGGGAATGTTGTAACAGCATGATGGGCTACTCATGGTGGCGTGCTCGCGCTTTCGAAGACCGGAATGCACCGGAATTCCGACTTGGAGTTACTTGCCGAAGTAGATTTCGATGGTTTCGGTCGTCCATGTGGGGACGCCGGCGCCAAAAAAGTCGGCATCCTCGGTCCAGACCGGGCACTCGAACAGCATCGCCGCGGCTACTGCCGGCCAGTCTCTTACATCCCGACCCGAAATGCGCGCCGTGGCTTCAACCTCAACGTGGCGCAATTCTTCAAGAGCGACAAATTGAATGGCCGTCATCACGGTATCAAGCGCGTCACGCCAAATCCGATCGCTAATCCCGCGTACCGGAGCCAATTGGGCTAAGTACTTGGCGGCTTCTTCGTAATTGGCGTCTGCGACATAGAAGGCCACAGTGTCGCAATTAGCGAGAATGAGTCTTCTGACCCGTTGGCCGAGAACGGCCCTAATCAAGATATTGGCGTCAACGACCAGTGGTTTTTTCTGCATCGCTTGCCCGCCAGTTTTTGAAGTCAGCCATCAATTCTTCTTCATTGATACCCAGCCGAGCAAGTTCTTCTTGCATCCTGCGGCCGGCCTCCAGCATCGCATCTCTTTCGGACTGGCCCGGTTGCTTCGGAATAGGTATATAAATGCCGATCGTTTGACCATGTCGGGTCACTTCGATCGGAACGGACGATTCTAGATAGTTACCGAGTTGCTCGCGCAGTTCGCGCATTCCGATACGCAGGCTCATTTCAACCCCTTGTTAAGCAATTGAGTACTCATTATGATACTCTCTGGCACGTTATTCAAGGCAATATCCAATTCTCCGCACCACTGCAGGCTCAAAGGACTGCTGGATAATGTGAAACCGAAATTGCACCGAAGGTCATTTTCTGTTTGCTACGCTGGTGCGTTCTTGCTCTGGCTTCGTTGGCTGCAATCAATAAAAAGTGGCGTGATTGTTACCACGTCACACCATTAGGTTTCGATTAAAAACAAACCTAATGAGGGGGCTAATAACCCGAAGTCCTGCCCCCGCAACCAATAAAAAGATAATAAGGCCAATCACTTAACGGTGGTTGGCCTTATTGCTTTGGCATGGAAAAGCCTCTGTGCCCATCCTGTGCCCGGGGGGGTGTTTGATATGGGAAACATCCGCGCACGCAAGGAAACAGGAAGCCTTCGATCGCGGCCGGGGAC
>CAJAWW010000312.1 GCA_903946745.1 uncultured beta proteobacterium
GCCTGTGATTGTCACCGGCCGCGCGGCACCCGAAGGTTTGATCGAAGCGGCCGACACCGTGACCGAAATGACGCTGGTCAAGCACGCCTTCAAGGCCGGTGTAAAAGCCATGCCGGGTATGGAATTTTGATCTACTGCCCCGCGCTGCTAATCGCCGCCCCCGCTTCCGGGCAGGGTAAAACCACCGTCACCGCCGCGCTGGCGCGGCTGCACCGTCGGCAGGGGCGACGGGTGCGGGTGTTCAAGTGCGGGCCGGATTTTCTCGATCCGCAGATTCACGCCATGGCCAGCGGTGCGCCGTGCGAGAACATCGATTTCCGCATGTGCGGCGAGGCCGATGCGCGCTGGCGGCTGGCGCGGGCGGCGGTTGAGGCCGACCTGATTTTGATCGAAGGCGTGATGGGGCTGAACGACGGCGAACCCTCGGCGGCAGAACTCGCACGCCGGCTGGGTGTGCCGATTCTGCTGGTGCTCGATGCCAGCGCCATGGCCGGGAGTTTTGGCGCGGTGGCGTGGGGGTTGAAAAATTATCGTGACGGTGCGCCGATTTTCGCCGCTCTGGCCAACCGAGTCGGCAGCGACTATCACGCGCAACTGTGTCGCGACACGTTGCCAGAAGACATTGCGTGGCACGGCGCGCTGCCGCGTGATGCGGATGCGGCGTTACCAGAACGCCATCTCGGCTTGCTGCCTGCCGCCGAGATTGCCGATCTCGATGCGCGCATCGAGCGCATGGCGGATGCGCTGGTGGAAACTCCAGCCGCAGCGCTACCACCGGCGGTCGAATTTGCCGTAGTTTCAGCGTCAGCACGCTGCGTCCCTCCGGGAACTTTTCACGCACACCTAGCCGGCAAAACCATCGCCATCGCGCGCGACGCCGCCTTCTGTTTTCTCTATCCGGCAAACATTGAAGCACTGGAAGCCATGGGTGCGCGACTGGAATTTTTCTCACCGCTGACGGACGCCACGCTGCCGGAATGTGATGCAGTCTGGCTGCCCGGCGGCTACCCCGAACTGCATGGCGCGCAACTCGCCGCCAATCGCGCCATGGCCGTCGCACTGGCCGCGCACGTTGCCGCCGGCAAACCACTGCTCGCCGAGTGCGGCGGCATGATGGCCTGCTTCGATACGCTGCATACGGTGGACGGCGTGGCACATACGGGCTTCGGCCTGCTGCCCGGCGCGAGCCGCATGCAGCGCAAACTCGCCGGGCTGGGGATGCTCACCGCCGACCTGCCCGAAGGCCGCTTACAAGGCCACACCTTTCACTACTCACAGAGCGAAACGCCGCTGACGCAGCTATGTCAGGCGATCAAATCATCGGGGCGCGGTGGCGAAGCGGTCTACCGGCAGGGGCGGCTCACGGCGTCGTACATGCACTTTTATTTCCCCTCGAACCTTGAAGCGACGGCGCGGTTGTTTTTGCCACCATTTGCATTCTGAGGCTGGATAACAGGGATTTCGAAGTCCAGTCCGACTCACTGCCGAAGTTGGAGGCGATCTCTCGAATGCAAC
>CAJAWW010000313.1 GCA_903946745.1 uncultured beta proteobacterium
AAGTTTGTCCCACGCACCGTGGCGATAGCAAACCAAACGCTATCGCCACGGAACTGATCGACGTCTGGTCAGCGATTTTCCGTAAATTTTCCCCGCCCCCCCATGACACAAGAAGATCTGATCCCTTTCCTGCGCTTGAACACGAAGCTGTTCGAAACCTTCAACGAAGAAAATATCGGAGCCATTGTTGCAGGTTCTGATCTGCGCACCTTCGAAGGTAACGAGTCCATCATCCAGTGCGGCGATGAAGGGCGTTTTATCGGTGTGCTACTGAACGGCCATGGTGAAATTTCGATTGCCGACAATACCGGCGGCCGACTGATCATCAGCCCGCTCGAAGCCGGCGACGTGTTCGGCGAAATGTCGGTATTGACCGGCGACCGCTCGGTGGCCGACGTGATTGCCGGCAACCGCTGTCTGGTTCTGCTGATTCCTCAGAGCGTGGTCAGCAGCCGTATCCTGGTTAATCCAAAGGCGATCGGTTATCTCGCCAAACTGCTTGCCGACCGCGCCCGGGAACAGGCGGTTGACGTGACCAGCAACCAGCTTCACGCCCGCGCCGTTGCGCAGTCCGACGACCCCTATGCGCTCAGCCTGAAGACCGCCGTGCACGGCAAGATCATCGCGCTCAATGCGGGGCTGACGCAGATTCATTTCGGCATTTACGATACCCACGACGAAAATTGCGATGTCCACGGCATCATCGACCGAGGAGACAGCGGCGTCGCCATCATTACCCTCAGTGCCGGCGGCAAGACCAGCCGACGCGAGCGGGAAGAATTCCCGTTCAAGGATTTTTTCAAGGTCATGTTCGAGTCCATGCTCGGGCTTGAGGACAAATATCTATTCACGCCCTTCGACGTCATGGCCATCGGCCACCGCGTCGTCCATGGCGGCAGCAAGTTCTCCAGCGCTACGGTGATTACCCCACAGGTGCTGACCGACATCGAAGCGCTGGCAATTTTTGCGCCCTTGCACAATCCGCACAACCTCGAAGGCATCCGCGAAGCGATGGCCTTCTTCCCCGACGTGCCCCACGTTGCCGTCTTCGACACCGCCTTCCACCAAACTCTGCCCACCTACGCCTATCTCTACGGCCTGCCCTACGACTGGTACAAGAAAGAAGGCATCCGCCGCTACGGCTTCCACGGCACCTCGCACCGATTTATCTCGCTCAAGGCCGCACAGGTTCTCAAACGCCCCTTGAGCGAACTTGAAGTGATCTCCTGCCATCTGGGTGTCGGTGCCTCCATTTGCGCCATTGACCACGGCCGCTCGGTGGATACCACCATGGGCATGACGCCTTCCGATGGCCTCATCATGCCCAGCCGCGCTGGCAGCATCGACCCCGCCGTCATGATTCACCTGATGCAGCATTACAAACTCGGCCCGGAAGAACTCGCCCAGTTGATTAACAGCGAAAGCGGTCTCAAGGGTATATCCGGAATCTCCAGCGACATCCACGCCATCGAAGCTGCGGCCGATGAAGGCCACCACCGTGCCCTGCTCGCACACAAGGCTTTCTGCTACCAGATCCGCAAAAACATCGGTGCCTATGTCGCGGCCATGGGCGGTGTCACCGTGCTTGCCTTCACCGGCGACATTGGCGAAACCAGTTCCGCCGTGCGCAGCCTGGCGTGTCAGGGGCTGGCCTACATGGGCATCAAGCTCGACGAGGAAAAGAATCGCAACCTCGGCACGGTCACTGATTTTTCCGTGATCTCCACGGACGATTCACGGGTCACCATACTCGTCGTCGCCAACAACGATGAACGTCTGCTGGCCTGGGAAGCGCTGCGCGCCATCGAGCGCAATCAGATCACGCTGGCGATCAAGGATCAGGCCGCCGCGCCGATTCCGATTGAAGTATCTGCCCACCATGTGCATCTGGCGCAGGCCGACGTTGAAAAACTGTTTGGTGCCGGCCATCAACTCACACCGGAACACGAACTCTCCCAGCCCGGCCAGTTTGCCTGTGCCGAAAAAGTGGATCTCATCGGCCCCAAAGGCAAGATCGCCAACGTGCGTGTGCTGGGTCCAACGCGCAAGGAAACTCAGGTTGAAATCGCCATGACCGAGCAATTCAAACTCGGCGTGCAATCGCCGATCCGCGAATCGGGCAATCTGGCGAATACGCCGGGCATCACGCTGCAAGGCCCGGCCGGCAGCGCCGTTCTGGAACGTGGCGTGATCTGCGCCCAACGTCATATCCACATGTCACCCGAAGACGCCATGGGCTTTCGCCTGCGCGACCGCTATGTGGTGCGCGTGCGCATCGAAGGCGAGCGCGAGGTGACTTACGGCGACGTGGTGGTGCGGGTCAATCCCGCCTACCGTCTGGCGATGCATATCGATACCGACGAAGGCAATGCCGCCAACCTTCGCACCGGGATGCAAGGCTTCATCGAGGAAATCCAGAGCCGGGGATAAATTAAGGCAAGGCTGTTGACCACGGGGGACACGGGGAGCACGGGGAAAAACCATGCATTACGGCGAGCTTCTGACTTACCTGTGGGGCTTTTGTAGTCTTTTGCTTTTCCCCGTGCCCCCCGTGCCCCCCGTGTTCCCCGTGTTCCCCGTGTTCCCCGTGGTTAAACCGAGGTTTTAAGGTTTCCCCTCCCCCCTCACCCCTTCTTGTATTTTTCGGCCAGGAAGGTCTGAAGCGCTTCCGCCACATCGGTCGGGTTAAATTTCGCCAGGAAGCCGTCGGCGCCCATGGAAAGGCCCTTGGTCCGGTTTGATGATTCGGACATCGAGGAATGCAGGAGCACTTTGACACCGTCAAAACGACGGTCCGCTTTAATGTTCCGGGTCAACATGAAGCCATCCATTTCCGGCATCTCGATATCGGTGATGATGATGGGGATGCTCTCCTCCACGCGTTTACCGGCGGCCTCGGTCGTCTTGGCAAAGGCATCCAGCCTTTCCCAGGCTTCGCGTCCGTTGATGGCGTATTCGTTTTGCAGCCCGAGCTTGTCAAGAATCTGTTTCAGTTGCGCCCGCGCAAACGCACTGTCATCGGCAAAGAATATCCGGATATCCGAGGGCAGCGTCTCATCAACCACCACGGTCGCCGGCACATCGATCACATCGCTCTTACCGGAGATCATGTGCAGCATTTGCTCGACATCCAGAATGGACGCCAGCCGGCCATCGGCAAGCTCGGTGACGCCGGTCAGCTTGGAACCATTGGACAGCATCGCCGGTGGCTGATGCACATCGCTCCATTTGATACGGATGATGGTCTCTACCGATTCAACCAGAAAAGCCTGCGTGGTGTGAGAAAACTCGGTGACGATCATGACCGGCGGCGTGGCGGGTGCCGGGTTTCCGCACAAACCGATGAGATCAATCACCGGCACCAACTGACCGCGCAACGAAGCCATGCCGGCAATAAATGGGTGTGAGTCGGGCGCATGGGTAATAGCCACCCCGCGCATGACTTCTTTCACCTTGAATACATTGATGCCATAGGTCTCCGGCGAACCCACCTTGAACAAGAGGAGCTCCATGCGGTTGGTGCCCGCCAGGTTGGTGCGCTCATCGATTCCGGTCAGGCTATCCTGATTGCCTGCTGGAGCAGTTACCGGTGTGTGTGCTGCCATCAGAACGTCACTCCATCGCGTCGTGGATTGCGACTATGCAGATTCAGCTAGTCGGGTTACGTAGTCCATACTACGCCAAACCTGACAATTCATTGTCCATGAGTTGTCCATGAGTTGTCCATATTACCGCTGCCCAGAGTCTGAGACTATTTATTGAAGGCCGGATTAACCTATCAAACCCGCCTTTCAAGGCATGGCTGAAAAGTCGACGCTGAAAAGTCGACGCTGAAACTGCGGCACTACGCCATCGCCTCACCCATGCGCACCGGCCGCGTTGTCGCCCACTCAGGATTGAAGTCAAGCGGCCCCAGAGGGAACAGCAATACCACCGTAGAGCCCAACAGAAAGCGCCCCATCTCGGCACCCTGCGTGAGCGTGATCCGCTGCTCGGCATAGTGCCAATCGCGCAGGACACCCGGGCGCGGCGGA
>CAJAWW010000314.1 GCA_903946745.1 uncultured beta proteobacterium
CTCGATTGTCGAACTCGAAGGTCTGGCCGGTGAGCCAATGGATGTGCTGGTGAACGGCACCCTGATCGCACAAGGCGAAGTGGTGGTGGTCAATGACAAATTCGGCATCCGTCTCACCGACATCATTACCCCGCAAGAACGTATTCGAAAACTCAATCGTTAGCCTGGAATCGTCTTGCTTCACGCCGGCCGCGGCGTGTATTCAGCGTCGACTTTTGCAATTCTCTTTTTGAAGTCACGAAAAGTCACCAGATATCCCCTGTGCTTCACGGATTTTTGGCCGGGGTAAAGACCTAAGCTCGCCGCATTGCTTTTTGTGCCTTATGGCGGCTTAGCGTATGAATCGCGCTGCATTCCTCCTTGTATTGCTGTGGCTTTCCCTGACCGGCATCACACCGGCGCATGCTCAAGCGACGGCTCCGGTTGCCGACGTGGGCGGAAGTCTTTTGCAACTGTTTCTCGGTTTGGTCGGCGTCATCGCGCTGATGATCGGCAGCCTGTGGTTGCTGAAAAAGCTGACCGCCCAGCGGGGTGAAGCTGCCGGCCTGATGCGGGTCGTTGCCGGCACCTCGGTCGGCACGCGCGAGCGCGTCGTCATTGTCGAGATCGGCAGCACCTGGCTGGTGCTCGGCGTGGCTCCCGGCCGGGTCTCTGCCCTGGCCGAAGTGCCGCGACAATCGATCACGCCTCCGGCAACCGGCGCGCCTTCCGCGCCCGCCAGTTTTCCTGACTGGCTGCGCCGGTTCAGCCAGAAAAAATGATCGCACCACGATACTTCGTGCACCTTTTACGTTTCATCGGTTTCGCGTTGCTGCTCGTCCCGGCACTTGCCTGGGCGCAGGCGATGCCGGCCGTGACCAGCGCACCGGCCGCCGGGGGCGGCACCCAGTGGTCGCTATCAATCCAGACGTTGCTGCTGCTGACCAGCCTGACTTTTCTGCCGGCCATCTTGCTGATGATGACCAGCTTCACCCGCATCATCATCGTGCTGTCGCTGCTGCGTCACGCGCTGGGCACCCAGACTTCGCCGCCGAATCAGGTGCTGGTGGGCTTGTCGTTGTTTCTCACGTTTTTCATCATGGCCCCGGTGGGTGATCGCATCTATCTTGAAGCCTATGTGCCGCTGTCGGAAAACAAAATCAGCTTTCAGGCCGCGCTCGATAAAGGCGTCGTACCGCTGCGCGGCTTTATGCTGAAACAGGTGCGCGATGCCGATCTGGCCACCTTCACCAAAATCGCCAAACTGACACCCCCGGCCAAAGCCGAAGACATTCCGATGCGCGTGCTGATCCCCGCCTTCGTCACCTCGGAACTCAAGACCGCGTTTCAGATCGGCTTCATCATCTTCATCCCGTTTCTCATTATCGACATGGTGGTCGCCTCGGTGCTGATGTCGATGGGTATGATGATGATGTCACCCGTCATCGTCGCGTTGCCGTTCAAGATCATGCTGTTTGTGCTGGTGGATGGCTGGAATCTACTGATCGGCTCCATCGTGCTGAGCTTTGGCTAGCGGGAAAAGGGCAGCGTCATGACCCCCACCGCCGTCATTGATCTGGGACGTGCCGCGCTTGAACTCACGTTGATGATCTCCGCACCGCTGTTTATCGCCGCGCTGGTCACCGGCCTGATCGTCAGCATTTTTCAGGCCGCCACCCAGATCAACGAAGCCACGCTGTCGTTCGTACCAAAACTGGTGGTTATTTTCATCACCATGATTCTTGCCGGACCGTGGATGATTACCATGATGACCGACTTCATGCGGCGTCTGTTTGAGTCGATCCCCACCATGATCGGTTAATCACACACCCGCGCCATGATTTCAATTACCTCGGCGCAACTTGACGCGTGGTTGGCGTTATTCATCTTCCCGCTAACGCGAATTCTCGGCCTGCTCGCCACCGCCCCGGTCTTCAATAATGGTGCGCTACCGGTGCGCAATCGTTTGATTCTCGGGCTGGCCGTAGCACTGGCCGTCACCACGTCGCTGCCTGCAACGACGCAGGTACCGGCCGGTTCGTGGCTCGGCTTCATGGTGATTTTTGAACAAATCCTGATCGGCGTGCTGCTCGGGTTTGCCTTGCGCATTGCCTTTGCCGCCGTGGATATTGCCGGTGAATTGATCGGGCTGCAGATGGGTCTGTCATTCGCCGTATTTTTTGATCCCACCAGCGGCGGCCAGACGCCCGTCATTACCGAATTTCTTGGTTTGCTGACGGCACTGATCTTTCTGGGTCTGAATGGACACCTGCTGACCTTGTCGGTACTGGCCGAGAGCTTTGATCTGCTGCCGATCAGCACCACCCCGTTTCATGCCGCCGCATTTTCCACCATGCTGGCCTGGGCGGCCACCTTGTTTTCCACTGGCCTGCTGCTGGCGCTGCCACTGATTACCACCTTGCTGATTACCAATATCGCGCTGGGCGTACTGGCGCGTATCGCGCAACAACTCAACCTGTTTGCCGTCGGGTTTCCGGTCACGCTGGCGATCGGGTTTTTGGTGCTGATGCTGTCACTGCCCTTCATCGGCGCAGCATTGGAGGGGATTTTCTCGCAAGGTTTCTACGCCATGCGCGCGGTGATGCGCGCGGCGGCTGGTACGTAAACTTAAAAAACAGTTGACCACGGGGAACACGGGGGGCACGGGGGAAAACAAGAATCTACGGCTGGAAATTCTGCGACCAAACTGGCGAGCCAGAAGTCCGTTGCATCGCATTGATTTTCCCCGTGCCCCCCGTG
Organism: uncultured beta proteobacterium; assembly: GCA_903946745.1. Taxonomy (GTDB): domain Bacteria; phylum Pseudomonadota; class Gammaproteobacteria; order Burkholderiales; family Rhodocyclaceae; genus CAJAWW01. Next base: position 2,740 of record CAJAWW010000314.1, read on the forward strand.
TTCCCCGTGGTTAAACAGGTTTTAAGGTTCGACGATCCGCCTATTTCCGCACCAACCGGATCACCCCGCTAGCCACGCGCTGCGAGCCGAGTACCGAAGAATCCAGCCCCTCGGAGTATTCAAGAATATCGTAGCTGTCATAGCTGCCCTGACGCATCAAATCTTTGGCGCGCTGCTGAAAAACCACACGCGCCTCGCCCGAACCGCCGGCGTACACGCGCTTCATCTTGAGCGAAAAATGATAGTGGCTGTCGGGGAATGCCGCCTGCTCGATATCCCAGTTTGGTGCCAGCGGGTCGAGCACCATGTAGGCAACACCGGCGTAAGCGCCCCAGAACACCATTTTCTCGATCGACATCGCCACGCTGGGCGAAATATGTACCGTGCCATCGGGAATCAGCGCACCAGCCTCGGGGATTCTGGTCGTCGCCGGCCCCGCCGTGGTGACCATATCCATGAAGGTGCCAACGCTGGAGCATCCCGATAAGAGCGCAACAAAGGAAAGCGAAACAAGTGTGCGGCGCATAATTAGATATAGTTGAAAAGTGAAAGCTGGCTGGTCTTGGCGAACGACTTTTGTGCGGCTTCCAGATCGGTCTGCTTGCGCGTCAGATCAGAGATGGTCTTGGCATAGTCGAGATCCTGCAACTGCGACAAGGTTTGCTGATATTGCAAATCAACGTCGGCATTGACACTGATGGTGGTTTCAATTTCACCAAGGCGCGAACCGACCGCAGCACGCACCCGCAACACGTTATCTAAAGATTGGTCGAGATTGGTCAGCGCAAAGCCAATGTCATTTGCCAGTTTCGCACTATTGCCCAGCGTCCCGGTGCTGCCGTTCTCCAGCGTGCCGACCAGCTTGGCGATGGTCTTGAACAAGCTTTGCGAGGTGCTCGGCGCAATCGTGAAACTATCGCCACTGACCGGATCCCCGGACATGGTCAGGTTTGCGCCCAGATCGAAGACCGGCTCGGCACCCTGACTTCGCAGCATGATGGGAAGGTCGGCATTGTAGACCCGCAAACCGCTGGCTGCGGTGGGCGCGGGCAGCGGTGCCGGCCCGCTACCCGGTGCGCCACCGGTCAGCAACGACGAACCCACGTTGTCCAGAATGTCGTAATAGGTGACGGGGGGCACCACCGTATTATCAATACTGAAACTGATCGAGTAATTCTTGTTGGCCAGCGCATTCCACTTGGCGGGGTCCGTCACATTTCCGCCATCAATGATGCCACCGCCGGTGTTGGCGGCCGCATAGCCTGTGGAGAAATAGCCGTTACCGTTACGAATGCGGCCGAAAACATCATTGCCCGAGTCACTGATTTCAATCGCGCGCGATGGCGATATTTGCAGCTTGCGCTGCCCGTCATCACCCGAATAGGTGATCTCGTTGCCGGCCAGAATATTTTCTACCGTACCGCCAAAAGGCTTGGTCGAGCCCATGAAACCGGCAAACAGATATTGCCCGTTGCCGTCTGTGGCATTGGCCAGACCAATCATCTCGTTGAAGCGAGCACGCATTTCAAAGGCAATCGCCTGCCGGTCGCTATCCGACAAACTGGTATTGCCGGCCTGCACCGCCAGTTCGCGCACACGCCCGATAATATCGGTGGAACTCGACAACTGCGCCTCTTCAAGACCCAGCGACGAGGACGCATTGCTGTGATTAACCGAAAACTGGGCGACCACGTCGCGTGATTGCGTCACTTCCAGCGCACGGGCTGCCGCCACCGGGTCATCGCTGGGTGTCAAGATCCGCCGTCCGTTGGCCACCTGCTGTTGCAAATGCAATAGCGCAGCCGTTTGCCGGTTGATGGTATTGATGCCGGCCTCAAAAATCATTCCTGAGCTCACACGCATGATCTCTCTCCTCTATTCTCTTTCCTTACCTGCCCAGCGCCAGAATTTCGTCGAACACTTTCGACGCTGTTGCCAGAATTTTTGCCGACGCCTGATAGGCCTGCTGATAACGCAGCAGGTTTGCCGCTTCCTCATCCAGATTGACGCCCGACACCTGCTGCAACGCCGCCGTGGCGTTTTCCACCAGGCCCTGCTGGGCATCACCGATGGCATTGACCTCGTTTGCCTTGCTCCCTACCGAGCTGACAATCTGTGAATACGCACCCTGATACGAGGCAGTCGCCGCCGAGGTAGCACTGCCGATCATCGTGTTGGCGGTTTGAAAGGCACCGAGCAACATCGCATTGCGGTTGTCAGAAACGCCGTTGGAATTCACGCTCACCGTAAAGATGTCGCCGGTTGCCGGGTTGCCAGAAACCTGTGTAGTCCAGCCGTTATAAGTAATGTTGGCACCGGCGGTATAGGGCTGGGCTGCAGCCAGCGCGCCATTCACTGCATCAGTCACGTCATACGTTGTGACAGCCGGAACCACCGTGTTATCCACATTGAACGTGATCGTCACGGTGTTCCGCAAATTCACATCGAGCACGGCCGGGGGCACCAGCGCATTCACAGTGCCACTGCTGATGGTTGCCGTGCCGGTGTTGGTCAGCGGACTACCGGTGCGGATCGGTGCCGCTGCGGCGATCATGCGCGCATCGGAAAAGGCCAAAGAGATGTTCCGTGCGCCCAGGCGTGCCGGCTGAATCTTGAAGCTGTCGCCGGCAACCGGTGCCCAGGTGCCCGCATCAATCGTCATGCCATCCACCGATTGCGGCAGCGCGGCGTACTGCGTCACCGCACCCGTGTCGATCCGGGTCAGGTTGTAATTGGCACCATCAAAGCCAAGTTTGTAATCACTGGAAGTCAGCCGATTGATGTTTGCGGTGTCATAAACCACCGATATCGTGCCGGCAGGCAGCGCTGGCAGCGCGTTGGCAAACACGGCGGGCGCGCCCATGTTGAAGTAGTTTTGCCCCGCCGCGCCGGTGAGATCCATGCCCAGTTTGTGCTGGTCGTTAAAGTTCTGCGCCAGTGTCATGGCAATCGCGCCCAGCGCATTTTGTGCCGGATCGAGCGAAGAATTCCGAAATGACATCAACCCACCCAGAAAACCACCGGTGATCTGTGAATCCGGCAAGGTGAGCGCCGTGCCGCCCACGCCGGTAATGGCCACCACCGTGCGTTCCGGATCGTCCGAAGCGCCCACCGCTTGCAACTGATATGACTGTATGCCCACCACCAGCGGCTGGCCGTTGCCGAAAAAAACGTTGAAGCTGCCGTCGCTTTGCTCCACGGTGCTGACACGCACGATCTGGTTCAAATCTTTCAGCATCTGGTCGCGCTGGTCGAGCAAATCATTGGGCGCATGCACCGCGCTGGTGGCCTTGGCCATGATGATGCGTTGATTGACTTCGGCAAGCTGTGTCGAAAAGGTATTGATGTTCGTCACATGGCTGCCGATCTGGGCGTTGCTGCCATCGCGAATTTCGGTGAGCCGCTGGTCGAGCGATTGAAAGCGCGCCACCAGCGACTGTGTCTGCGAAAGCATCGACTGCCGGCTGGGGATCGATGACGGATTGGCCGCCACCTCCTGCACACCCTTGAAGAACGCCGCCATCGCCGGCGACAAGCCGGCATTCGGATCAGCCAGCAGATTGTCGATCTGGGCGATCTGCGCGGCATAGCTTTCCATTTCTTTGGCACCCGCCTCGGCACTCAACACCTGACGCGACAAAAACTGGTCGTAGATGCGTTTGACCGTCGAAACATTGGTGCCCTGCCCCTGAAAACCGGCACCGGTGTACATCGGGATATTCGTCGACTGCACGATCTCCTGCTTGTTATACCCGGCGGTCGAGGCATTGGCGATGTTATGACTGGTCGTCAGAATGCCGACCTGAGCCGCGTTGAGCCCGCTGATGCCGACACTGAAAATACCCATGATCGCTCCAATTCCTGTTTCAAATAACGGCAAAACTTGCCGTGTATTAAGCCTTCAGGAAGAGATAGAGCAATGGCCGTGCCATGATGGGAAAACCGGTTGAACCACGGCGACACGGCGGGCACGGCGAAATTCGTTTGATCGACAGTGTGCGCGATCCAAAATGCTATAGTTCCGCCATGAACTCAATTGCTATTTCCGACATTCTTGTGCTCCCAATTCAGGATCGCATCCAGCTTGTGGAGGCCATCTGGGACAGTATTGCGGAAGTTCCAGAGGCCGTCGTATTGTCTGACAGCCAACGTCATGAACTCGATAGGCGCTTGGCGGCATACCAAGAAAACCCCTCTCTTGGCTCACCGTGGTCGGAGGTTCGCCCACGCATCTCCAAAGCATGAGTCTTGCGCTCATCGTTCAGCCAGAGGCTGAGCTTGATATCAATGACGCCTACGCTTGGTATGAAGAGAGATCAGAAGGTCTCGGTGAGCAATTTCTCGATGCCATTGATAAGGCGTTGACGCTTGTCATGCGTGAGCCAACGCTATTTCAGAGCGTACATCGTTCGGTACGGCGTGCTTTGATCCATCGTTTTCCATACGGAATCTTTTACACGGTCGAACCGAGCCGCGTTGTGGTCTTTGCTGTCATGCACACTGCGCGAAATCCTTCGCGATGGAAGCAACGCGCCGAACGATAAAGACTGGTCAATCGGGTTGAACCACGGCGACACGGCGGGCACGGCGCAAGAGCAAATCAAGGCAAACGGTTTTCGCCGTGTCGCCGTGTCGCCGTGGTGAAATGTCTTTTTTAACTCACCCCGCCAGCGCAGTCCGCAGCGTTGGGCCACCGATGATGCGTTCGAGTTTGGCCGCATATTGCGGGTCGGTCGCAAAACCCGCGCGTTGCAGGCCGCGGGCGAAGCTCACCGGGTCTTGCGTGCCGATCACACCGGCGTAGCGCGAACTGCCGGCGAGCAGGCCGGCGTAATCACGGAATGCTTCGTTGTAAGAGCCATAAGCACGGAAGCGTTCGACCTGTTTGTGCGCCACGCCATCAACATACTCGGTGGTGGTGGCTTCGACCACCGCGCCGTTCCAGCCGCGCCCCGCCTTGATGCCGAAGACATTGAAACTCGGGCTGCCATCGGCACGGCGTAGCTCGGCCTTGCCCCAGCCGGTTTCCAGCGCGGCTTGCGCCACCATGAATTGCGGTGGAATGCCGGTGCTGCGTGCCGCGGCGGTAGCTGCCGGCCATAATTTGCTGCCAAACTCGCGTGCGGTTGCCGGGGCAACCTCGAAAGCGGTGCCCTGCGGCACAGCGCTGGGCGGTGCTTCTGTGCCGGGTGTTGTAAAAGTCGACGCTGGAGATGCGGTAGCCGGCAACACAGTGGCTGGCAATACGGTGGCCGGCAATACCGTCGCGGGCTGCCGCAACATCGGCATGAAGCCCGACTGCTGCGGCACGGTTGCGGGTTGCAGAGGCCGTACCGTCGGCCCGCCCTGCGGCAGCGGGATGGCGCGTGGGTTCGTATCGATACCGATTGCAGCGGCGGGCGGCTTCAATGGGATGCCGCCTTCGTAAGGCACCGGCTCGGGGTTCTGTTGCAACAATTGCTTTTCGATCATGGCGGCAAGGCCGGTGCCATTGCTGCGCGTGCCCATCACCTGCGCCATTTGCTGATCCAGCAACGATTCATACATGCGGGTTTGTTCGCTGTCGAAAAGTCCTTCGCGCGGGGTGGCGTCGCGCATCGACTTCATCACCATCTGCAAGAACAGCGCCTCGAACTGTTGCGCGGCAGCCTTCAGCGCTTGCGGATCGTTGCTCTTGACCTGCCGCTTGAGCGCGGCCAGACCGCTGGCGTCAAAAATATTTGGCGCGGCAGCAGTGGCAGATGCAGATGCAGTGAGCGGATTGGAATTCACAGCCATGATGGGTTGTAGATTGCCATGTCCGCATTGCTGATGATGCCCGGATTACAACCGCAAAACTTAGATGATTTCAAGATCGGCGCGCAGAGCCCCGGCCGATTTCATGGCTTGCAGAATCGCAATCAAATCTTGCGGGTTCGCTCCCAGCGTGTTGAGTGCTTTGACGATATCCGCCAGATTGGCACCCGCCTTGATGTTCATCAGCGCCCCGCCATCTTGCTTGATATCGACCTGCGACCCACCACCATCGGAGCTGACCGCCACCGACAGTGCGCCGTGCGCCACCGCACAGCTATCAAGCAGCACCGACTGGTTCATCACTACCGAACCGGTACGGCTGTTCACAATAATGCGTGCCGCCGCCTGTGCCGGCTTGATGTCGATGCCTTCGAGTCGCCCCAAAAAGGCCACGCGCTCATCGGGATTCACCGGCGCACGCACACGAATCTGCCGTCCGTCGGTCGCACTTGCCGCACCGGCAGATTTCTTGTTGATGGCTTCGACAATGCGTTGCGTGGTACCGAAATCGGTGGTGTTCAAATCCAGATACACATACTCGCCCTGCCCCACGGTCATCGGCACTTCGCGCTCGACCGTGGCACCGCCGGTAATGCGCCCCACCGACAGATGATTCACCGTCACCTTGGCACCCGGTGCTGAAGCACCCGCGCCGACCACCACCACGTTACCTTGCGCCAGCGCATACACCTGCCCGTCGGCACCCTTGAGCGGCGTGAGAATCAGCGATCCGCCTTTCAGGCTTTTGGCATTGCCGATCGACGACACGGTGATGTCAATCGCCTGCCCGGTGCGGGCAAACGGTGGCAGCGAAGCGGTAATCATGACGGCTGCCACGTTCTTCAATTGCAGCGACTGACCCGGTGGCAGATTGACGCCCATGGCCGAGAGCATGCTAATCATGCTCTGCACGGTAAAGGGTGTTTGTGTGGTCTGGTCGCCCGTGCCGTCAAGACCCACGACAATGCCGTAGCCCACCAGCTGGTTGCTGCGCACCCCGGCAATCGAGGTCAAATCCTTGATGCGCTCGGCGCGTGCCGTATCCATAATCAGGAGCCCGGCCAAGATCCACAGAAACATCAGAAAAACTTTTTCAATCCGTGTCATGACGCACTCCTTAAAACGGCATGAAGGTCAGGAAGAACTTCCCTAACCAGCCCATGACCTGAGCCGAATCGATGAACCCGTTGGCCTTGTATTCGATCCGGGCGTCGGCGATCTGCGTCGACGTCACCGTGTTGGATGAGGTGATGGTGTTCGGATTGACCACCCCCGAGAAGCGCACGAATTCTTCGCCTTCTTTCAGGCCAATTTGTTTCTCGCCCGACACCAGCAGGTTGCCATTGGGATAGACCTCAATCACCGTCACGGTAATGGTGCCGGTGAAATCATTCTTTGAGGTGTTTTCGCCCTTGCCCGAGAAATTATTGGCATCGGCCGCCACCAGACTCGTCCCCTGCGCGCCCTTGAACGGCAGGCCGGTAATGGTCGGTACAGTCATATTGACCGCATGGCTGCGCGTGGTCTTGTTTTCAGAAGACTTCGAGGCCGCCACGTTTTCGGCAATGTTGATGGTGATCGTATCGCCGACAAAGCGCGCGCGCCGGTCTTCAAACAACGGCCGTGCCGTGGCAATGCTATAGATCGCCCCGTTGCTCGGCGTCGCCGTCGGGCGCATTTCAGGGCGCGCACTCATCGGCTGATGCACGGCCGTTGGCGGCGTGGTGGTCACGCAACCGGCAAGCATCAGGGCAGTCAAGATCGGGAGCAGAAGTTTCATGGCATCACCCGTTTTCATCATTAAAGTTGCTTTAATTAAAGCTGAGTCAGGCGGCCGAGCATCGCATCGGATGTCTGCACCGCCTTGGAATTGAGTTCGTAAGCACGCTGGGTCTGGATCATGGTCACCAGTTCTTCGGCCACATTCACGTTCGAGGTTTCAACAAAACCCTGATTGAGTAGACCAGTCCCGTTGGTGCCGGGTGTCGCCGGGGTTGGCGTGCCCGACGAGGCCGTTTCAATAAACATGTTTTCGCCGGTGCTTTGCAAGCCGCCGTTGTTCACAAAATTGGCAAGCTGAATCTGGCCAATTTGGGTGCTGGTCGCCACACCTTGCTGCGTATAGGAAACGATGCCATCACGGCTGACCGATACCGCCAGCGCATTGCCCGGCACGGTAATCGTGGGTGACAAGGGGTAGCCGCTGGAAGTCACCACCTGCCCCGTACTGTCGCGCTGAAAAGCGCCGTCGCGGGTATAGGCCAGGGTGCCGTCCGGCATCTGAATCTGAAAAAATCCACCGCCGTTAATGGCAAGGTCAAGCGGATTGCCGGTGTTTTGCAAACTGCCCTGCACGAAAATCTTTTCCGTCGCAATCGGGCGCACGCCGGTGCCCAGCAGCAAGCCGGACGGGATCGTGGTTTGCTGCGAGGAGGCCGCACCGGGCTGGCGCATGGTCTGGTAGAGCAAGTCTTCAAACACCGCACGCGATCGCTTAAACCCATTGGTGCTGACGTTAGCCAGGTTGTTGGAGATCACATCAAGATTGGTCTGCTGTGCATCAAGACCGGTCTTGGCAATCCAGAGCGAACGTATCATTTTCTATTCCTAGCGTGAGGACAGGATCTGCGTGCCGGCCCGGTCATTGGCGTCGGCGCTCGAGAGCATCTTCATTTGCATTTCAAACTGGCGCGCCAGCGAAATCATGGTCACCATCTGTTCAGCAGCATTGACATTGCTGCCTTCTACATAGCCGGCAGCCATCTTGACGGCATCGTCGGTGGGGGCTGCGCCACGATCCGCCAGGCGGAACAGGCCATCGTCGCCGCGCACCAGATCAGCTTCGGGCGGGTTTACCAGTTTGATGCGGCCGACCACATTGACCACATTCTGCGCACCGCTTTCCGGAATCACCGACAAGGTGCCGTCAGAGCCGGCGGTGACTTTGACTTCCGGCGGGATCGTGATGGGGCCACCATCGCCCTGCACCGGCAGGCCGTTGCGCGTCTGCAAAATGCCTTCTGCATTCAGCTCGAAGCTGCCATTGCGGGTGTAGGCCTCGGTGCCATCGGGCATCTGCACGGCCATCCAGCCCTTGCCCTGAATCGCAAAATCAAAGGCGCGGCCGGTGGCCATCAACGGACCCGGCGCAAAATCGGTATGGGTGCTGGCATCGACCACAAACGCGCGCGTCGGCAAGCCCTTGTCAAAGGCGTTGGACTGCACCTGCACAGAACGCAGACGATGCTCTTCAGACCGATAACCGGTTGAGCTGACATTCGCCAGATTGTTTGCTACGGCCGCCTGACGGTTCATCGTCTGGCTGGCGCCGGTCATTGCGGTATAAATCAGGCGATCCATGATTCTGTCTTTTTTAGCGTAGTTTCAGCGTCGACTATTGATGCTGGCTATTAACGTAAGTTAACCAAGGTCTGCAACACGCTGTCCTGCGTCTTGATGGTCTGCGCGTTGGCCTGATAGGCGCGCTGCTGGGTAATCATCAACACCAGTTCCTGCGTCAGGTCGACGTTTGAATCCTCCAGCGAAGACGACTGCAAGGGCCCATACTGACCTGACGATCCGGGCACTCCGACCAGTGCCGCGCCACTTTGCGGCGATTGCGACCAGGCGTTATCACCCAACGGCTGCAAACCCTGCGGATTGCGGAAGGAGGCCAGCGTGACTTGACCCACCGGTTGCGTCTGGCCGTTGGTATAACGACCCAGAATGGTGCCGTCCCGGCCGATGTTAAAGCCGGCCAAGGAACCCGATGAGTAACCGTCCTGCACCAGCGCATTGACCGCGAACGGCGCACCGTACTGTGTGGAACCCGAAAAATCGACATTGAACGCCTGCGGATCGACAATGGCGCCCGGATAGCCCAAATCGATCGCCGTGAGCGACTGCGTAAAGGGGAATGCGGGGGTTGAGTTCACCTTATCGACCGCACCTGCCGTATCAAATATCAAGCGCCCCACCGTGACCGTGCCCGCCGTCGACAGATCCTGAAAGGTTGCCGTGCTGGGTGGATTGGGCGGCGTTGAGCCCGATGGATTGGTCACCGTGGCATAGACATCCCACGAATTTGCCGTGCCGACGACCGCCTGATCCAGCTTGACGAAATACAGCGAATAAGTGTGTGGGTTACCCAGGCTGTCGTAGATCGTAGACGCCGTCGACTGGCTGTAGGAATTCGGGTCGGCGTAGTTAAATACCCCGCCATTGGCAATGACGCTTGGCGTGCCCAAGCGCGAATCGAGGTTAACGTTGGCCTGAACGCCCGCCGCCGAGGTGCTGGCACCGGTGGCCAGCGGCACCCCGGAAAGACTTTTTGCCGGATCGAACAAACGCAACGGCTCGGGTGGCGAACCTGTCGCAATGATGCCATTCACGGCCATCACACCCTTGAGCTGCTTGCCCTGCGCGTTGATGATAAAGCCCGTGCTATCGAGCTGAAACTGCCCGTTGCGGCTATACAACGTGCCGCCAGAACCATCATCGAGCTGGAAGAACCCCCCACCGTTGATCGCCGTATCGAGCGGGTTATTGGTGACCGAAATATTGCCTTGCGAAAATTGCTGCAAGATGGCCGCCACTTTCGAGCCAATACCCACCGGAGACGCGCCCGAACCGTTCAATGCGGCGGCATAGACGTCGGAAAATTGCGCCTGCCCGTTCTTGAAGCCCACCGTGCTGGAGTTGGCGATGTTGTTGCCAATGGTATCCAGCGCCTTGGACGACGAATTCAGTCCACTCAATCCTTGTTGAAAGCCCATGGTCTTCTCCTGCTCAGAAAATCTGTTTGATGTCGGTCATTTTGACCAAACCCTTGGTGCCCAAATCGAGCGACACGCCCTGTGTGCTGCGATTCACGCTAATCACATTGGCCAGCTCCAGCAGCTTGGCGTCAACCTTGTTGGAGGCCTGCTTAGCGTCGACCGCGATGCTGTAGTTACCGTTGACCGCCTGCGCGCCGCCATCACTCTTGCCATCCCAGGCAAAACTGTGCGATCCGGCATCGAGACTACCCAGGTTCAGCGTGCGAACAGTTTGTCCGTTCCAGTCTTTAACCGTCACCACCACCTGATCGGCGTTGCCGGTCAGTTCCACGCCACCCACGGCACCGCTATCGGTCAGGCTCAGTGCGCTGCCCTGCACCATCACCTGATGCCCCACCAGTGCTGCGGCCTGCATGCCCTCGGCTTCGGTGCTGCTATTCATCATTTTTTGCAACGTGGCATTCAATCTTTCGACGCCGTCGACGGTGCTGATCTGCGCCATTTGCGAGGTCATTTGCGCGTTGTCCATCGGGTTCAACGGGTCCTGATTTTTAAGCTGCGTGGTCAAGAGCTTCAGAAAGCGGTTCTGCATGTCTTCCGTTTTGCTCGTGACTTTTTTCTGCGTACCATTGACCGAATCGAGCAAAGCCTGCGTCGATTGGTTGGCGGTTGCGGTAGTTAACATGATTCAGCCCCTTGTTTTATGGGTTCAGGGCAGTGATTACTGCCCGATCGCCAGCGTCTTCTGCATCAAAGACTTGGCGGTATTCATTACTTCAGCGTTGTTCTGATAGGAACGTGATGCAGAGATCATGTTCACCATTTCGTCGACCACATTCACATTCGGCATCGAGACATAACCGTTCTCGTTGGCGGCCGGATTCTTCGGGTCGTACTGCATGCGCAAGGGCGCGGCGCTGTCGACCACCTGCGTAACCCGCACGCCGATGCCACCGCCTTCGACCGGCGTCGCCTTGAACACCACCTGTTTGGCGCGATACGGCTGACCATCGGCGCCGACCGTGCTGTCGGCATTGGCTAGATTGCTGGCCACGGCATTCAGACGCGCCGACTGGGCGGTCAGCGCCGAACCGGCAATTGAGAAAATGTTGAACAGGCTCATGGTGTTATTCCTTCACAACTATTTTTTGCAATTTATTGCGGTTTATTGCGATTGCAACGCCGTGCTCATGGTTTGAAACTTGCCGCGAATAAACGTTAGCGCGGCTTCCATCTGCACGGCATTTTCGGCAAAGGCACTACGTTCGATGTCCATGTTCACGGTATTGCCATCAACATTGGGCTGAAATTCGGTGCGAAATTTCACCGCTGCGGCCAACGGTGGGCTGTCGCTGCTCTTCATGTGGCGCGCTGAGGTGCGCGAAACTTCCAACGCACCATCGAGCCGCCCGCTCAGTGCGCTATCCAGCGCGCCCTTGAAGTCGATATCGCGCGCCTTGTAGTGCGGTGTGTCGGCATTGGCGATATTCGACGCCAGCAGTTCCTGCCGATACGCCCGCATGTTGAGGGCGGTACGATGAACCTTCAGATAGTCGTCAAGTCGGTCGATCACGGGGATGGGTGCGGCTCGGTTGTGTTCAGTGCCACAGCTAATGCATCATCCGTGCCATCTATTCACCACGCTGTAACGGCGCGGCATAGCCGTCGTGACGACAGAATATTGCGGCAAACGTGACCCCGTATTCGGCAAATGTTGCCGGCGCCCGGCGCTGCTGAATTGAAGGTGTTGTGGTGCGCTGCTGTACTGATCTGGCAGGCGCGAAATATGCTGAAATGAAAACATGGTTCCCAAACTGCTTAGGGTTGCGCTGGTCGCAACACTGCTTCCGTGTTTCGCTCTGCCGGCACTCGCGGCAGATTCCTCACTCGTCAGAAAATCGATCGAAACCTACCTGGCCCAGCAAATCAAAGGCTTGCCAGGCAAAGCGTCGTTTTCTGTTGGAAACATCGACGCAAGCCGGCTGAGCGACGCCTGCACCGGCTTTGACACCACCATGGCAGCCGGTGCGCGACCCTGGGGCAGCACCTATGTGTTGGTCAGTTGCCGCGGGGACAACGGGGGCAACGGGGCATTACGCGTACCCGTGAAAATTCAGGTGGTGGCCGACTTTCTGGTCAGCGCCCGTCCGCTCACCGCCGGACAAGCCATCACGGAGGCCGATCTCGGGCACCAATCGGGTGAACTCTCGGTGATGCCAACCGGCATCCTGATGGACAAGGAACAGGCCATCGGACGCGTGCTGTCAAATTCCCTGCCGGTTGGCCGGCCGCTGCGCGGCGACATGCTGCGCCAGCCGGTCGTCGTCCAGCAAGGACAAAGCGTCCGGGTGGTCACTGTCGGCAGCGGCTTTCAGGTCAGCAGCGAAGGACGTGCGCTGGCCAACGCATCCATTGGACAGGTGGCTCAGGTACGGCTAAACTCCGGGCAGGTGTTAAGTGGCGTGGCGCGCGCTGACGGTTCCGTCGAAATCAAGCAATAACGTCTTGCATTCATGGCATAAATTAATTTTCTGATGACCATCAAGTAGCCATCAAGTTTTGAGTGGCAGCGTCGTAAATACCGTTAGACGCCGCACAACCTAAGAGAGCATTCCCATGAAGATCGACAATTCACCCAAGTCCATCGGCAACCTGACCGGTTCTGCGAGTTCCCGCGCAGGCGCTGCGAAGGCGGAGAATACCTCGGGGGCGCAGCAGGCCGAACAAGGCAGCACGGTCGTATCGACCACCCTGCATACCATCGCCGATACCGAACCGGCCTTCAATTCGCAACGGGTCGCCGAGATTCGTCAGGCGATTTCCGACGGGCGTTTTCAGATCAACCCCGAAAAAATTGCCGATGGCCTCATCAACAGCGTGCGCGAAATGCTGGCGCAAAACCGGCGCAGCGCCTGATTGATATCGCACAAGGATTTCGCTTCTGTGGAATCCATTACGGAACTTCTTGCCAGCGAAATTTCTTTTCTACAGCGCTTTTGCGCGCTGCTTGATGAGGAACGCAAGGCACTGACCGGTGCCAAAGCTGAAGACCTGCCACGCATCGCCGAAGAAAAGTCGACGCTGGCCACACGCCTCAGCGCACTCGAATCCAGTCGTGACAACCTGTTACGCAAGCACAGTATCGAGATCGGCCGCACGGGCATGGATGCCTGGTTGAAAACCTGTGCAAACCCCACTGCCGACCGTGCGCAGTGGAACAGATTGCTGGATCTTGCGGCAAAAGCACGCAGCGAAAACGAAACCAACGGACGCCTGATTAACCTGCTCCTGAAACAAAATCAGGATGCGCTGGCGGTGCTGCTATCGAGCGGCGGCGGGTCAATATACGGCCCGGACGGGCAGCAACGCAGC
>CAJAWW010000315.1 GCA_903946745.1 uncultured beta proteobacterium
ACCTTGATCGCCAGATCGCCGCGCGTACCCGTCAGCATCTCAGACACGCGCATCTCGATTGGCTGCGTAAAGGCGATGTCCATGCCGGGGAAATCCGCCAGCACCTTGCGAATTTCGCCAGTCAGCCATTCCTTGTCCGGCTTGCGCCAGGTTTCTCGCGGCGCCAGCACAAGGAAGCTGTCGGTTTCATTGAGCCCCATCGGATCGAGCCCAAGTTCATCTGACCCGGTGCGCGCGATGATGTCTTTGATCTCTGGCACCCGTTCCAGTAATGCCTTCTGCACCGCCATATCGGTAGCAGCGCTTTGTTCCAACCCGATCGATGGCAGTTTGGCGAGTTGCATCAGGATGTCGCCCTCGTCCATGGTCGGCATGAAAGTCTTGCCAAGCAGGAAGAACGCCGCAACGGTAGCCGCAAGCAGCATCAATGCGCCAGCGATCACCTTTTTCGCATTGACCAGACTCCATGCCAGCATCGGTTCATACAAACGCCAGGCCTGACGTGGCAACCACGGTTCGTGATGCCCGGAGGTCGGCTTTAGCAGATAGGACGTCAGCACCGGTATCACCGTCAGCGACAGCAGCAACGAGCCGGACAGGGCGAAAATGATCGTTAGCGCCACCGGGATGAACAGCTTCCCCTCCAGACCCTGCAAGGTCAGCAGCGGCAGGAAGACTATGACGATAATCGCCATGCCTGACACCACCGGTTCCGTGACTTCGCGAACGGCTCGGTAGATACGGTGCAGGAAGGGCAGCTTTGCGCCGGCCGGTTCCGCCAGCCGGCTCTCGATATTTTCGACGACCACCACCGCCGCATCGACCAGCATGCCGATGGCAATGGCCAGACCGCCGAGACTCATCAGGTTTGCTGACATGCCAAACGCATTCATCAGAATGAACGTCACCAGCGCCGCAAGTGGCAGCACGCAGGCCACGGCAATGGCTGCACGCAGGTTGCCGAGGAAGGCCAGCAGCAGAATCAGCACCAGCACGATCGCCTCGGTGAGCGCCTTTGATACCGTGCCGATAGCACGGTCGACCAGCGCACCGCGGTCATAGAAGATCTTGGTCGTCACGCCGGGTGGCAGTGTCGGCGCAATCTCGGCCAGCTTGGCGCGTACGCCCTCGACTACCGTGCGCGCATTGGCGCCGCGCAGGCCGAGCACCAGCCCTTCAACCGCCTCCTCCTTGCCGCCATGAGTGACGAAACCGTAGCGTGTAAGACTCCCAACACGCACCGTGGCGACGTCGCCAACGCGGGTGACATGCGGCGGATGCGCGGTGTGCGGGTCGGGCACCAGAATCGCGCGCAAATCATCGAGCGTCTTGACGCTTCCTTCAACGCGCACCAGCAACGATTCCTCGCCTTCGCTCAGGCGGCCGGCGCCATCGTTGCGGTTGTTCGCCACCAGCGACTGCCGCAAATCGGTGAGCGTCAGGCCGCGCGCTTTGAGCGCCAACAGATTCGGCACCACTTCGAAGCTGCGCACGAAACCGCCCAGGGAATTGACGTCGGCAACCCCCGGAAGAGTCCGCAATTGCGGGCGAATCACCCAGTCGAGCAAGCTGCGCTTTTCAGCCAGCGGCAGATCGCCTTCGATGGTAAACATCAGCATTTCACCCAACGGCGTGGTGATCGGTGCCAGCCCACCTGAAACGTCTGCGGGAAAATCCTTCATTGCGCTGGCCAGCCGTTCCGAAACCTGTTGTCGCGCCCAATAGAGATCGGTACCGTCAGCGAAATCGAGCGTGATGTCGGCAATCGCATACTTGGCGACCGCGCGTAACGCACGCTGGTTGGGGATGCCCAGCATCTCTAGTTCGATCGGCGTGACGACACGCGCCTCAACTTCCTCCGGAGTCATGCCCGGTGCCTTGACGATGATCTTGACCTGTGTCGAAGACACATCAGGAAAGGCGTCGATCGGCAACCCGCGAAACGCCACCGTGCCTCCTCCGATCAGAAGCAGCGTAGCAATCATGACCAACAGGCGCTGGGTTAGCGCAAATTCAACCAGTTTTTGTAGCATGATCTACTTGCCGTCGCCAGCGCCGAGACCCAGCCAGCTGGCCTTCAGCGTCGCCACCCCCTTGACTGCAAGACGGCTGTCAGCCGGCAATTCAACGCTGACCGTGGCGGACTCCGGTGTTTCATCAAGCACCTTTACGGCCACCGGACGAAAACCACCTGGCACCTCGGCAAATACCCACGTCTGCCCCTGATGACGAGCCAGCGCCGTCGGCGGAATTCGCAGCGCACCCGCCGGCAAGTTCCTGCCCGGAGAAACCTGCGCCTGCAGAAACTGGAACGGCTTGATACAAGTACCGGGCTTCGTGAATTCTGCACGCACCAGAAGCGACTGGCTGGAAAGTTGCATCTGCGGGGCGATCAACGTGAGTTTGCCCGCGATCTCGCAACCCGATACCGTAACCTTGTCGCCCGGCGCCAGTCCTGCGGCCTGTGTAGCACTGGCCTGCATTTCGAGCCACAAGGGTGACAAACGTCCCAACTTGAACAGCGGCGTCATGGCATCGACGCGCTGACCCGGTTGTGCAGGTGCCTCGAGAATCACTCCATCGAACGGGGCGCGGATGCCAACGCCACTCGCCGGTCCGGTGGCTGCAACAGACTCATCGATACCGGCCAGATGCAGCGCCTGGCGTTTGTCTGCAACCTGTGCGACCGCCTGTGCTTCCAGTGCGCGGCTGGTTGAAAGACGTGACTGCGCAATAATGCCATCGGCAAACAGAGTCTCGTCACGCCGCCGGCTCTCTGCCGCCAATGTTGCCTGTGTTTGCGATTGCAGGAACTCTCGCTGCACTTCAAGAAAAGACGCGCCCTGCAGACGCGCCAGCAACTGCCCCTTCCTGACCACATCGCCATAGGCTGCGCGCACCGCGCTCACCATGGCCGGCAGGGGCGCGGCCAGCACCTCAATTTGAGCCGGCGGCACCACCACTTGCGCCGGGAGATTTACGGTGGCGGGCAGACGTAGTTCGGCGATGGGGAGTACACGAATATCGCCACGACGCAGTTGTTCGGCCGAGAGAAGCACCACACCGTCGCCGGCGGCTGCTGCAATAGAGGTAAGTGGAAGCATCAACAACAAAAGCATTCGTCGCGACATGGAGTTTTCCCGAGATCAATGTGCCGCAATACTAGGTTTCGCGGCTTAAGCCAGCCTTAAGCCGGTGTGACGAGTTTCATCATCAGGGGGGGACGAATCGCCATGACCGCTAGATACACAAACCCATATCTTCATGCTAGAAAAATAGTGCACACTTGTGAATACCATCAAACCAGTATTTCGGTCGGGCATTTCTCGTGGCACCAGAACACATAGAGCAATAATCGCAATATCTACAATCTGGAATAAATGAAATTAGCCACAGCGCCACGCTTCAAGTAAGGTGATGCCATGCTTCCCACTATTTCCATCGCCACCTGGAATATCCACAAGGGCTTCTCGCAATTCAATCGCCGCATGGTGGTGCATACGCTGCGCGAGCGGCTGCGCGAACTCTCGGCCGACATTGTGCTGTTGCAAGAAGTGCAGGGGCTGCATCTGCAGCAC
>CAJAWW010000316.1 GCA_903946745.1 uncultured beta proteobacterium
ATCAGTCAAAGAGGGGTCGATCATGAGCTTTTCTACCAGCGATGTGGTGCCATTCACTCAGGCGCGTGCCAGGCTCTCCGATCTGGCCGATCAGGTCAAGGCCGGTGCCGAGAAGATCATTACCAAGAATGGTGAAAGCTACGTCGCCCTGATCGACGCCGACCGGCTTGACTACTATCACCGTTTGGAGCGCGAGCATATTCATCTGCTACTGATCGCTGATGCACAACGTGGTCTGGCCGACATCGCCGCCGGTCGCAGTGTCGAGGCAGACGGTGCCATCGCCAAACTTCAGCAGCGCCGAGCCAGCCAAAAGCGTGACTAAAACGCTCTACCGGGTCGAATTGACCGACAGCTTTTTAGCGCGCATGGAGGCCATCGAGGCCTTTCTTGCCGAATCTGATGCCGGCTTTGCCTTCGATGCCCTGCTGGTCGAACTGCGCGCCACTGTCATCCCCAATCTGCGACGCTTTCCGCATATCGGCCGGCGCTACCTGAACAACCCGCCACAATCCACCGAAGCACTCGCGCAATTGGCTGCCCTGCCGGCAGGTGCGGCAGATGCGTTACGCGAGTACCTTCATGGCGACTATCTGCTGCTGTATGTCGCCATGGACGCCAGCGCCACCGTGTACCTGCTGTCAATCCGGCATCATCGCCAACACACGTTCGATTTTGTCCGGCGGTGACCGGGAGCCTGACACTTGAAGGTATGCGAAGCTTGTTTAGCGTAATGTGTGTAATATACATATCAATACATATATTGCAGGAGTGATGCCATGCAAACAGTCAGCGCGACCGATCTGGCCAGAAATACCCGCGAAATACTGGATAAGGTTGTCAGCGGAGGGGAGACCGTGGCAATCGAGCGTAACCACACCATGATTGCCCGAATCGTGCCGCCGGTGCAGACGATGACTGCGTCTCAGGCGCTTGCCGGGTTAACGTTGCCCATGCTGACTCTGACGCAAGCCAGTGCCTGGCTCAATGACAGCAAGGAAGGTTTTGGCGATGCGGTGCGTGATCCATGGGCATGATTTTCGACAGTTGTATCTGGGTAGGGCTTGCTGCCGACCATGTAAGCCGGCAAGCAGTCATTGATGCTGCGGGCGATGCGCCCGTGTTTACTTCTGTCATTTCACTGGGTGAGCTGAGTTTCGGTGTGCATGCGTGCGCAGACCCAGCAGAGCGCGCGATGCGGGCGGCCTACTTGCGTCAGGTGGAAAGTCGCCCGGCATTGGACGTGACCAGGCACACGGCAGCGGCCTTTGGCGTGCTCGCGGCGGCCGTCAAGCAGGCCGGCCGGTCACCCCGGCCGCGTTACAACGATCTGTGGATCGCCGCACAGGCCATCGAGCACGGGTATACGCTCTTGACGCTCAACATCAACGATTTTGTCGGCCTGCCCGGGTTGCGGCTGGTCACGCTATCACCCAATGTGCCGACGCAATAAATAGTTTGATGCTGCCGCAGACGGTTTTCCTTTTCGGCGCGCTTTGGTGCGCTATTTGGTGCGCTGGTTGGCGTATCTTCAGCGTCGACTTTTTACCCATATTCACGAAGCCGCGCGTGCCATGGCCTGCGCCGCCGAGTGCAGTCTTGCATTGAACCAGCGGCGGATGATGTAGCTGCGCACCAGGCTGATGAGGGTAAACCACGCGCCGATCCACAGGTTGGTCGAGAGCGGAACGTGAATGTCGAACAGCGGAAAAATCATCAGTTGCGAGAGCAGCGCCACCAGGTAGCCGATGGCGATGTTCAGCAGGGATTCAATCAGTGAGCCGAGTCGGGTTTGCTGCATGGTCAATGTGTCAATGTGTGTCAGATCAAAAAACCGCCATGTTAAAATTTGCCATCCCTATTTTCCTTGCTGCGAGCCCATCTTGACATCTCCCCGGCCTGATGTTTCATCGGTTTCACCTGCATTACCCCAACGCATTGTCATCGCCACGCGCGAATCGCGGCTGGCGCTCTGGCAGGCCGAGCATGTACGCAGCTTGTTGCAGGGATTGTATCCATCCTGTGCGGTGGAATTACTCGGCATGACCACGCGCGGCGATCAAATTCTGGATCGTCCGCTGTCCAAGATCGGCGGCAAGGGGCTGTTCATCAAAGAGCTGGAAGCCGCGCTGCTCAATGGTTCGGCCGACATCGCCGTGCATTCGATGAAAGATGTGCCGATGCAACTGGAGGCAGAATTTTCGCTGGTCGCCATCGGCCCGCGTGAAGTGCCGCTCGATGCGCTGGTGTCCACCAAATACGCCAGCCTCGACGACATGCCGCCCGGTGCAGTGGTGGGCACTTCCAGCCTGCGCCGCGAGTCGCAGCTGCATGCCCGTTATCCGTATCTGGCTGTCACACCTTTGCGCGGCAATCTGGATACCCGCCTGCGCAAGCTCGACGAAGGCCAGTTTGACGCCATCATTCTCGCGGCCGCCGGGCTCACGCGGCTGGGGCTGGGCGCGCGTATTCGCGCCGTATTGCCGGCTGAAGATTCATTGCCGGCGGTGGGGCAGGGCGCGCTGGGCATCGAGGCGCTGTCGACGCGCGCCGATGTGGCCGCATGGATGGCGCCCTTGAACGATGCCGTCACGGCCGCCTGCGTGCGCGCCGAGCGTGCGGTGTCGCGGGCGCTGGCCGGCAGTTGCGAGGTGCCGCTGGGGGCTTATGCTGAAATGCAGGAGGGCAGCATTTACCTGCGTGGCTTTGTCGCTGCACCCGACGGTTCGCGTATCGCGCATGCCGAATTGCGCGGTGCCGCCAGCGATCCGGAAGCGCTGGGTCTCAAGCTTGCCGCCGACTTGCGTGCGCAGGGGGCGGATGAAATTCTGGCTGAACTTGCCACACTTTCCACACCGATCACCGGTGCCTGATTCACTGCAATCACCGACAGCTGTGACGCCCGTGCTGGCCGGCCGCCGCATCGTGGTCACGCGCCCCGCCGGGCAGGCTGCGCATCTGGCTGCGGCCTTGGTCGAGCAGGGCGCAACCCCCGTGCTGTTTCCGGTGCTGGAAATTCGCGACATTGAAAACCAGCGCCCGGTGCTCGATGCGGCGATTCGGTTGGACGATTACGATCTGGCGGTGTTCGTCAGTCCGAACGCCATTATCAAGGCGCTGGCGCTGATTCTGTCGCGCCGCCCGTGGCCGGCGGGCTTGCGCGTCGCCGCGTTGGGCAAGAGTAGCGAGCGCGAACTGGCGCGTCATGGCATTCATGATGTGATCTCGCCGCCGCTGCGCTTTGATTCCGAAGCGCTGCTGGAGCTACCTGACCTGACCGATGTGCAGGGGCGCAAAATCATCATCTTTCGTGGCGAAGGCGGGCGAGAGCTGCTGGGTGAAACCTTGAAGCGCCGGGGTGCCAGCGTCGACTATTTGACTTGCTACCGCCGCAGTTGTCCAACGCTCGACCCGGCACCGCTGTTGAAGTTGTGGGAAGCCGGCCAGCTGGATGCGGTCACGCTCACCAGTAGCGAAGGGCTGCGGAATTTTTGCGACATGATCGGCCGCCTCGGTCAGGCCTGGCTGAAAAAAACCCCGGCTTTCGTGCCGCATGCGCGCATTGCCGAACAGGCGCGTGCGCTGGGCTTGCAGCAGGTGTTTCCGACTGATCCCGGAGATGACGGCCTGATGGCCGGACTCGTGCAATACTTTGCATCTCATGGAACACTCAGAACACTCTGAACACTCGGCGCTCACTGAAGCCCCCAAAAAGCCCACACCCGGCAAGCTAGCGGCTATGTTGCGCAGCCCGGTTTTGCGTGTGACCTTGGTGGCCGTGTTGTTGCTGGGCGCACAGATGATCGATACACGCCTGCGCCTCTCCGGTTTGCAAGAAGAATTTGCGCGCCGCCTGACCGATGGCGATGCGCAGGCCAAAGAAGCGCGTGCGCTGGCGCGGCAGAATCAGGAAACCACCGCAGCCTTGCAAGCCAAGGTGGGCGCGCTGGAAGCCAAGCTCAGTGAAGCGCAGAGTCAGGCGCTGGCGCTGGAAGCCATGTATCAGGAGCTTTCCAGCACGCGCGACGAGCGCCTGCTGGCCGAGGTGGAACAGGCCGTCTCGATTGCCATGCAGCAATTGCAATTTGCCGGCAATGTCGAAGCCGCGCTGCTGGCGCTGCAAACCGCCGACACACGGCTGGCGCGCACCAGCCAGCCGCAATTCTTCCCTGTGCGCGCCCTCATCGCGCGCGACATTCAACGCCTCAAGGCCACCCCGGGCGCGGATGTCACCGGCATTTCACTCAAGATCGAAAGCGTGGTCACCGCCGCAGACAGCCTGCCGCTAGCCTATGAACAGCGGCCGAAAACAGAGACTGCAAAATCCATGACGAAATCTCCGGCCGACGCAGCGGCTGCGGTGTCGCCGCTGACCAGCGCGTTCTGGCAGGCGCTGGGGGTGGAGCTGTGGCGCGAAATGCGCCAACTGGTACGCATCGAACGCATCGAACAAAGCGATCCGCTGCTGCTGTCGCCCACGCAGAGTTTCTTCCTGCGCGAAAACCTCAAGCTGCGCCTGCTCAATGCGCGTCTCGCGCTGCTGCAACGTGACGGCAAAACCTTCCGTGAAGAAATTCGTTTGTCGCGTGAGCAACTGGATCGTCATTTTGATCCCCGTGCCAAAGCGGTCATGACGGCGCAGGCCACGCTGCGGCAGCTCTCGACAACGGATGTCGCCTTTGATATGCCGGGGCTGGCCGAAACGCTGGCCGTGCTGCGCAAAATCAAGTTCGCACCCGCGCGTAGTAGCAACAGTAACGGCAACAAATAACGCCATGCGTGCGGTGTTCTGGTTACTGGTTCTGGCCGCGCTGGCCGTTGGGCTGGCGCTGGCCGCGCGCTACAACGAAGGCTATGTGTTGCTGGTGGTGCCGCCCTGGCGCGCGGAAATCTCGCTCAATTTTTTCCTGCTCTTGCTGGCCGCCGGCTTCAGCGCCCTGTACCTGACCACGCGGGTGGTGAGCCACACGCTGGCCTTGCCGCGTGCCGTGGCCGAGTTCCGCCAGCGGCGGCGGCATGACAAAGCAGAAATCGCCCTGCGTGATGCCTGGCGCATGTTGCAGGAAGGTCGCTACGGCCACGCCATGCGCAGCGCCGAAACCGCCTGGCCGAATCACGTTGCGCCGGGTCTGGTGGCGCTGGCCGGCTGGCGCGCCGCACACGCCCTGCGTGACGCGCAACGCAGTGCCGAGTGGGCGCAACGTCTGCGGGACAAAGAATCCGGCGATGCCAGCCTGCACGCCGCACGCCTGATGACCGAAGCCGAATTCGCGCTGGAAGACCGGCGCTTCGACGATGCCCGCGCAGCCTTGCAGCAACTGGCAGTGCGCGAAGGCCGCCACATTGCCGCCTTACGTCTCTTGCTGCGCGCCGAACAGGGCTTGAACAATTGGCGTGAAGTCGCGCGTCTGGCGCGGCAGCTGGAAAAACACAAGGCACTGTCGCCGGAACAGGCCGCCCCCATCCGCCAGCGCGCCGTACGCGAAGCTTTGCGCAGCCTGCGTGAAGACACCACCGGGCTGCTGCGTTACTGGCGCGAACTGGATGAGACTGATCGCATGCAGCCGGCACTCGCGCTCGCAGCGGCACAGGCGCTGATGGCCGTTGGCCATAGCGTTGATGCCCAGCGCATCATTGAAGACGCGCTGGAAGAAAACTGGGATTCGACTCTGATTCTTGCCTATGCCGATTGCACCGGCGGTGACGTGCTCGGCCGCATCGCCCATGCCGAAAAATGGCTGGCCTCCCACCCGCGCGACGGCGCACTGTTGCTCACCCTCGGCCGTTTGTGCCGGCAGCAGCAACTGTGGGGCAAGGCGCGCAGCTTTCTGGAGGCCTCGCTGGCCATTGCCCCGGGCCGCACTGTCCATATCGAACTGGCACAATTGCTGGAACAGCTTGAAGAACCGGCGCTGGCCGCACGGCATTACCGCTCGGCGGCGTTGTCGTAAAAGTCGACGCTGGGGATACGGTGCCCGGCGTCAAACTTCAATAGTCAAACCCAGTCGCGCGGCGGCAAAAAGTCGGTGTAGAGTTTTTCCTCGTCGCTGCCGGCGTCGGGGTGCCAGTCGTAGCGCCATTTGACGACTGGCGGTAGCGACATCAGGATGGATTCGGTGCGCCCGCCGGACTGCAGGCCGAACAGCGTGCCGCGATCCCACACCAGATTGAATTCAACGTAACGGCCGCGCCGATAGGCTTGGAAGTCGCGTTCGCGCTCGCCATAAGGCGTGTCGCGGCGGCGCTCCAGCAGCGGCAAATAGGCGGCGGTGAAACTGTTGCCAACGCTTTGCATCAACTGATAGCAACGCTCAAACGGTGTGTGTCCTCCGGTGCCGCCCTCGTTGAGATCATCAAAAAAGATGCCGCCGACGCCGCGTGCCTCGTTGCGGTGCTTGAGGAAAAAGTATTCGTCGCACCATTTTTTGTAACGCGGATACACCTCGGCACCAAACGGAGTGAGCGCCTCCTTGCAGGTCTGGTGAAAGTGCTGCGCGTCTTCGGTAAAGCCGTAGTAGGGCGTCAGATCCATGCCGCCGCCGAACCACCAGACCGGCGCTTCGGTGTCGTGCAGGGCGACGAAGCAGCGCACGTTCATGTGCGCGGTGGGGCAATATGGATTGCGCGGATGCAGCACCAGTGAAACGCCCATGGCCTCCCAGCGGCGGCCGGCGAGTTCCGGGCGGTGGGCGGTGGCCGAGGGCGGCAGCTTGTCGCCGGTGACGTGGGAGAAATTGACGCCGCCGCGCTCGAACAGCGTGCCTTCTTCGATCAGGCGCGAGATGCCGCCACCGCCGGGGCGTCCCAAGGGGGCGGCAGTGTGCGTGCCGGAGCGCAGCGAACCATGGTCACCCCCTTCCGTGGGAAGGGGGGCGGGGGGAAGGTTGTTGTTGCCACCGCCTTGTGGCCGTGTCCAGCTATCGGTGCGAAACGGTTGGCCGTCGGCGGTTTCGAGTGCGTCGACGATGCGTGCTTGCAGACCGGTGTACCAGTCGCGCAGCACGGTGAGGTCAAGGTCAAGTTCAGGCATCGGGCAGTTTCATCGCCAGCACTTTTTCGTTCTGGCGCTGGCGGAATTCTTCAAGTTTGCGCGTGAGGCTGCGGCCGTAATCATCGTTGGCGGTGGCAATGATAGCAATCGCCATCAGGGCTGCATTGGCAGCGCCGGCCTCACCGATGGCAAAGGTGGCGACCGGAATGCCCTTGGGCATCTGCACGATGGAAAGCAGCGAATCGAGGCCGTTGAGATGCTTCGATGGCACCGGTACGCCGAGCACCGGCACAATGGTCTTGGCCGCCAGCATGCCCGGCAGGTGGGCGGCACCGCCGGCACCGGCGATGATGGCACGCAGGTCGCGTTCTTGCGCCATGGCGGCGTAGTCGAACAGCAGATCGGGCGTGCGGTGAGCGGATACCACGCGCGCCTCATAGGGCACGCTGAATTCTTTAAGGATGGTCGCCGCCGCCTGCATCACCGGCCAGTCCGAATCCGATCCCATGACAATACCGACCAGTGGTTTCATGTGAGACTCCTTTCGGCGGCTTCGAGCGTATTGGCCAGCAGCATGGTGATGGTCATGGGGCCGACACCGCCGGGCACGGGGGTGATGGCACCGGCGACTTCTTTGGCGGAGTCGAAATCCACATCGCCGCATAGCTTGCCGCCTTGTTCGGGTGGCAGACGGTTGATGCCGACATCAATCACCGTGGCACCCGGTTTAATCATGTCGCCGGTAATCATTTTCGGGCGGCCGACAGCGGCCACGAGAATGTCGGCGCGGCGCGTATGGAAGGCGAGATCGCGGGTTTGCGAGTGGCACACGGTAACGGTGCAACCAGCCCCCAGCAGCAACAGCGCCATGGGCTTGCCGACGATATTGCTGCGCCCGACGATGACGGCTTCGGCACCCTTGGTCGGCGTGCCCGACGATTCGAGCATCTTCATCACGCCATAGGGCGTGCAGGGGATGAAACGCGGATTGCCTTGCGCCAGTGCGCCGACGTTTTCGGCATGGAAGCCATCCACGTCTTTATCGGCGGCAATGGCTTCGAGCACGGCGTCGGCATCAAAATGTTTGGGTAGCGGCAGTTGCACCAGAATGCCATGCACGCTGGCATCGGCATTCAGTTCGGCGATTTTGGCGAAGACTTCGGCGGGATTCACGTCCGGCGCATAGACAAACTTGAGCGAACGCATGCCGGCCTTTTCGCAGGCCGCGACCTTGTTACGCACATACACGGCGGAAGCCGGGTCTTCGCCGACCAGAATCACCGCCAGCGAGGGGGTGATGCCGCGGGCGACCAGTTTCGCTGCGCGTTCGGCGAGGTCGGCGCGAACAGCGGCCGACAGGGCGTTGCCATCGATGATGCGGGCGCTCATGGAGCCTCCGGGAAAAAGGCGCACAGTCTACCCTGATCGGCGTTGTTGCATAAATTGAAATTTGGCGAGAGCGGCTCATTTTCCGCTTCTTTCTAGATTTTCACCGACACAGGCATGCCAAAGATTGACGTGATGTTCAGTGCAGACGAACTGATCCACGCTTCAGTCATTTGTTGCGGTAAACCAGATCGTAGTACCACCGTAATTGTAACTAGTGTCGTTCGATATACGGTAATATATAGGCATGAAAGTTATTTCACGTCCCATTGAAGACACGGTGGTGCAGCGCCTCAATGCTTCACCGGCCGTTGTTTTGCTGGGTCCACGCCAAGTGGGCAAGACGACCCTCGCTCGACATATTGCCAAGGGGTGGGAAACGGGTGCCGTGTATCTTGATCTTGAACGACCCGCGGACTGCCGCCGGCTGGAGGATTCGGACGCCTATCTGCGCGCGCAGGAAGGTAAGCTGGTGGTCATTGATGAAATTCAGCGCGCCCCGAATCTGTTCGAGGTCCTGCGGGGAATCATTGATGGGCGTCGGGACGAAGGGAACCGCTACGGCCATTTTCTCCTTCTGGGCTCGGCGTCGATCGAACTGATGCGTCAAGCGTCTGAATCGTTGGCCGGCCGAATCGCCATCATCGACTTGCCCCCGCTGGTACTGGACGAAGTCCTTCCCGAGTCAATTACCGAAACGACCCTGTGGCTACGCGGAGGATTCCCGGAAAGTCTCCTCGCGGCGAATGACACCACCAGTCTGGATTGGAGACGCGACTTCATCCGCTCCTATCTCGAGCGCGATGTGCCGATGTTTGCGCCGCGCCTTCCCGCAGAAACTATCGGCCGGCTGTGGACCATGCTGGCCCACCAACAAGGCGCATTGCTCAACCAGGCTCGCCTCTCGTCCAGCCTGGGCGTCTCGGCTCCGGCGGTCAATCGCTATCTTGATCTCTTAGTCGATCTGAAGCTGGTCCATCGTCTCTCCCCCTGGAGCGGTAACCTGAACAAGCGGCTAACCAAATCTCCCAAAGTCTATATCCGCGACAGCGGTCTGGTCCATGCCCTGCTCGAACTGGAATCCGCCAATGACGTGATGGGGCATCCTGTCGCG
>CAJAWW010000317.1 GCA_903946745.1 uncultured beta proteobacterium
CGACCTTTCCCGCCGGCACCGTCTCCGGCGCGCCGAAAGTGCGGGCGATGGAAATCATCGACGAACTCGAACCCGTCAAACGCGGCATCTACGCCGGCGCAGTCGGCTATCTCGGTTTCCACGGCGACATGGATCTCGCCATTGCCATCCGCACTGCCGTGGTTAATGACGGCCAGCTCCACGTGCAAGCCGGCGCCGGCATAGTCGCCGACTCCGATCCCACGTCTGAATGGATAGAAACGCAAAACAAAGCCCGTGCGGTATTGCGGGCTGCGGAGCTGGCTGAGGCGGGGCTGGATACGCGGCTGGAATAACGCATGGCACTCCCGATCAACATCAACGACCTGCTGAACGGCAAACCTGTCGAGTGGGAGCGTCTCGAATTCAAGGAAGGCTGGAATCCAGAGGCCGTCCTGCATGCCTTGTGCGCCTTTGCCAATGACATCCATAATCTCGGCGGTGGTTACATCCTGATCGGCATCGCTGAGGATAACGGGCGTCCCGTTTTGCCGCCCGTTGGCCTTGATCCGGCGCAGATTGACGCCATCCAGAAGGAACTGCTGAACCTCGGTTTTAGTGCCATGTCGCCTTACTACCACCCCATCGCCGTGCCGGTAAACATTGATGGGCGGCACGTACTCGTGCTCTGGGCCTTGGGTGGATCGACGCGCCCCTACAAGGCAAAGACCAGCCTGAGCAAAGATAACAAGGAGTACGCCTACTACATTCGCAAAGGCTCGAGCACCGTTCGCGCCCGTGGGGCGGATGAGGTTGAGCTCATGTCGCTGGCAGCCACCATTCCCCACGACGACCGCTTCAATCAGCAGGCCAAGGTCGAAAGCCTCTCCCGCGACCTGATGCAGCGGTATCTGCAACAGGTTGGCAGTGATCTGGCGCAGCAAGCACCCAATCTTTCGTTAGTGGAGCTCGGCCGTCAGATGGGTGTCATCGGCGGGCCGGACGAAGCGCCGTTTCCGCTGAACATTGGTTTGATGATGTTTAACCCAGAGCCTTGGCGCTTTTTCCCGGCCATGCAGATTGACGTCGTCTGGTTTCCGAAAGAAGGCCCCGGCGGCAACAAGTTCTCGGAAAAGATATTCAAAGGCCCGATCCCCCAAATGACGCGGGATGCGCTCGACTACATCAAGCGTAATCTGATTAGCGAGACCGTCATCAAGCATCACGGGCGAGCCGAGGCAACGCGTGTTGAAAATTTTCCCTACGACGCGATCGAAGAAGCCGTCGTCAATGCGGTTTATCACCGGGGCTACGACACCCGGGAGCCCATTGAGATTCGTATCGAGCCAAGTGCGCTATTTGTGATCAGCTATCCGGGGCCGGATCGTTCGGTGCGGCTGGCGCAATTGCGTGCCGGCCATGCACGCTCACGGCGATATCGCAACCGGCGGATTGGCGAGTTTCTCAAGGAACTGGAATTCACCGAAGGGCGCGCCACCGGCATTCCCAAGATCATCGAAGCCATGGAGAAGAACGGTTCGCCGCCACCTGAGTTCGAGTTTGATGACGATCACAGTTATTTCATGGTCAAACTGCCAGTACATTTAACGGCGCTGTCCGTCGCTGAATCCGCCGCTAAGCCAGAGTCGAGGCCAGAGTCGAGGCCAGAGTCGAGGCCAGAGTCGAGGCCAGAGTCGGCGGATGAGTGGTGCAACCGCGCAGAGTGGCGTTCAGAGTGGAGTCTGGAGTCGACCCATCACCGAATCATGCAGGCAATTGCCAATTCACCGCTGGGACGTTCGGAAATCTCACAAGTATTGGGTCACAAG
>CAJAWW010000318.1 GCA_903946745.1 uncultured beta proteobacterium
GCGAGGCTGGTTGTCGCCCCCGCCAACGCCAAAAAAAAACCCGGGGCAAGAAACTGGCCGATCACGAGGCTGCCGGCGATCACCCGCAACAGGCTGACCCACGCCGCATCGCGCCAGCCATGGCGCACCAGCACCACCAGCACGATGATGTTGGCCAGCCCCGGCTTGATGCCGGGTAGAGGGCTGGGCAGCGCGGCTTCGGCAACCGTGAGCGCAATCGCCGCCGCCGCGTAACGCGCAATGCGGCGGTCGTCTTCACTTACCGGCAGGGTGATGGTTGCGGTCATGGCGGCATGCTCAGTATCGGATAAAGTTGAGGCGAAAAGTCGACGCCGGGGATACGGCGTTGAAACGGGTAAAAAATCTTGATGCCCAGAAACTTGCCTCTATACGCTGGCCAGCGCAGCAATCCGTTGCTGGATATCGGCCGGGGCAGTGAATATGTATGCACGCCCCAGCAATTCCCTGGTGAGCAGCCCCAGATCTGTCAGCTCGAGCAGATCCGTCCTGGCCGTCTGATACACCACGTTATGTGTGCGCTGGTGTCCCTCGATCCGATATTGCTCGCCAGAATGTTTCAGCGCCCCGGTAATCAATGCAAGCTGGCGATGATTGAGGCGATGCTGTAGCTGATTTGAAGCAGCAATCAAACGCTCGGTATCTTTCTGCGCTGCCGCTGTCCTGCGCAAATAGGCATGCAGTTCCTTGATCGCCAGACGGATGACGTGTAACTGATGGATGAGAAAGTAGGTCGTATCGCCCGCATCGGTTTCAGTGTGCAGATAGGCGCGCAGATACTGCCCCGGTGCCTTGCGCAGGAAGTGCGAGATTGACAGAAACTCCATCAGCCCATAACCGCTGCGTGCCATCGACCAGTAAAACAGCGCCCGCGCTGTCCGGCCATTGCCATCCGCAAACGGGTGGTCGTAGCCGATCATGAAGTGCAGCAGGATCGCACGCAGGACGGGATGCACAAAAGGCGCTGCCGTTTCGTCGGCGTCGGCGTTGGCGAATGCGCACAGTCGCGCAAGACGTTCCGGCAACTCATGGAAATCCGGCGGCCGGTGCAGCAGGGTATTGTCGCGCCGATCCTGGATCACGATATCGTTGTCCTGGCGCAGCCTGCCTGCATCTGCGGGGTCATCGAGTGTGCCATCCGTTACCAGACTGTGAAGCTCCAATACCTTTGCCGGGGTAATGGGTTCGGTTCGCCAGGTGCGTATCTGCTCCATCGCCTGGTAATTATTGAAGATCATCCGTTCGCTGCGATCACGCGGCTTTCGCCCTTCACGCAACATCGACTTGGCGGCTGTCCGGGTTGTCGCCGCCCCCTCTAGCTGACTGGAGGTAATGGCCTCCTCGATCAACGAATGCACCAGGTAGCGATCACGCGTTTCCGGGGTATTGATTTCAACCGGCGCATTGATTGATCCCGATGCCGCCTTATCGATGTGATGCAGCGCAATCAGGATCGTTTCCGGCAGGCAGAATTCGAACGACTTTCCCGCTTTATCGACCAGTGGTAACGACTTCATCATGGCATTGCGCGGGAAACGGATTCCCGCCCACCATTGCTCACTGGTCAATCCATCGGGCGGCGGCCGATGGCGCAGCTGATCCCAATGCAGGTAATCCCCGCCCACCAGTGGCGAACGGATATCAAGAATTTTCCCAAGGACTTCCTGGCCGGCATTCGACCAGATCGGGAATACTTCGGGGGGCGTCAAAGGGATATGCATTTACTAATCACAACCATCATTAGTAGGTGATTAGTAGTCTAACCATGGCAAAATTTCATGTCTACTAAATACAGCAACGATTAGTAATATATTAGTAGATCAGTCTGTTCACTTTTCGAGTTCCTCATCCTTCAGTAATTCAATGAGTCATAGCCGCCGTTGCCGCCATCAACCCCGCCGCGGCCGGCGAGTTGCAGCGACACATGATTGGGGGCGCAGATCGCCGTGGCATTGGCGCGCGTCAGCCAGCCCTGCTGCACGCAATACTGGCGCGGGCCGGGGTCAGAGAGCACGCGCGCACGACCCGGTTGCACTTCAATCACCGTGATGCCGAGGGCACCCGTGACCTCATAGCGGCGCGGGGTGTTGAGCGCGAGTTCGGTCACCACTTTGCCGTCGCGCTTGATGATCGCGCGGTCGGCAACCCCGCCGCGCCACAACATTGGATAGGAGGCGGCGACGCCGAGCGTGCAGACCAGCAACAGCACCCAGTCGCCGGGGCGCAGCAGGGTTCGCCAAGGGGTTGCGCTGTGTCGTGCCTGCGTCAGCAAATCGCGCAGGGGGTTGTGAATGCTAGCGCTCACTCTGCCAATGTACGGTGCCGCACCAGTACCCGCAGTTCCGGACGAAAATGCTGCGCCAGGCGTTCGGCCAGAAACACCGAACGATGCTGGCCGCCAGTGCAGCCGATTGCCACGGTCAGGTAAGAACGGTTGTCGCGCAGGTAAGCCGGCAGCCAGTCGCTCAAGAAGCGGCGCAGATCGGCTTCCATCTTGAGCACCTCGGGCTGGGCTTCAAGGAAACGAATGACCTCCGGGTCGCGCCCGGTTTGTGTGCGCAGCACCGGATCGTAATGCGGATTGGGCAGGCAGCGCACGTCGAACACCAGATCGGCATCGAGCGGCAAGCCGTGCTTGAAGCCGAACGACTCGAACAGCAGCGTCAGGCCGCGGCGCTCATCGAGTTCGGCAAAATCCTTGATGCAGGCACGCAGCGCATTGGGGCGCAGATTGCTGGTGTCAATGTGATGCCCGAGGCTGGCGAGCATCTCCAGCGCCCCGCGCTCACGCGCAATCGCTTCGTCCAGCGTGCTATCGTCATCGGCCAACGGGTGGCGGCGACGGGTTTCGGAGAAACGCTGGATCAGCACTTCATTGCGGGCATCAAGGAAGATGAAACGCAACATGACACCGTCGGCCTCGATCAGACGCAATTGCGGCGGCAGCGCCGCGATACTCGACCCACCGCGCATATCGACGGCCACCGCCACCTGCGCGTGACCCTCGGTGCGCAGATGCTGCACCAGTTGCGACAACAGCGGCGCGGGCAGATTGTCGACGCAGTAATAGCCCGAGTCCTCAAGGACATTGAGCGCGATCGACTTGCCGGAACCGGAAAGGCCGCTGATGAGTACCAGTTGCATAAGGCGAAGGATAGCGGATCGGCTGCGAAGGTGCATGGATCGGCGCACGATAGAATCCTGCTCGCCCTCTTTCGCAAATTTGACGATGTTCCCTTGTCCATGCTGAAACATCTCTCTGCCCATCCGCTCTGGCTGGTTGGTTTCCGCCCGCTGTTTGCGCTTGGCTGCCTTGCCGGTCTGTTTCTTCCGCTCGCATGGGCACTCATGTTTTCCGGCACCGTACCGTCACCGTCGACTTTTGCCCTGCCCGGCGCGCAGTGGCACGCGCATGAAATGTTCTTCGGCTTCGGTCTGGCGGTGCTGGGCGGTTTTTTGCTCACCGCCAGCAAGAACTGGGTGGCGATACGCGGTTATCACGGACTGGCATTGCTGCTGCTCACTGCCGCATGGCTGCTCGACCGGCTCTTGATGAGCGTGGGTGCGGCGCTGCCGAAACCCGTTTTCTTTTTTGGCAGCAGCCTGTTCACCGCCGCGCTGGTGGCGATGCTGCTGGCCACGCTGTTGCGGCATCGGCGTAGCGACAGCTATGCCGACAACCTGTATTTCATACTAGCGCTGCCTTTTCTGCTGCCCGCCAAGTGGCTGCTGTTTTCCGACACGCAGTTCAGCGCCGGCGTCACCATGAGCCTCGCCATTTTCCGCCTGA
Source organism: uncultured beta proteobacterium (assembly GCA_903946745.1). Lineage (GTDB taxonomy): Bacteria > Pseudomonadota > Gammaproteobacteria > Burkholderiales > Rhodocyclaceae > CAJAWW01. The sequence continues at coordinate 3,809 of CAJAWW010000318.1, forward strand.
GCTTTCTCATCATGCTCGAACGCACGCTGACGCAGTTCATGCGCGCCCTGTTCAAAGCCGAAATTTTGCGCGCCCCGTGGCTTGACCATGCCATCAAGAGCCTCGGCCTGCTGCTGATCGCCGCGCCCTGGCTGCCGGTGCCGCTGGCAGGCGCGGTCAGCGGGCTACTCGGCGTACTGCTGGCCGGGCGCTGGCTGTGCTGGCACCCGTGGCAGGCGCTGCGCCGCATCGATGTCGGCATCATGTATGTGGGGCAGCTTGCGATCATCCTGCAACTGCTGCTGGAAGGCGTGCATGGCTTTGTGCCGCTAACCTGGGTCGGCACGCTGTCGGTGCATCTGTTCACACTGGGCGTGATGGGGCTGATCGTGCCGGCCATGATGGTGCGCATCGCCCGCGGTCACACCGGCCGCAAAGTGTTGTTTGATGCGCAAGACAAACTCGTGCTCTGGCTGATGCTGGCCGGGTTGCTGCTGCGCGTGGCACTGCCGCAGCTGTTTCCGGAAACCTACACGCTATGGATCATCGCCAGCGCGCTGTGTTGGTTGGGTGGTTTCGGGCTATTGGCCTGGCGCTACATTCCGTGGCTGCTGGCAGCGCGTGTGGATGGGAAAATGCATTGAAGGGCGATTTACCACGGGGGGCACGGGGAAAACCAAAGCTGACTCTTTATGCCGTTCCCCGTGCCCCCCGTGGTTAACCTGCCTTACCTCAAACCCGATACGCCGTCACCGCATTGCTCAGATCGCGCGCCAGGCTATCGAGCTGCGCGGCGGTGCGGTTGTTTTCTGCGGCGGCGTTGCTGTTTTGCTCGGTCATGCCGGCAATGTGTTCGACGTTGATGGCGATCTGACGCACGGCCTTGTCCTGCTCTTGCAGGGCGCTGGCGATACTCTGCACATGCTGCGCGACAGCGTTCGAGCCTTCGTCGATGCGGTTCAGCGATGACTCGGTGCGCGCGACCAGCGCGAGGCTGGCACCGGCCTCGGTGTTGGCCTGCTGCATGGCCGTGACAGTACCGCCAATGCCGCCCTGAATCGCGCTGATGAGGCCGGCAATTTCGTCGGTGGCCTGCGCGGTGCGTTCCGCCAGTTTGCGTACTTCGTCAGCGACCACGGCAAAGCCGCGGCCTTGTTCGCCGGCACGCGCGGCCTCAATGGCGGCATTCAATGCCAGCAGATTGGTCTGGTCGGCAATTTCCTTGATGACCTGCACGATGCCGCCAATCTTCTGCGAGCTTTCAGCGAGTTCTTCCACCTTGGCGCCCGAATCGCTAATCAGGCGGGCGATACCGTTCATGGTCGTGATCGTCTCAAGCATCACCACCTTGGCCTGTGTGTTGTCAGCCTGCGCCTGCCCTACGGCGTCGGATGCCGTACGCGCACTGGCGGCGGTGCCCGAAATGCTCGCCGAGGCCTGTTCAACCGCCTGCGCCACCGTCGCAGCGGCCTTTGACTGCGCTGCCGAACTCTCGCCCACCTGACGGCTGGAATTCGCCAGCGTATCGGCAGCGCGCGAAATCTGCTCGCTGGAGTTGCGCGTGTCAGAAATGATGCCGCGAAATTTGCCCACCAGATGATTGAAAGCCTCGCCAGTGCGCGCCACTTCAGCCGCCCCTTCGACGGGCATGGTGCCGGTGAAATCATTGCTGCGCACCGCATTTTCAGCGGCCTGTACGGCAGCGCTCAAGGGCTGGCTAACGCCGTGACCAATCCAGATCGAAACGCTGATGGTGAGTGCAATGGCCAGAGCACTGAGTGACAGATAAGTGATGAAGGCATTGCGACTGCTGCCAAGAAGTTTTGTTGCCGCATTCATGATGTTCTGCGTCACCAGAGTCTCGGTTTCATGCAAGGCATCAATCTTGGCCGTCGCCGCCTTGAACCAAGCCGTGGGGTCGATCTCGAAATTGCCGGCGACGTTTTTCTCGATCAGTATGCCGCGAATACGCTTCACCTCTTGCGCGGCGGGACTCTCAAGCACCTTGTGTAAAGAGGCCTTTTCACCGGCTGCGGCGATGCCGCTAAAGTTATCCAAAAAAGCCTCCTGCCGGCTGATCTTGTCGAGGATGACTTGAAAAGACGGAACCTCGATTTTGTTTGCGGCATACACGGCGGTCGTCAGCGCGCGTTCCTGTCCGGCATATTCCTTGGCGCGCACAAAGCTGATGTAGCTCATGGTCTGCTGAGCAATCGCCACGTCGCGGTTATACGTCACACCCGCGCCGATGCTATCGACCAGCAGGCCAATGGTACCGGTGAAATAGGCGGTGGACTCCGCCGCCGGGATGGAGAAGTCCGATGCCTTGCGCCGGATATCGGCCAAAACCTCCAGCTTGCCGCGTGTCGCTGCCAGCGCCTGCGCCAGTGCCGGCATGTCGCTGGCATCGATCTCGCCGAGATCCTTGCGGAAGGCGGTCAGCCGCTCGTCGGTCTTGCCCCGGGCACCGGGCAGAATGTCCGCAAAACGCTGCCCCTTGGACTGAACAAAACCGGCGGTGGCGCCGCGTTCGATCTGCAAGGTGTGCACCAGTTCGCCAATACTGACCGACATCTGCATCAGTCGCTGCGTTTGGCCAGCACCACGCCAGGTTCCGTACGCCTGCCAGATCTGCATGACCGCACTGAGACTCAATGCAATCAGTGGAACGGCCACCAGCAAAACCAGGCGCTGCATGATCGAGGAACGGTTCATAAGAAAACTCCGGTTGTAATTTAATGTGATACAGGTGAATGGCCCGCCGGCCAGAGCAAACTACCATCGTGCAGGCGATGGGCAATATCTTCAGCCGACATAGGCTTGCCGTGCAGGTAACCTTGCAGAATATGACAACCGCTCTCGGCCAGAAATACCTGCTGGGCGAGCGTTTCAACGCCTTCGGCGAGCACTTCCATATTGAGATTGCGACCCAACGCCACCACGGCGCGCGAAATCGCGACATCGCTCTGGTCATCAGGCAAATCGCGCACAAACGCGCGGTCAATCTTGAGCCGGTCAAGCGGAAATGTTTTGAGATAAGCCAGCGACGAATAGCCGGTACCAAAATCGTCCAGCGCGGTGCGCATACCCATGGCACGGATGCCATGCAGCACGTCGGATGCGCCCACCGGGTCGGAGATTAGCGACCCTTCAGTAATTTCGAGTTCCAGCAGATGCGGTGCCAGCCGGGCACCATCAAGCGCCGACTGTATTGTCTGTAGCAAATCTTTTTGGGTGAACTGCCGCGCCGAGAGATTGACCGCCACTGGAATTTCGCATCCCAATTCGTCTATCCAGCGCCGCACCTGAAGACAGGATTCGCGCAACACCCACTCACCAATCGACACAATCAGCCCGGTTTCTTCGGCAATCGGGATGAACTGCACCGGTGAGATGGAGCCCAGTTCCGGGCTGTTCCAACGCAGCAATGCCTCGACACCGACCAGCGCATTGCTCACGGCATCAACCTGTGGCTGATAGAAGACGGTGAACTCTCCACGTTTCAGCGCCTGTCGCAACAGCCCCTCAACCTCCAGCTGACGCGCGCCCTCGACGTTCATTTCGCTGGAATAGAACCGATAGGTGCCGCGACCTTCATTTTTGCTGCGATACATCGCCGACTCGGCGTTGCGATGCAAAACGGCCATTTGATCGCCATCATCGGGAAACAAGGTGGCACCAATGCTGATTGATACGTGCAAATCGAGACCAGCGACAGAAAACACGGGCTCGAAGGCCGCGATCAGTTTCTCGCAGATGCCCCCGACATCCTGCGGTGCCTTGATCTCCTCAAGCAGCACCGAGAAACGATCGCCGCCGGGGCGTGCCGGCACGTCATAGCGGCGCAACACACTCTTGATGCGCGCGGCGGCCTCAACCAGGATCATGTCGCCGACCGCATGGCTGATGGAATCGTTAATCATCTTGAAGCGATCAAGGCCAATTTCCAGCACTGCAAATTTGAGCGTCGTGCCACGCGAATTGGCGACTGCACGATCCAGCGCCGAATACCAGGCCTCACGCGAGAGCAAGCCGGTGAGCGGATCGAAGGTACGCAATTGCTCAAGCAGTTCTTCGGCCTTTTTGCGCTGACTCAGATCCACGTTCATGGCCAGGTAGTGGGTAATTGCATCCTGGGTATTTTTTACCGCCACAATGGACAACAGCGATGGATAAATGTCGCCATTTTTGCGCCGGTTCCATATTTCGCCATCCCAGGCACCGTCGCGCGCCATGGTTTTCCACATGGCCTGATAAAACGCTGCATCATGCCGCCCCGACTTGAGCATGCGCACATGCTGGCCGATGACTTCTTCACGCATAAAACCGGTAATCCGCGAAAAAGCGGGGTTCACCTCGACAATGACGAAATCCGGATCCGTGATAACAATGGATTCAACGCTGCTTTCAAACACCATGTCAGCCAGGTGCAGTTCGGCTTCGGCTTCTTTACTGCCACGCCGGATCTGCCACAACAATAAGCCTGCGAGCAGCAATGAGGCCACTGCGCCGAATCCGTTTTCCAGCAACGATTGGCGCGCGCGATCTTCCAATGTCGTGGCCTGCCGAATATTGGCAGCGGCCAGCGTGTCCTCCAGATTCTTCATGGCGTCGATGCGTAGCGTGGACACCGCAAACCAGTGCTCCGCAGTCGGCCACGCGCTCCTGTCCAGACTTTTACCTTGGCCCATCGTCATGACGCGTTCGCGAATCGCCTCTATTTCGACGGTAAATTCATCCTTGACGATGGCCGCATAGCCGCGCCGGGCATCCGCATCAGCGACAGTATTGAACTGATCCAGTCGCACGGCTTCGCTCACACGCAAGCGTTGATGCGCCGCCAGACGTGCGGCATTGTGAAACTCGCCCGAAGACAGCATCGCCGTCAGCAAGGCGCGCTCTTTGCCGGAAAGCTCTTTGGCCTGCAAGAAAGAGATGAAGGCAAGTTGCGGCCGCAGCATTGCCCCGTCGGCGTTGGCACGGCTCAACAACAAGGCAAACAGCCGGTCGATCAACGTGGTGTAACGGTCTGCTGCGATGTCGCGTGAAATCTGCAGAGCCAGCACCTCGCTACGCAGTTCGACAAATTGTTTTCGGATTGCATCGGCATCAAGGCTCCATGCCGATGGCGTGATGTTCTGGCGCTGCAATGCGGGATAGAGCTTGGTCAACGCGACATCCGTGGCCTGATGCTGCGTCGCCAGACCCGAGCGAAAGCGCACCCCGCCCGAAGCCAGATAGCCGCTGGACATGCCACGCTCACGCTGCAATTGATGCACGGTTTCGCTGATATCAACCGAAGATTCAACCCAGCCGTGCATCTGTGCGGCCTTTTCAAGCTCAACCCGGTCATTCGACAAATTGCGCGCGGCGAAGAACATGAGCGCAAGAAAAAACGCAACCATGATCCAGCGCGAATGCCGCTTGATATCTTCGTATGCGCCGTCTCTGCGAGAACTGTCCGACTTAGTGCTCATGAGGTGTTCATGCGTTTTTTTATATTCGGTCGTGATTTCAACAGATGACGCTCTGCCAAGTCGGCAAGTATAATTCCTTACCAGCACCATAAAGTGTGCATGCGAAGGAAATTACATGCCTATTACATGGAATAGCAGCCTCGAAACCGGGCACCGCCAGATTGATCTGCAACATCAGGAGTTGATTGAGCTGATTAACGAAGCCGAGGCCGGGCTGGTTGCCGGACGCGATCCCGAGGTTTTACAGGATGTCATGCCGCGCCTGCTGGCCTATGCCTTGTTCCACTTCGCCACCGAAGACGGGCTGATGACGCATTCGGGGGTTAATACAGCACACGCTACAGCACACCAGCAGGCGCATAAGGAATTTGCCGACCGTGTCAACGCCATGAAGAGCAGCATTGATGCAGGCGAGACAGGATTGCTCGCGCCGCTGGTCAGCTACCTGCAAAACTGGCTGGTCGAACACATCATGAAAACCGATCGCCAACTCGCCAGCGCGCTGGCAAAAAAACGTAGAAATTAGCCGCATTACCCGCATTGCCCGTATTACTATTTCCGCCGCAATAACCCCGGCAACGCCAGCGCAGCGCACGCAGCACCAGCAAGAAATGTTGCAGACGGGGCAAACCACGTCCACAGCGCCCCGGCCATCACACTAGCGATCAAGAGCGCGATGCCGCTGGCAAGGCTGAAACAACCAAACGCCGTGCCGCGCAAATCATCCGGTGCAACATCGGCCACCAGCGCTGAGAGGATGCCTTGCGTGGCGCCGATATGCAGCCCCCACAATACTGCACCCAGCGCCACCGCCCAGGGCCCATTGCCCCACGCCAGCACCAGATCGGCCGCCA
>CAJAWW010000319.1 GCA_903946745.1 uncultured beta proteobacterium
ACCTCGTGCCAAGTGGTATTAGTCTGGAAAAGGCAGTTGACCACGGGGGACACGGGGGGCACGGGGGAAAAGCAAAAACGTACGGCAGGCAATGCGACAGATCATTGGGTGCGCTAGGCGCACGCTGCAAAGTATTGAATTTCCCCGTGCCCCCCGTGTCCCCCGTGGTCAACTGCCCTTTCCAGACTAATACCACATGGCACGAGGATTGCTGTGAACTGCCTCATAGCGCACACACAGCCGCAAGGAAACCGCCATGCCGGAACTGATTACCGCCACGCTCGCCATTTCATCGCCCAATCCGGGGTCAGCCAATGCCCTGGCCGGCAAACCGCCGACGAATGGTGCGGCGAAGGCCACCGAAGGCAGCAACAAGGATGCGGCGACGCATGCCAAAGAATCCGATAGCCCCGCTTCCAACAGCCCCTTTGGTGAAGTGCTGCAACGGCAAATGGCGAAAAACAGCAACGCACCAGAAAACAAAGAAGTCGACGCCCAGAACACGGCAACGGCGGCCACTGCAACGATTCCGCTGGATCCCAATGCCGCAATCTTTGCCGCGTTGGCGGGCGAATTTGCCATTACCCTGCCCAAGCTGATGCCGCAAGACGGCGCAAAGACCGACACCACAAGCACCGACACCACAAACGTTCTGCCACAACTCCAAGCGCCCGAAACAGCGCTGCTTGCGCTTGCAGTACCGACCGCCGGAGCACTGCTGCCGCAAAACGAACGCCCGGCCAGCGAACCCGGCACGGCACGTCCGCTGACGGCCGGCCTCAAGGAAGCCCCGCAATTCGCCGACGGCAAGATTGCGCTGGATGCGGCAATAACTGCCGAATCCAGCCGCCGCAGCGGCACCGATCAGGGCGATACCAGCTTCCAGGTACTGCTGGATGCGCGCGCACAGCAAGCCCAGGCACCCGCAACATCAACCAGCAGCCAGGCCTCGTCAGCACCCGTGCTGCGGATCGACACCCCCGTCGGCCAGGCCGGCTGGCATGAAGAAATGGGACAAAAGCTGACCTGGATCGCCACCAGCAGCCGGCAGCAGGCCGATCTGGTCTTGAATCCGCCCAATCTCGGCCGCGTGGAAGTCTCACTGTCCATCAATGGCGATCAGGCCAACGCCGTGTTTGCCTCACCCAACGCCGCCGTGCGTGACCTGATCGAATCGTCGTTGCCACGTCTGCGTGAAATTCTCGCTGACGCCGGCATCAATCTCGGGCAAACCCATGTCGGCTCCGAATCCGCCAGCCAGTCATCGAACAATCGCAACGGTGAAGCCTCCCGTGGTGATCGGACGATGAATGACGGCAGCGACCCGCTTGCCCTGAATGACGCGCTGGGCGGTTCTGGCAACCTGGGTGGCCTACTGCGCAGCACGGCAGGGCGCGGTATGGTGGACGTCTTTGCCTGATCGCGATCAAGACTTAACGAAATCCTGTCTATGCGCCAGCTCAGTTCAGAATTATCCGGCCCTGACCGTTAATACCGTAGCGGATAGCTTTGCGTACTCGTTCGAGACCTCTTGTCCCACCGGTTGCCTGACGGCATAAACCGGGTAAACACTTTGGAGAATCACCATGGCAGAAGCCAAAAAACCTGAAGCGGAAGGCGACGCAGCCCCGAAAAAGAAGGGAAAGATGATGCTCTACATCATCATCGGCGTGCTGGTGCTCGTTCTGGGTGGCGGCGGCGCTGTCTACATGATGATATCGAAGAAGAAAGCAGCTGAGGCCGAGGCTGAGGCCGAGGACGATGGCGAGGGCAAAAGTGCCCACGCCAAGCCCAAGAAAAAGGAAAAGAAAGACGGGCACGCCGCTGCACCCTCTTTCTACAAGTTTGACAAACCCTTCGTCGTCAAGCTGATCGCCGACAAGCAGGAAGCCTATCTGCAAGTCGAAATACAAATGCGAACGCTCGATGCGACGATGCTGGAAACACTCAAACAATATGACCCCGAGCTGAAGCACAAGATCAATCTGCTGCTGCTGGGCAAAACCGTCGCCGAACTCAATACCGCACAGGGCGTGCAAAAAATGTCCAACGAAATTCGCGATGTCGCCAACAACACGCTAGAGCCACCCAAGCCGAAAAAGGGTAAAGCGAAGGCGACTGCAGGCGGCGAACCTGAAGAACATGCCGATCCGGATGCCCCGGTGCAGAGCGTCTTGTTCACCAACATCATTATTCAGTAAGCACGCATGAGTCAGGATTTTCTCTCTCAGGAAGAGGTTGATGCCCTGCTCAAGGGCGTCACCGGCGAAGCCGATGAGGCGCCCGTCGAAGCCGAAACCGGTGGCGTAAAAAACTACGACCTCGGCCGGCAGGAGAGAATTGTCCGTGGGCGCATGCCCACGATGGAACTCATCAATGAACGTTTTGCACGCTACTTCCGTATCGGCCTGTTCAACTACATGCATCGCAGCACCGAAATTTCGGTGGGGCCGATCAAAGTGCAAAAGTACAGCGAATTCATCCGCAATCTGGTCGTGCCGACCAACCTCAACCTCATTCAGGTCAAGCCACTGCGCGGCACCGGCCTGATTGTGTTCGATCCGAATCTGGTTTTTTTGGTGGTCGACAACATGTTCGGCGGTGACGGACGCTTCCACACCCGCGTCGAAGGCCGCGACTTCACCGCCACCGAGCAGCGCATCATTCAGGGCATGTTAGGTGTCGTGTTCGAGGAATACCAAAAAGCCTGGAAGCCCGTGTACCCGCTGGAATTCGAGTACGTCCGCTCGGAAATGAACACGCAGTTTGCCAACATCGCCACACCTTCCGAAGTGATTGTCTCGATCACCTTCACCATCGAACTCTCCGGCAACACCGCAGAAATGCACTTGTGCCTGCCGTATTCAATGGTCGAACCGATCCGCGACATTCTCTACAGCACCATGCACAGCGAGCAAGCCTCGTCAGACAAACGCTGGACCGGCACGCTGGTCAAACAGCTACAAACTGCCGAAGTTGAACTGGTGGTGAATCTGGGCAGCGTGGACGTCACCTTGCGCGACATTGTCGACATGAAAATTGGCGATGTCATCCCGTTCAACATTCCCGAAAACATCATCGCCTCTGTTGCCGGCGTACCCGTGCTCGACTGTCGCTATGGCATTCAAAACGGGCAGTACGCGCTCAAGATCGAAAATTTTCTCGCTGAAGAAGCGGCACCTTAGTCCTTAATCGACAGCGTTACAGAATTCATATGCGCACCACATCCGCGCAAGGAGCATGAAATGAGCGAAACCGAAGAAAACTCCGCCGAAGACCAGGTCTCGGAAGACGACTGGGCCGCAGCAATGGGTGAGCAGGCCTCCGTGGAAGAGGAAGCCGCCCAAGCTGCCCCGGCGGCCGCCGCCGTTTTCGAACAGTTCTCTGGCGGTGCCGGCAACACGGCAGCACCGCAGGGCTTCGACATGATTATGGATATCCCGGTGACCCTCACCGTGGAACTGGGGCGCACCCGCATCTCGATCCGCAATCTGCTGCAACTCGCCCACGGCTCGATTGTCGAACTCGAAGGTCTGGCCGGTGAGCCAATGGATGTGCTGGTGAACGGCACCCTGATCGCACAAGGCGAAGTGGTGGTGGTCAATGACAAATTCGGCATCCGTCTCACCGACATCATTACCCCGCAAGAACG
>CAJAWW010000320.1 GCA_903946745.1 uncultured beta proteobacterium
AACCCTGCCCGCAGGAATCGCGCCGACACCGGTCGTGGTGATGAACACGCCATCGCCCTTGCCGCGCTCGACCACCTTGGTGTCACCCGTCACCACCGGCACGCCGGCCTCTTTCGCCGCCGCCGCCATCGATTCGACAATGCGCGCCAGATCGGCGAGCGGAAAGCCTTCCTCAAGAATGAAGGCCGCCGCCAGATACAAGGGGCGTGCGCCCATCACGGCAACATCATTGATCGTGCCATGCACCGACAGGCAACCGATGTCGCCACCGGGGAAAAACAGCGGCGACACCACATGCGCATCGGTCGCCATGACGAGACGCTCATCAGAAGTCGACGCTGGCAACACGGCACCATCATCACCCTGCACTAGGTATTCGTTGCCCAGATGTTTGGCGAACAGTTCGGAAATCAATTGCGCCATCGCCCGCCCACCGGAACCGTGCGTCAGGTCGACGCGACCGTGCTTGAGGTCGAGGGGGCGGACGTAGCCGCGTTTAATGTTTGCCATGGGATTAAAAGCTTTTTACCACGGCGACACGGCGACACAGCGAAAAGCCAACAGCAGGCCTGGCTTTGCATTTCGCCGTGCCGCCGTGTCGCCGTGGTTCAAGCCTTTCCCATTCACGCTGCATCGCGATACCGTCCATAACTGTAATGCGCCGCACAGGCGCCCTCCGAACTGACCATGCACGAACCCACCGGATTTTCCGGGGTGCACACCGTGCCGAATATCTTGCAGTCCTGCGGTCGCTTGACGCCGCGCAGGATCGCGCCACATTCGCAGGCCTTGTTGTCGGGCACCGACTGGTAGCCCAGAGCGAAACGCCGCTCGGCGTCCAAGCCGGCATATTTCTGGCGGATTTTCAGTGCCGAATACGGCACGATGGACAGACCGCGCCATTCAAATTCGCGCCGCAGCTCAAACACTTCGGCGACGCGGTTCTGCGCCTTGACGTTACCTTCGCGCGTCACGGCGCGGGCAAACTCATTTTCCACCTCTGCCCTGCCCTCGTTCACCTGCCGCACCAGCATCAGGATGGCCTGCATCACGTCGAGCGGCTCGAAGCCGGCGATCACCACGGGCTTGCGATATTCCTCGGCGAAAAACTCATACGGCCGGCTGCCGATCACGGTGGATACATGCGCAGGACCAATGAAGCCGTCGAGCGGCACAGTGCCCCACTGCCGCACTTCCGGCGATTCGAGAATGCTGCTGATCGCTGAAGGGGTCAGCACATGGCAGCACAGAACGCTGAAGTTTTTCAGATCCTCGGCCAGCGCCTGCTGGATCGCCACGGCGGTGGGCGGCGTAGTAGTCTCGAAACCGATGGCAAAAAACACCACCTCACGCTGCGGGTTGTCACGCGCAATCTGCAGTGCATCGATAGTCGAATACACCATGCGGATATCACCGCCCCGCGCTTTGGCCTTCATCAACGACAAATTGTCGGAGGCCGGAATACGTAGCGTGTCGCCATAGGTGCACAGAATCACGCCCTGCTTCAGCGCCAGATCGATTGCCATGTCGACGCGACCAATCGGCAACACACACACCGGACAGCCGGGGCCATGCACCATACGCACGCTGTCCGGCAGCAGGTCGGTCAGGCCGTAGCGTGAAATGGCGTGGGTATGCCCGCCGCAGAATTCCATGAAACTGTAATGGCGCCCCGGCTCGACGGTCGCGGCAATGCTGGCAGCGATGTTCTTCGCCACGTCTCCGTCGCGGAATTCGTCGATGTATTTCATGTTTGAAAAGGCAAGTTAACCACGGGGGACACGGGGCGCACGGGGAACGTCAAAAACTCAATCCCTTGCTTTTCCCCGTGCGCCCCGTGCCCCCCGTGGTAAATCGTTTTTCCCATCACGCCACCACCGCATTCATTTCGGCGAACAGCGCCAGCGTCTTTTCCGCCTCGTCGGGATCGACCTTCGACAGTGCATAGCCGACGTGCAGGATCACATAATCGCCCACGGCTACATCGTCAAGCAGTGCCAGTGAAATCTCTTTTTGCACACCGCCCAGATCGACGATTGCCGTATCTCCACCGTCGACTATTGAGACTACTTTGACCGGAATCGCCAGACACATTTCATTGCTCCAGATGACGGATTGCTACCCACGCCTGCCCTGCCGCAATGCAGGCATCCCCGGGTGACAGGCGCTGTGGCATCAACACGGTGATGCCACGCATTTCAAGATTTTGCTTCAAACCGGAGCTCAGCAGGCGATTAAGAAAACAGCCGCCGCTCCAGGCCAGTGTGGTGATGCTGCTGCGCTCCACAGCGCGCATCACCCAATCGGCCAGCGCCGCCACCAGTGTGGCGTGAAAATGCGCTGCGGCCGCATCGACCCCAACCCCAACCTCGACTTCCTCTGCGCCATCCAGTCGCATCAATATCGGCAGCAAATCCAGTTGGTCGTCGCGGATGATCCAGCCGTCTGTCATGGGCAACGGCCAGCCGTGCGCGTCGATGTGCCGGGTTGCCGCCTGTTCGAGCGCAATGGCGGCTTCGGCCTCGAACTTCATGTGGCTGCAAATGCCCAGCAACCCGGCAGCGGCGTCGAACACGCGCCCCATGCTGGAGGTGCGCGGGCTGTTGAGGTTACGGCTCAACATGGTTGCCACCATCGCCGCACCGCCGGGTGTCGCCACCGCAGCGAAACGCGCTTCAATTTCAGCCGTGCGACCCTGCGCATGAAATGCCGCCGCCGCCATGCGCCACGGCTCGCGTGCGGCGCGGTCGCCGCCGGGCAAGGCCAGCGGCAACAAATGTCCGATGCGCGTGCACTGCGCGCCATCAACTTGCAACAACTCGCCCCCCCAGGCCGCACCGTCCGTGCCCAGCCCGACACCATCCAGCGCAATCCCCAGCAGCGGCGCGCGCCAACCATGTTCGGCGCACACCGCTGCAATATGGGCGTGGTGATGTTGCACCGGCAATAGCGGCACATCCAGCTGCGCCCCCAGATCGGCGGCATGGCGGCTGGAATGAAAATCTGGATGCAAGTCATGCGCGATCAGGCGCGGTGCATCGCCCAGCCATGCACACAACTCGGCTGCGGCCGCTTCGTGCGCCTTGCAAGCCTCGGCGGAATCCAGATCGCCGACCAACGGCGAGAGCAACGCCTCGCCCCCGCGTGCGGCGCACACGGTATTTTTGAACCACGCACCGAGCGCCAGCACCGGTGGGGCGGGTGTCTCAAGCGAGAAAGCCAGCGTATTCATACTCAAGCCTGCCGTGCTTGCTCCTGCTCCTGCGCGATCCAGTCGAGCCAAGCCGTCATGCCAGCGCCGGATTTGGCCGACACCTCAATAACCACAATCTCCGGGTTCACCTGGCGCGCAAATTCAATGGCCTTCGGTACGCTGAAATCAAGATAGGGCAGCAGGTCGCATTTGTTCAGCAGCATCAACCGGGCGGCGCGGAACATGTCGGGGTATTTGATCGGTTTGTCCTCACCCTCGGTGACCGACAGAATCACCACCTTGTGCGCCTCGCCCAGATCGAAGGCCGCCGGGCACACCAGATTACCGACGTTCTCCACCATCAGCAGCGAGTTTTCCGGCAGTTCCAGTTTTTCCATGGCATGGCCGACCATGTGGGCGTCAAGATGACAGCCTTTGCCAGTGTTGATCTGGATCGCCGGTGCGCCGGTAGCACGGATGCGTTCGGCATCCTGGCTGGTCTGCTGATCGCCCTCGATCACCGCCACCCGCTGCCTGCCCTTGATCAGTTCAATGGTCTTGCACAGCAGCGTGGTTTTCCCGGAGCCGGGGCTGGATACCAGATTCAGCGTGAAGATACCGCGCGCAGCAAGATTTTTACGATTCTGCGCGGCATAGGCGTTGTTCTTGGAAAGAATATCCTGCTCGATCTGCACCATGCGCGTCGCACTAACTCCCGGCGCATGGCTGCGCGCCGGGGTGTAGGCGTGGCTGTGGCTGTGCGCATGGGCGTGCTTGGTACCATCGGCGTGCGTGTGCTCGTGACCATCACCGTGATCGTGGTCGTGATGATGCTCATGCCCCTCAATCTTCACTTCGCCGCTACCGCAGCCGCAGGTGGTGCACATGCTGTTCTCCTTGTAACTTTCCTTAAAACCTTGGATTAATCACGGGGGACACGGGGGACACGGGGAAATTCAGAGCGCAGCATCACCCATTAAATTGCCCCCGAAAGGTTTCCCCCGTGTCCCCCGTGGTCAACCGCCTTTTTCTACCCTACGCAACTTCCAGTTCCTTAACGCGCATTTCGGTGCCGTGCGTCACTTGCACCTGATGCCGGCCGCACTGCGGGCAAGCACCATACACTTCGGCCAGCGCCACGGTAGCAGAACATTCCATGCACCAGCCGCTGCCGGGGGTGGCGATGATTTCGAGCCGTGCGCCGTCGGCGATGCTGTCGCGGGTCACGGCATCGAAACAAAACTTCATGGCCTCGACTTCAACACCAGCGAGCTGGCCGATTTCCAGCCAGACGGTGCTCACGCGGGCAAAATTCTGCTGGCGTGCGGCGTCCTCAATCAATTGCAACACCCCTTCCGCCAGCGCCATTTCGTGCATGGGAAAAAACTAACTCCGCACCAACGTGGAAAACAGCCGGCGGCGGGATGGGGATGCGGGTTGATCCGCCGCAACTTCCTTAGTTGCTTCCTTGGCGGCATCCTGAGTAGCCACGTGCCCGCCCGGCGGCATCAGCAGGGTAATCAGCGAAGCGCGCGCGGTCATCACGGCCTCGGACTGATTGGCAAAGCGATCCATGGGTGAAAACAACGCGCAGCTTTGAAACTCACCCAAGCCATCTTCCTCGCTGCCCAGAAAGGCGAACTCGCCGGCAGGGAACTTGATGAAACGACGCGCATTGTCACTCACGGTTTCCCAGTCTTCCGTTTTGCCCGGCAGCAGCAGCACCGTCATGCACCAGGGCGTCACCAACATCCCCAGCCAGTGCCCCTGCCAGGGCTGCACGTCGATGGCTTCGACCGACAGGGCAAGATTCAAAATCGGCACATCGACCATGCGCTCTTGCTGCACACGGAAAAAGGCGGTTTCGATCAGTTCCGATGGATTCTGTTCATGCACACGAAACGCCGGGCTCATGCCGCGCCCCAGACGCGCGCATCCTGTTCGCTGGCAGAGAGTTCGCGCATCAGCGCCAAGGCCTCTTCAGCGCGCTCGGCATCCACCCGCTCGAAGGCAAAACCACCGGTTTGAATCAACAGATAATCACCGACGGCGACGGCTTCATCCATCAGCATCAGGCTGACGTGGCGCTGCTGGCCGAAGCATTCGGTCAGCGCCATGCCATCAGCCACCGACAGCACACGCGAAGGTGCGGCGAGGCACATGTCAGGCGGTCTCGGCCAGCAACGGCGCGAGCACAATACCGCGCGCGGCAAATTCGGCGGCGGCCATCTCGACCATTTCCGGCACCCGGGCAGCGACGGTGGATGTGAGTTCCATACCCAGTTCCAGCGTCACCGGCTGCACGCCGATAACCACGATGTCTTTCGGCTCAGCTTCGAGAAATTCCAGGCTCGCCAGTACATCGGCAAGCCCGATTTGATGTGGTGAAAGTTTGCGGCGGAAGAACGAGGGCACGTCGTCGCCCGCCAATTTGACGATGGTGCCGGGCGGCTTGCCGGCAACGATGGTGTCGAGCACCAGCAGAAAATCGAGATGCGAAAGCTCCTCGATCATTTCCATGCTGGAAGTGCCGCCATCAATGGCGATCAGGCCTTCTGGCAGTTGATAACGCGCCTCGAACTGTTCAACGGCGCGAACCCCGACACCTTCGTCGGAAAGAATGGTGTTGCCGATACCGAGAATGACTGAACGCATGGGCTGATGCTACCGGAAAAGCAAACCAAAAAAAACTGCGGGAACATGAAGGATTCTCCATGCCCCCGCACGCTGTTTTTACCGCGTGATTGAATCAGCGATCAGGAAGCCTTGACGCTGATGGTGGTATCGTTTTCCTTATCGACGAGGTGAATCGCGCAGGCGATGCACGGATCGAACGAGTGCACCGTGCGCAACACTTCCAAAGGCTTCTCCGGGTCAGCAATCGGGTTGTTCATCAGCGAGGCTTCGTAAGGCCCCGGCTCGTCGTTCTCGTTGCGCGGGCAGGCATTCCAGGTGGACGGCACGACGCACTGGTAGTTTTTGATCTTGCCATTGTCGATCACCACCCAGTGCGACAGCGCGCCGCGCGGTGCTTCGTGGAAGCCCACGCCCATTTGCTCACCTTTGGGGAAGGTCGGCTTGTTGAAGGTCTTCAGATCGCCCTTGGCCATGTTGGCGAGCAGCAAATCCCACTGCTGCCCCAGCAGATCGACGTTCACGCAGCAGGTAATCATGCGTGCGGCGTGACGGCCAATGGTCGAGTGCATGGCATCCAGCCCCACCTTGGCACCGGCCAGTTTGGACACCAGATCGAGCGTTCCGGTGGCGTACTTGGTGGTGGCCTCGTGGCCGGCAGCCAGGTTGGTCAGCACACGCGCCAAGGGGCCGACCTGCGCCGGCTTGCCATAAAACGTGGGCGACTTGAGCCAGGAGTATTTGCCGCCATCCTGAAAATCAGTGTATTTCGGCGTGGTCTCGCCGCTGTAGGGATGCAAGGCACCGGACTTGTTGTAGGAATACCAGGAATGCTTGACCGCCTCTTCAACGCCCTTGACCAGATATTCGTCGCCGAACTTGGTGATCGGCTTGTAGGATTTCAGATCCTTGTTGGCGATGTAGCCACCGGGGAAGGCGAATTGCGTGCCCTTGCCATCGAGCGGAATATCCGGCACCGACAAATAGTTGGTAACGCCTTCGCCGTATTTTGTCCACTCGGCATAGAAAGCCCCCACCGCGCCCACGTCGACCATATAGACATTCTTAATGAAGTCATTGAGCGCATCGATGTGCTCTTTGACCGCCATCAGGCGCTCCACCGTCAACACCGCTTGCGAATCGGTCGCCAGCGGGTTCGACACGCCACCGACGGCGACGTTCTGAATGTGCGGTGATTTGGAACCGAGAATGGCGACAATCTTGTTGGCATGGCGCTGGACTTCCAGTGCCTGCAAATAGTGCGCCACGGCCATCAGATTGACTTCGGGCGACAACTTCATCGCCGGGTGACCCCAGTAACCGTTGGTGAAAATGCCCAGCTGGCCGCCATTCACAAAGTTTTTCAGACGTTGATGCGTTTTACGCATCTCGTGCTTGCTGTTCATGCTCCACGACGAAAGGCTCTCGCCCAGTGATGCGGCCTTGTCAGGGTCGGCCTTCAGCGCCGAGGTAACATCGACCCAATCAAGCGCCGAGAGGTGATAAAAATGCACGATAAAGTCGTGGATCGAATGCGCCAGCACGATCATGTTGCGGATGTACTGGGCATTCACCGGCACTTCCAGTTGCAGCGCGTTTTCCACCGCGCGCACCGAGCAAATGGCATGCACGGTGGTGCACACACCACAGATGCGCTGGGTGATCGCCCAGGCGTCACGCGGGTCGCGCCCCAGCAGAATCAGCTCGACGCCGCGCCACATCTGGCCGGACGACCAAGCCTTGCTGACTTTGCCATTATTGACATCGACGTCAATACGCAGGTGGCCTTCAATACGGGTAATCGGATCAATCGTTATGCGTGTCATTTTTTAGTCTCCGTCCTTCAGTGTGTGGCTTCTTCGCGCGGCAGAACCGGGAAGCGGCGAGTGATGATGATGTAACCAAGAACCTCAAGCGCGAACATGCCAACCGTCACCATGAGCTCAGGGAATGCCGGAAAGTAGTTGAAACCGTCACCGGTTTGGTAGCCAATCAGAAATGCATTCAGGCGCATGAAGATGCCGCCCAGCATAATGGCCACGCCGGAAAGGAATAGCCGAGCCGGCATACGCCGCGCTGCCTCGCTGCCGATGATCCACAATGGCGCAACGAAGCAGGCTATTTCGACCCAGAAAGCAAACGCAGTGAAGTTCAGCGAGAAGGCGTGACGCAAAGCGCCGCGTATCAGCAGATCGCCAAAGCGCACCACCAGAAACACCGACAGCACGCCGAGCATGATCTTCGCCATGGGTTCCAGCAGATGCAGTTCGATCGAACGCCGGTAGGCCGAGGAGGTTACGCAGGCTTCAAACAGCACCACGCCGTAGCCAATGATGACGGCCGAGAGCAAGAACAGCAGCGGAATCACCTGCGTCTGCCACAGCGGGTTGATCTGCACGCCCATCACCACGATCAACGTGCCGAGTGACGACTGATGCATCATCGGCAGCACGGTGCCCAGCGCGACCAGAAAGAACAGCACGCGATTGAGCTTCTTCTTGGCGTCTTTCATGCCGAGTTTTTCAAAGAACACCGGCGAGAATTCCAGCCACATCACCACGATGTAAGCCGAAATACAGACGGCAACCTCGAACATCACTGACGTCGGATTAGCATAACCCGGCCAGAAAATGTGCCAGAAATTCCACCAGCGGCCGAGGTCAAAAATTACCCCGACACCCGCCAGCGTGTAGCCGAACAGGCTGGCCAGCAGTGCCGGACGGATCAACGGGTGGTATTCGCCCTTGTTGAAGATATACACCAGCATCGCCACCGAAAAGCCGCCGCAGGCAAACGCCGAGCCGATCACCACGTCGACCACCACCCAGATGCCCCACGGGTAGCCGTCGTTAAGATTGGTCACCGCCCCCAGACCGCCAAAAAAGCGCACCACGAGCACCGCCAGCATCACCAGCACCAAAAACCCGCAGACCATGGTGGCGGTGTTGGTCAGCACGCCCCCTACCGGGCTTGGCGCGGCATGAACAGCTTGCTTAGTCATGATGACCTCCCTTTGCGTTGTCCGCATTTTCATCACTGTCGTCTGCGACCACGTTACGCTTGGCCACATACGTCAGCGCGCCCAATGCCGCCAGCGGCAGTGCCAGCCCGCCATAGAGCATGGTTTGTATGGTTTCGGAATGCGAAGCAGCAGCCTCCGGCGGCAGATCAGGCATACCAACCTTGACGAAGGGCACACCGGAAAGTTTCAGCACCTGCGTGCCGCCGTATTCCTTTTCGCCATACACATGCTGGATGTATTTTCCGGCCGGGGTTTCGTAAGACTGGTCAGCCTCATCCTTCCACTGAATACCATTGGGGGCAGATTTCAGGTTCGCAGCACGCAAGTGCCCGCGCGGGAACTTGGCCGGTTCGCCCGGCTTCAAGGCCAGCCGGCGCTTGGCTTCGACCAGCAGGTCTTCGGTACGACCAAACAGTGTGGCACCCGTCGGGCAGACTTCGGCACAGGCCGAATACTTGCCGTCTTTGTGGCGATGCCGGCACAGTTCGCACTTGCCGATCTTGCCGGCCGGCTGGTCGTACTGGTATTTCGGAATTCCGAACGGACAAGCGGCCACGCAGTAGCGGCAACCGATGCAGATGCTGGCATCGTAGCCGACCACCCCGGTGACCGGATTCTTGGTCATCGCCGAGACTGGACACGCCGACACACAAGAGGGATCAGCACAGTGCATGCAGGATGTTTTCATGAAGGCATAGCCGTTGATTTCGGCGTCCTTCTGCTCCATGGTGCCGTTGCGGTACATCTTGATGATGTTGAAGGTGTAGCCGGAGGTATCGAGCGGGGTATCCCACAAGCGGTCTTCGGTTGAAAACTCGGGCGGGTTTTCGTTGGCGGTTTTGCAGGCTGCCACACAGGCCTTGCACCCCACACACAGGTTGGCGTCATACAGCAGCCCAAGCGCCTCGGGCGGCCGACTGCGGGTTTCGCGTGCGGCAACCGGCACGGAAACAGAGATGGCCGTAGCAGCGGCACTACTGGCCAAGACTCCCTTGAGGAAATCGCGACGGGTGGCCATGATCACTCTCCTGCCTTGCCCTGACCTGCGCCGGTATGTGCGGCGTCGGCCTGCTTGGTACGTTCGATTTCTTCGGCTTTTTGCGACAAACCAAGATTTTTGGTCATCATCACCGCAGCGCCGGCGGCCGCACCGGCAATGGCCGCAACCGCCGCCGCCGAGGCGAAGGAAGCACCCTTGCCCTGCTCTTCAACGATGCGCGGATATTGCAGGGGTGGTGCGACGTTGAGCATCTTGGCAACCTGATGAATCGGCTTCTGAAAGCCCACGCCTTTTTCGCTGCAACCGATACAGGGATGGCCGCAACCGACCGGCCAGTTGTTTTCACCCGCATCGCCAAAGCCCAGCGTGGAGCAGTTGCCATAGGTTTCCGGCCCCTTGCAGCCCAACTTGTAGAGGCAGTAGCCCTTGCGGTGGCCTTCGTCGCCGAAATCCATGGCGAACCGACCGGCATCGAAATGCGCGCGGCGCTCGCAGTGCTCATGAATCAGGCGCGAGTACGCAAACTTGGGACGCCCCAGATGGTCAATCTCCGGCAACTTTCCAAAGGTCAAAAAGTGCACCACGGTGGCGAGAAAGTTATACGGGTTCGGCGGACAACCAGGAATACTGACGACAACCTTGCCGAGAATATCGGCCACACCCACCGAGCCGGTGGGGCTGGTGGTCTCGCCAGGCAACGACGGAATGGTCGAGGGCATACCGCCCCAGGAGGCGCAAGAGCCAATCGCAATCACAGCGGCGGCATCGGCGGCGCACTCTTTAAGCAGATCAAGCGCCGTGTGGCCGCCGATCTTGCAGTAAATGCCGTTTTCCTTGGTGGGAATTGCGCCTTCAACCACCAGAATGTATTTGCCCTTGTTGGCCGCCATTGCCGACTTGCGCGCGGCTTCGGCCTGGTGACCAGCGGCGACCATCAAGGTCTCGTGGTAATCCAGCGAGATGACATCGAGAATCAGCTTTTCCAGCGTCGGGGTGCTCGGCACGCAACAGGGATTCGGAGCAGCCGGTGCATTCCTGAAAATGCAACCAGATTACCGAGGGGCGTTTGGCCGATTCCACCGCCTTGGCAATGGCGGCTTCGGCACCGGTCGGCAAGCCCATGGTGACGGCCAGCGTGGAGCAAAACTTGAGAAAGTCGCGCCGCGGCATGTCGAGACGATTCTCGATATCGTTCAGCGTTGTCCGAGTTAGATCAAAAATTTCGTTCATGCCACCCATGTTTTATTCCCCCTCCGGTTGGTCGAATCGCATTGGGACTCGATCTTGGGGAAAGGAATTAGCAATATTCGCGCCAATCAATTAAAAAGAAATTATCTTCTTATAATCAATAGACTATTACCCAGCACCACCGCCATCAATTCAATAAGCGATTAGATGGCAGGTTAGCTACTAACCATGCCTCTCAAGCGCAATCAAACCGCGACTAATCAGCGAGCTACTCGGACAAAAGCTAGCTTCTCAATAAGTCGCGGCAGAACACCCGCTAAACTGGAAATAATGTCGAAGCCGACACCAAAGAGGCAAACCCCTGACGCGCATAATCCAGCAGAACCATGTTTTTTGATCCCCTGACCTTCATTTTGTCTGACTACCGTTGTCCGCATTGTTTGCATTCATTGCGGTTCCGCTGGGTCAAAAGCCGAGAGATACCCGTCACGCCATGGAGGGATAGCATGACGACGACCTCATGCGAGACGTGTCCTGTTTGTGGTGAAACAATCAAGTCTGACTGGCATCCGGCGTTGATTGACGACTGGATGTGGGGTAAACGACTTGCGCCGGGCATCTTGATCTGGATCGTCGCAATGCTGACGGGCTGGCATCCAATCATGCTGATGGCTGGCACCCTTGCACTGATGATTGGATTCATCATGGTGGTGGTCTACATGGTGGCTGAGCGCTGGCAGCGGCCGTATTACACCAAGTTTGAGGTAACAATAGAAGGCGACGAGGGCGATTAGGGTGATACCGCAAACCTTATCCAGCACCTTCAATAAATTTTTCGAGTCGGAAAAATCCAGCGGCATTCTGCTGGTTTTGTGCACCGCACTCTCGCTTTCAATCACCAACTCATCACTCGGTAGCGCGTATTCGGGTTTATGGCAGAGCGTTCTCGGCGGCCTCAGTCTTGAGCACTGGATCAACGACGGGCTGATGGCGATTTTCTTTTTGCTCATCGGCCTGGAACTTGAGCGCGAGCTTTACAGTGGCGAACTATCCAATTTCCGCAACGCCCTGCTGCCGATTTTCGCGGCGATTGGCGGGATGGCCGCTCCGGCCTTGATCCATTTTTCGCTCAACGCCGCCACGCCCACACAAGCCGGGTTCGGGATTCCGATGGCAACCGACATTGCCTTTGCGCTGGGCGTGCTGGCGCTGCTCGGAAAACATATTCCCGCATCGCTCAAGGTGTTCATCGTGGCCTTCGCCGTGATCGACGATCTGGGAGCCATCATCATCATCGCCGCCTTTTACACAAAGCAAATTTCGCTGGGCTATCTTGCTGGCGCATTGGCCGTATGGGTCGTACTGGTGGCGCTCAATCGTCTGCGTATCATGTCGCTCGTCCCGTATTTGCTGGGCGGCGCGCTGATGTGGTTTCTCATGCTCAAGTCGGGCGTGCATGCGACGATTGCCGGGGTCATGCTGGCGTTTGCAATTCCGTATTCCTCACAAGATGACGACCACACCTCGCCCTCGCACCGGCTTGAGCATGTGCTGCACAAACCGGTTGCCTTCATCATTTTGCCGATTTTCGCACTCGCCAATACGGGCATTCTGGTGAGCGCAGAATGGATGCAAACTCTGGCCAACAGCAATAGTCTGGGCATCATCGCCGGTTTGCTGGCGGGCAAGCCGCTGGGGGTCACGCTGTTTTGTTTTGTTGCCGTGGCCTGCGGCCTCTGTCGCTTGCCGCCAGATTTGAACTGGCGGCATGTTTTTGGTGCCGGGATGCTGGGTGGTATCGGCTTTACGATGTCAATTTTCATCACCAATCTGGCGTTTACCGAAAGCGCCGACGTTATCAACGCCTCAAAAATGGCCATTCTTTCGGCCTCGCTGGCGGCCGGTGTTGCGGGTTTTGTGTGGCTTAAATGGTTTGCTCAGCCGCACGGGAGCCAGAATCAATAACATGATTCGCGCCGCCCTTTGCTTGTCCCGAAGAACGCAGTTGCGTTGGGAGCCATCTTTTTCGCATTAAACCGGCGTCCAGGATGCGTAGCGCGCATCCCGCGTCTCGATGTGACGCAACAGAAACGTCAGTAAAGACTTCGCCTTGCCGGGCAAAAGATCGCCCTGCCCCGTTTGCTGTGCGGCCAACATTGCGTCGAGTACCTCCAGCATTTGTCCGTGATCTTCGACGTGCTCATCAAAGTCATCGTAACTATCCAGCCGCATCAATAACTCTTCGGACATGAAATGCGCGCGCGTGTAATCGACCAATTGCTCAAGTATCTCGCCCACCTCGGCCGCCTCGCGCCCCGATTCAACGGCGCTGCATACCAATTCAAGCAGGCCGACCTGTACCCGGTGCTCAGCATCAATTGAAAGATTTTTAGCGGTGCTCAAGAGAATTCTCCATCATGAATACTGCGATTAAAAACAGCAGAAAAATCAAGCATCGCCGATCACAACGTGATCGTCCCCATCAAACCGATATTCCGGTATGACAAGATTGGTCGGCGCAGGGCCGTCGCGGAATACACGTCCGGCCACATCGTAGCGTGAAGTGTGACACGGACACAGAAAATCGAGGGCATTCGCCGAGCCACTGCGCAGCGCCGGAACACAGCCCTGATGCGTGCACTGCCCGATTGCCACAAATAACTCCGGCCGCAAAGAGCGATGCCGGTTGCGGCAGGCCTCTGGTTGCTGTGACGAAACCGAGTTGGGGTCAGCCAACACACCTTCATGCTGCGCCAGCGTGGCGATCACCTCAGGCGTGCGGCGCAGCAGAAACACCGTTCGCCCCATCCATTCCACGGTGCGTAATTTGCCCGGCATCAAATCACCCAAGCCAACGCGTAACGGCTCACCCGCCAAAGGGTGACGTATGCCCGCGTAGTAGCGCCCCGCTGCCGCCATGACACCGACAGCGCCCAAGCCGGCGATCCAGCGCACCCGATTTCGCTTCGGTGCCGAATTCACGGGAAATGCACGCCGCCGCTTCGTCGCGGTGTGTCGGTGGCAACTGAACTGATCTTGTGACTCATTTTTAGTGGTAACCGCAAAACGTCAATATAAACAAGAATCGCGCCACGCTGATCGAAATCGATCCCCTGCATGAATTCATGGACTTGCAGACCTGTCGTAGCGCCAGCCATCGGCCGGATGGTTACTAATTAACCATTCTAGCAAGCACAGTCAATAACCACATCAAAAGACGTTCGCGCTGTTTTCATTGAAAAAAATACGAAAAAAATCAGGCATGGATTTTGTATGAAGAATTTACTAGACTTCATATCGTCATCGACGACGAGACATAGCGAGACACACTCATGGACATGCCTACGGATTGGATTGCCCTACTTGCACTGGCGTTTTTTCTGGGTGCCAAGCATGGTCTCGACGCCGATCACCTCGCCACCATTGACGGCCTGACACGCTACAACATCCGACACACGCCGCTCAGGGCGCGCTGGTGCGGCGCGCTGTTTTCGCTGGGGCACGGCAGCATTGTCATGCTGATCGCGCTGGGCGTGGGCACCGTCTCGACACACTGGCAAGTACCCGCATGGATGGAAGATCTCGGCACCTGGATTTCAATCAGTTTTCTCACCACACTGGGCATCCTCAACCTGCGTGCCGTGATGCGTGCCGCACCGGACGCCATGGTTGCACCCATCGGACTCAAAGCCGGTTTGTTGAGCCGCTTGCAGGCTACATCGAACCCGCTGGCGATTGCCGCCGTCGGCGCGCTGTTCGCGCTCTCGTTTGACACCATGAGCCAGGCCGCACTGTTTGCTGTCACAGCCACGCAGCACGGCGGCGTCGGCCACGCGCTGGGGCTGGGGCTGGCATTCACCCTCGGCATGCTGCTGGCCGATGGTGCCAACGGTCTGTGGATCGCCAAGTTACTTCGCCGCGCCGATCATCGCGCCCGCATCGCCTCGCGCGTCATGGGTCTGACCGTAGCCGCCATCAGCTTAAGCGTCGCATTCTTCGGACTCGCGCGCTGGCTGCATGCCGATATTTCGCACTGGTATGAAGGCAAAGAACTGCTGATCGGCACCACCGTGATCCTGGCCCTGACCGCCAGCTTCGTGATCGGCAATGGCCTAGCGCGACTGTTGTTGCCGGCGGCACCGCTACCCGCAGGCGACACCGCATCCCCAGCGTCGACTTTTTAACGTGCCCGCTCTGCTGCGGGTAACGATTCCACTACACCCGCAGCTTCACTTTGCGCAGGCGGTACCACCACCGGGTTGTGTGTGACATAGGCATCAGGCACGGTATCTTTGGTCAGTTTGACGCTCAAGCCCACAGCAATCGTACCCACGATCAAGGTGGGCAGACTGGCAAATCCGACCACACTGGCCACCATCATGGTGGCGACGATACACACCGCGTACAACGCATAGTTGTGCAGTTGTTCAGATTTGCGCCGTATTGCAAGGTGACCCAATACCGCAGCCGCCGCTTTATTTAAGTCGGCTGCCAGCATCTCACGCGGCTTTCCGTTCGGGTCTCGTTTTCCAACATTAGCGAGGCGTCCATCAAAAAAATGTATCGTCGAGGCCTCGCCTGCGGCACCGATCGTGCCGTACTGCATATCCAAAATCGCATTCGCCTTCAATTCTCGCGCACGTTGGGCAATCATTCGTTGCGCCTCGTCACTGCCCTTTTTCGAGGAACCTCGCACACACCAGTCGCTGAGCGAAATAATTTCCCATTCGGGCGGCAATTGGCGCTTGCACAGCAGTGGGCCTGGCACCGGCGGGGAATACAGCAATGGCAACTCTTCAATATCAGACGCGGGCGTGATTTTGGCTGATTCGGCTGATTCGGCAGAAATCGGTTCAGCGGTAATCGGTTCAGCCGCCATCACGACATTCGCATTGTCTGGCGCGCCGCGAAGCAGCACACAATGCATGGCACGATTGATTTCCCCTGGCATGGGCTCGAACGTCACACTGGCAAACTCTTCAAGCCCGGAAGCAATGTCCTCGGGCGAAAAATCTCTTAGGTAGAACGCATAGCAAGCGCCATCCACACCGTCAATGTGTCCCGTGCTGTTGCCCGCGGGCAAGGATTGAATGCTGCCTATCATTCAGTGGCTATTTCCGTATAAAGATCAATAATGTGGTGGGATCTCGTCATTTGGCTCTGCCTGTTCGGCGGATTGGCTGATCTGCATCTGCTGTCGCAAGATACGAAACCCGCACTGCAAGGCGTCGATCTGCTGTTGCTGGCGAAACACCGTCCGATTCAGCGCATCCAGCGCATCGTCGGCAAAACTCAGCTTCACTTCAAGCTCAGCGAGACGATCTTCGGTTTCGACAGACATGGGGCGCTCAAGTTTTCGGTTTCAGGTGAATGTGCGCGTGGTTTTTTGCGGCACGCCCCCGGGGCACATAGCCGTGGCTGTGCTGGTGGCCGGTATCGACATCCACCGCAATCAGGTTGAGCGCACCGTGACGCACGCCGCGCTCGGCCATCATCGCATCGGCAAAGTGCCGCACCGCAACGGTTGCGCCGCGCAGGATCACGCTTTCCAGGCAGTTTTCGTGATCCAGATGCGCATGCATGGTCGCCACCGTCAGATCGTGCTGCCCATGCTGCAATTCGGTCAGTCGTTCGGCCAACTCACGCTCATGATGGTTATAAACATACGAAAGCGTCGCCACGCAGTGTGCCGCTTCGGCTCCCGGTTCTGCGCGCTGACGCGCCAACTCAAGATGACTGCGCAATAGGTCGCGCACCGCCTCGGAGCGGTTACCGTAACCACGCTCGGCAATCAGCGCATCGAACTCGCGCGCGAGTTCGGTATCCAGCGAAATGGTGATGCGTTCCACTGGCCAGGCTCCTAAATTGTTTCAAGCATCATTTTTCATATCGAGCACTTTCTCCACCACACCGCCGCGTCTGAGCATCTCGAAGCGGCGCTTGCGCTCTTCGCGCACCACGCGCTCGAGAAAGCCCAAATTGCGGTCAATCGATTCAAGATAGAAATTGCGCTCCTGCCCGGTCTGCCGGGCAAAGTGGCGCGTCAGATGGCCGGACAATCCGTCCAGATCAGAATCCAGACGCCCCTTCATCATGCGGTAAAAACCGGTGGTTTTTTCCAGCAGATCGTGTTCGTCGACAAAGCCCCCCATCTTCGCTTCGTCAAACTCCGAATAGAGAAATAACAGGCGTTCAAGGTATTCCCGGTTGGCCATCTGGCCGATCAGATCAGATGTCGCCGTTGCATACGCGGCACGCTGCTGCATCGGCGACTCGAACTTTACCCAGTCCGGATGCTTGCGATGGTCGGTCACCTGAATCACCTTAACGGTGGTCTCCAGCACATTCCCGGGCAAATCCACCAGATGCCGACGAATGAAATCCACGCCACGCATCACATGGCTATCGGTGAACTGTGCGCCACTGCTGCCGGCTTGCGCTTCTTCGTCACTCATCACATAGCCGATGTCGTGCATCAACGCACCGATCAGAGCCGCATCAACATACTCGGCATCCAAACCCTTGCCCGCCAAATGGAGGCCATGCAGCATGCGCGCAGTACACAACACCACCTCGTTGGTATGGCTGCGATTGTGATACAGCGTCTTCAACTGCTGATATCCCGGCAACTGCCCGGAAAAGGTGCGATCGAGCAAACCGAAGGCATCATGCACCCGCGCCAGATCGTGCCCGGGCGCAAAACTTTGCACGATATGCGCCACCTGCGCCTGAATCTCACCAGTGTCGGTCACGCTGCCGACAGCAGCAAACGGGCTGTCGTAAGTCACGGCAAGTTTGTTGATGGGGTTGCCAGGGGTGCCGGAGTTGCCGTGTTGGCAAGGTGCTGCTTTAACGCCGCAACCGCACCCGCATCAAATTGCGAGCCGATGCCGGCATCCAGTATGCAAAGCGCCTCGTCGCAACTGACACTTTCGCGATGATGGCGTTTTGCCGTCAAGGCGGAAAACACATCCGCCACGGCCAAAATTTTGGCCATGACGGGAATCTCGTTTGCGTGCAAACCGCGCGGATAACCTTTGCCATCAAGACGCTCGTGGTGCGCAGCGGCAATCACCGCTGCCTTGCGGTATTTCAACGTGAAATGAACGCGCTCGATAATGCGTGTCGTGATCTCAACATGCCGCCTGACCAGTTCAATTTCAGTCTCCGTCAGCGGTCCGTTCTTTTTCAATACCGTATCGTCAACACCAATCATGCCGTAATCGGCCAGCATGGCAGCCACGCGCAGCAGATCCAATTCTTCGGCGTTGAAACCAAGCACGCTTCCAATCGCTACCGAGCACTCGGCAACGCGACAGGAATGTCCTGCAATCAGCGGATCGTGCACATCCATCAGGCGCGTCATGGCATCGAGCATGGTGCTGAACTGACGCTCCTGATCGGCCAGCAGCATGGCATTTTCGATCGCCACCGCAATAATGCCTGCCACCGCCTCCAGCGTTGCCAGATCACTATCAGAAAACACACCCTCGCGACGATTGATGACTTCAACCACACCAATCGGCTGGCCGGATGCCGTCTTGAGTGCCACGCACAGCAACGAGCGGGTGCGAAACCCGGTACGCTGATCGACTGTGCGATCAAAACGCGGATCTTCCCAGGCTTCGGCAATGTTGAGGCTGCTGCCGGTAACCGCACACAAGCCGGCAATACCGAGTTTCATGTTGAGCGAAATCAAGCGTCCATCACCGCCGTCGGCGTGCAATGAAGCCAGCCGGCTGGTCGGCACATCGAGCATGAACACCGTGCTGCGATCGCACCCGATGTTATTGCGCAAGGCGATCGATTCTGCTTCGATAGCCGCCGGATAATAATCACCGCGCTCGATCCAGCGTACCAACCGGGCGGCCGCGTCGCTGGCGGCCTGTTCGTCTTCGGCGGTGAAGAAACCGCTGGGCTTGTTGAGTAGTTCGAGGCCACCGAGTATTCGTCCGTCTGCAGTCAGCAAAGGCACCACCAGCAGGCTTTCAGTGTGATACCCCAGCGAAGAATCGATATCAGGATTGAAATAGGGCGAGGCATACACGTTGGTCACATTGAGCAACTCGCGCCGCAAAATCGCGGTGCCGACAATGCCCATACGCAGCGGCACAACCAGCGCGCGCCCGACCACCCCTTCGGCAAAACGGGCGCGTAATTCCATGCTTTCCCAGTCAAACAGGAACAGACTGCTGCGCTCGGCATCAAACAAGCCGGTCATCTCGCGCATCACCAACTGCGCGAGCCGGTCGACATTGCGCTCGCCACCCAGCCGCCGCTGGATTTCGAGACAATGTTCTAAGCGCTTGTCATTGGACTGCAAAGTGTCGGACATAAACCTGTTGATGGACGAACCGGAAGCGGTTTGCGAAATGCGGCAGAGATTCGTGACGACTGAAATGAAAGTATAAGCCCGAAAAGCCCGGCAAGAGCACGACAAGGCCACGGCAGCACGGCAATCGCCACACAAAATCATGGACTTGCCATAAGCGCATGACGCGTCATGTCGCAGTATCATTAGCGTCACAAAAATGTACAAATTGCACAGCCTCGGGGAGCGTTTCGAATGACCAGATTCGTAGTGATTACCGGTGCCACCCGCGGACTGGGTCGCGCCATGACGCACGGCCTGATCGAACGCGGCCACACGGTTGCCGGCTGCGGTCGCTCCGCGGTGGCGGTCGACGAACTCGGTGCCCGCTATACCGCGCCAAATCGCTTTAATCTTGTTAATGTCGCCGACGATGCCGCCGTGGCGCGCTGGGCCGCGCAGATCATCGATACACTCGGCCCTCCCGATCTGCTGCTCAACAACGCCGCCATCATCAACCAGAACGCACCACTGTGGGAGGTTCCGCTGGCAGAGTTCGATCGCGTTATCGATATCAACATCAAAGGTGTCGCCAACGTGCTGCGTCACTTTGTTCCCGCGATGGCCGCACGCGGCAAGGGGGTTGTGGTGAATTTCAGTTCCGGATGGGGGCGCAGCACCAGCCCTCACGTCGCCCCATATTGCGCCAGCAAATGGGCCGTTGAAGGCATGACCCGGGCACTGGCGCAAGAACTCCCTGAAGGCATGGCGGCTATCTCGCTTGATCCGGGGCTCATTGACACCTTCATGCTGCGCACCGCCTTCGACAATGATGCCGGCAGTTACCCAAACCCCGAACGATGGGCGCAGACTGCCATACCGCAACTGCTCGCACTGAATTCACAAGACAACGGCGCGCCGCTGACACTCGCTGCCGTATAGCAATCTAGTACAGCAACATTCACGACAACTCAGCTCTTTTCTCTATCATTCACATGGGCTACTTTGTTCTGTGATATTTTGCTGCCAGCCATTCAATCGTAATAACCGGAGTACCCTGTGCCCGTAAACGCAAATAGCGATCAGGTGTTGCCCGCCCTACTGGCGCGCCACCGTCACAACCCCACGCGACTGGTGCAAATCCTGCGTGAAGCACAGGAAGCCCTCGGCTGGCTGTCGCCACAAACGCTGGGGATTATCGCCGCCGGCATCGATCTGCCGCTGGCGCGCGTGACCGGTGTAGCCGGCTTCTACAGTTTTTTCCACACCGAACCACGCGGCCGCTACCGCGTGCTGTGGAGCGACAACATCACCGACCGCATGCTCGGCAATCAGGATCTGATGCAAGAGATGTGCAAAAGCCTGTGGCTGGAAGCCGGCCACCTCTCCGAGGACGGGTTGGTGAGCGTCGACACCACCTCTTGCACCGGCATGTGCGATCAGGGGCCGGCCATTCTGGTCAATTACCGCGCCATTACGCGCATGACCTCGCAACGCGTGGCGGAAGTCTGCGAACTGATCCGCACTGAAACACCCGTGGAGCAATGGCCGGCAGACTTTTTCAACATCGACAACAACATCCAGCGCGCCGACATTCTGCTCCGTAGCAGTTTGCCCCCCGGCGATGCCTTGCGCGCGGCCATTGCCCGCAAACCCGGCGCGCAATCGACGCTGGACGAAATCAAACGATCCAACCTGCGCGGGCGTGGCGGCGCAGGTTTCACCACGGGTTTGAAATGGGAAGCCTGTCGCAATGCCACCGGCAGCGGTGCCACCCCGGCGCGCTATATCGTGTGCAACGCCGATGAAGGCGAACCCGGCACCTTCAAGGATCGCGTATTGCTGACCGAACAAGCCGACCTGGTGTTCGAAGGCATGACCGTGGCCGGTTATGTGGTCGGCGCGCACAAGGGCCTGATTTACCTGCGCGGCGAATACCGCTACCTGCTCGACCATCTCGAATCCGTGCTGGCTCGCCGCCGCGCCGAGGGTCTCTTGGGTCACAACATTCTGCAACAGCCCGGTTTCGACTTCGACATCGAAATCCACTTGGGTGCCGGCGCTTATATCTGCGGCGAAGAATCAGCGCTCATCGAATCGCTCGAAGGCAAGCGCGGCGTACCGCGCAACCGGCCGCCTTTTCCGGTCACCAACGGTTATCTCGATCAACCCACCACCGTGAACAACGTCGAAACACTGGCCGCTGCTGCGCTGATTGCCAAACACGGCGGCGACTGGTTCCGTCAGATCGGCACCGAAAAATCTGCCGGCACCAAAATACTGTCGATTTCCGGCGACTGCGCGCGCCCCGGCATCTACGAATACCCGTTTGGCGTCAGCATTGCCCAAGTGCTGGAAGATTGCGGTGCCACCAACGTGCAGGCCGTGCAGGTTTCCGGGCCATCGGGCGTTTGCGTGGCCGCCGACGACTTCAAACGGCGCATCGGATTTGAAGATCTGGCAACGGCCGGTGCCTTCATGATCTTCGGTGACAAACGCGATATGTTTGAAGTCGCACGCAATTTTGCGCACTTTTTTGCCCACGAATCCTGCGGCTTCTGCACGCCTTGCCGGGTTGGCACCACGCTGCTGAAAAACTGCATGGACAAAATTCACGCCGGTCATGGCAGTGAATACGACATCAACGAAATTTTCAAAATTAACCACCTGCTACAGGCCGCCAGCCATTGCGGCCTGGGCCACAGCGCCTGCAACCCGATGTTCGACACGCTGCAAAAATTTCGCCCGGCCTACGAACGACGGCTGAAATCACTGGCCTTCGAACCCGCATTCAGTCTCGATGATGCACTCGCTCAAGCGCGCCAGATGACCGGTCGCGACGACGCCGGTGCCCACCTCGCCACCTCCGAATGAATCCCGACATGACCGAACCCGTATCCAGCCCCCTTGTATCCAGCACCTTTACCCTCGATGGCGACGAGATTCCCTACGCGCCCGGTCAGACTGTGATCCAGGCCGCGCTGGCCGCAGGCAAATACATTCCGCACCTGTGCTACCACCCGGAATTCAAGCCCCACGGCTCCTGCAAACTGTGCACCGTCAAGGTCAATGGCCGGCCGGCATCTTCCTGTACCACGGCGGCGCAAGACGGGCTGAACGTCGAAAGCGAAACCCCGGACATCAAGGACAAACGCCGCACGCTGGTGCAAATGCTGCTGGTGGAAGGCAATCATTTTTGTCCCTCCTGCGAAAAAAGCGGCAACTGCATGCTGCAGGGGTTAGCCTACGATCTGGGCGTCATGTCGCCACATTTTCCGCAGATTTTCCCCACGCGTCCGGTCGATGCGTCGCACCCCGATACCCTGCTCGACTTCAACCGCTGCATTCTGTGCGAACTGTGCGTGCGCGCCAGCAGTGAGGTCGATCACAAGGGTGTCTTCGCCCTTTCCGGGCGTGGCATCACCAAACATCTGATCGTCAATAGCGAATCCGGCCGGCTGGGCGACACCGACTTTGCCGCAACCGACAAAGCCGCCGAAGTCTGCCCGGTTGGCGTCATTCTCAAAAAGCGCGTCGGCTTTGCCGTACCGATTGGCGAACGCAAATACGATCCCGTACCAATCAGCGTGCAGACTGTCAGCCACACGCACAAGAAGGAAACCGTGTGATGGCCGCAGCAATAACAACCCCTAAGCTAAAAGTCGCCACCACCTCGCTCGCCGGCTGTTTCGGCTGCCACATGAGCTTTCTCGATATCGACGAGCGCATTTTGCAACTGGTCGAACTGGTCGAATTCGACCGCTCGCCGCTCACCGACATCAAACACTGCGGTGCCAATGGCCTATGCGATCTGGGCATCATCGAAGGTGGTGTCTGTAATGCAGAAAACGTGCATGTGCTGCGCGAATTTCGCAAGAACTGCAAAATTCTTGTCGCCATGGGTGCCTGCGCCGTCAATGGCGGCCTGCCCGCACAGCGCAACCACATCGATCTGCGCGATATTCTCGAAGAGGTCTATCACACCAGCCCCGGCCTCGCCCAAGGCAGCCAGATTCCCAATGACCCCGAACTGCCGCTACCGCTGAACAAAGTGCACCCAATCCACGAAGTGGTGAAAATCGACTACTTCCTGCCCGGCTGCCCACCCTCCGGTGATGCCATCTGGAAATTCCTCACCGATCTGATCGCCGGGCGCACGCCGACGTTGTCGCATGAATTGATGCATTACGATTAGCGATGCCGAAGCAACTCCCCGATTTACCATTACGCATCGATGCGACAAAAATCATTGACTACCTTCTCAGTGGCACCAACAGCCGGGGAAAAGCCGATTTTGGATTCACAGCCGACCATTGGGAAACCCTGTCGGAAGCCCTAAAAATACATGCACGCAATGGTTCTGTCGCAACCTTTACCGAATCACCATTTGGCACACGTTACAGCGTTGACGGAATACTGAATACACCGGACGAACGAACCCCTCTGGTGAGAACCGTATGGATTGCAGAATCCGAAATGCCATACTTGCGCTTGATTACCGCCCGTCCGGCATAAGGAGTCGATCATGCTTAGCGAACACGCCACTGTTGTTCTCACGGAAGCACTGCCACATTTAGGGCTTGAAGCCGACGATGTCGGCGTCGTCATTCATGTCTATCGCAATGGCGAAGCCTATGAGATCGAATTTTTGACACTCAACGGCGACACCATCGCCGTTGAAACTCTTTTGTCCCACCAAGTACGCGAGGCGCGTCGTGCCGACATTCCTCACGTACGCGAACGACTTGCCGCCTGATTACTCACCATGACCTACGAACTCGAAACCGCCATCCATCCCGAAAAACTGCGCCGCGTCGCCATTGATCCCGTCTCAAGGGTCGAAGGCCACGGCAAGGTCACCATCCTGCTCGACGACAAGAATCAGGTGCATCAGGTGCGCCTGCACATCGTCGAGTTCCGTGGCTTTGAACGTTTCATTCAGGGTCGTCCCTACTGGGAAGTGCCGGTCATGGTGCAGCGCCTGTGCGGCATCTGCCCGGTCTCGCACCATCTCGCCGCCTCCAAGGCGCTGGATGTCATGCTCGGCATCAAGCACCTGACACCGACGGCGGAAAAGAACCGCAAGCTCATGCACTATGGGCAGATGCTGCAGTCGCACGCCCTGCACTTCTTCCATCTGTCCTCGCCCGACCTGCTCTTTGGCTTTGACTCGGAGGTTGCCAAGCGCAACATCGTCGGCGTCGCCGCTGCGCACCCGGACATCGCCAAGAAGGGCGTACTGCTGCGCAAATATGGTCAGGAAGTCATCCGCCACACCGCCGGCAAACGCATCCATGGCACGGGCGCCATCCCCGGCGGTGTGAATAAATCGCTCTCGTCCGCCGAGCGCGCCACACTGCTCAAGGACGCCTACCAGATGGTGTCGTGGGCGCATGATGCGGTGCAGATCATCAAGCAACTTTACACCGCCACACCGGAACTCTACGACGTCTTCGGCACCTTCCGCTCCAACTACATGAGCATTGTCGCGCCCGATGGCGGGCTGGATTTCTACCACGGCGCCCTGCGCGCGCGTGATGCCGACGGCAAGGTAATTTTCGATCAGATCGACTATCAGGGTTACAACGATCTCATCGAAGAAGAAGTGCGTCCCTGGAGTTACATGAAGTTCCCCTTCCTGAAGCAACTTGGTCGCGAAAATGGCTGGTACAAGGTCGGGCCGCTGGCACGGGTGCAAAATTGCGACCACATTCCCACACCGCTGGCCGAGGCTGAACGCAAGGAGTTTGTCGCGTATGGAAAAGGCCAGCCGATTCACGCCACGCTCGCCTACCACTGGGCGCGCATGATCGAGATGCTGTTCTCGGCCGAGATGATCAAGGAACTGCTGCATGACGACGACATCGAGGGCAGCGATCTGATGACCACCGGCACGCGCCAACCCGGCGTGGAGGCCGAAGGCGTCGGTGTCATCGAAGCCCCGCGCGGCACGCTGTTCCACCACTATCGCGTCGGCGAAGACGACCTCGTCACCATGGCCAACCTGATCGTGTCCACCACCAATAACAATCAGGCGATGAACACGGCGGTGCGCGAAGTCGCCAAGAAGTATCTCAACGGCAAAGAAATCACCGAGGGGCTGCTCAACCACATTGAAGTCGCGATCCGCGCCTACGACCCGTGCCTGTCCTGCGCCACCCATGCGCTGGGGCAGATGCCGCTGGAAATCGCAATAGTCGACGCTGAAGGTACGGTGATTGATGAAGCCACACGCGACCATCGCGGCCTGACGCGCCCGCAGTGAGTGCCGTGGTCGCCCCGACCCTGATTTTCGGCTGGGGCAACCCCAGCCGTGGTGACGACGCGCTCGGCCCCTTGTTTATCGACCATTTCGAAGCGCTGGTGACCAAGCATCCCGAATGGGGTGAGGTCGACTTCCTCACCGATTTTCAATTGCAGGTTGAACATGCGCTCGACCTGCAAGGTCGCAGCCGTGTGCTGTTCGTTGACGCCAGCATCAAGACCCCCGCACCATGCCAGTTGGAAGCCATCGTTGCGCGTAAGGATTCAAGCTTCACCACCCACGCCATGAGCCCGCAATCGGTGATGCAGGTCTATACCGACATCGAAGACCACGCCCCGCCGCCGTGCTGGCTGCTGTCAATCCGCGGCGAACGCTTTGAGCTGGGTGAAGCACTCGGTATCGCCGCACAGGCAAATCTGGTGGCGGCACTGACATTGGCTGCCGGCTGGATGGATGCTGCCTGAAATTTACCCGGGATTTACCCGGGCGGTATTTGACTGGCCTCCTGCAACAACCAGTGACGGAAGGCAGCAATTTTTGGGCGCTCTGCGCTACCCATTGCCCCTACCAGAAAATAGCCCGACCCCAGATCGAGATTCAGCGCAAAGGGTGCCACAAGGCGTCCGGTAGCCAGATCACGCGCGGCGAGTTCGCGGGCACCGAGCACCACCCCCATGCCATCAACCGCTGCCTCCAGACCCAGCAATGGATGGCTGAAACTGTGACCGCTGGTCGCATCGACAGCCTCCACCGCATCGGCTCCCGTCGCCGCCAGCCATTCTTTCCAGCCCGGCCAGCCTTCGGCAATGTCGTGCATGTCGTCGTGCAGCAGCAAGTGATGGCGCAGATCGGCGGGGTTCGTCAGCGGATGCGCGCCCTGCATCAGCCTTGGACTGCACAAGGGCGTGAAGGTGACGCCAAACAGCTTGTCGACGTGGGCGTTCGGATAATTACCGAGACCAAAGTGAATTTCGATATCCGCATCGCCCACCAGCTCATTTTCGCCATACACACCATGGCGCACCGCCGCACGGCGCGGGTCGATCAGCCGCATGCTGGCAGAAATCCGCACATCGATGGCCGGGTGCGCCGTGGCAAAACGGTGCAGACGCGGCATCAGCCATTGCGTGGCAAATGAAGGCGGCACATTCACCGTCAGCGTGCCAGCATTCTGATGGTCGCGCACCGCCTCGACTGCCCGCGCCAGCGCCTCAAACCCCGCACCCAGCCCCGGCAACAGCAGGCGTCCGGTTGCAGTGAGTTCAACCGCCCTTGTCAGGCGACGGAACAATGTCGCCCCCAACTGATCTTCCAGTGCGCGTACCTGATGGCTGATGGCCGCCGGCGTCACATGCAACTCAGCCGCCGCCTTGCGAAAACTCAGGTGTCGCGCTGCGGATTCGAACGCCCGCAGCGCATTCAACGGGGGGAGTCGATCCGTCATGAATGCTCTCTTATGGATTAGATATTCTTAACCATAACATGAAATCGTTTCATTTGCCGCGCCGCAGCATCCCGCCTATATTTAGCCCAGTGCCGGCTTGCAACAAAAAAGACGGAAAAGAAATTCAAATCCTTTAAGGAGATTGCTATGAGAAACATAAATCGTTTTAGCCTGATTGTTCTGTTGATGACCAGCGTGAGTGCTTTTGCGGCAGAGGTTGCGGCAAATGTTGCGGCAAATGTTCCCGCCGTGCATCTGCTCAAGGGTGGTACGCAATACGAATCCACACTGCGCGCAGCCGGCGTACCGCTGTCGATCGGCCTCAACACCGCACGTTGAAGTCGCAGCAAGTCGCACGGGGCACCCCGCAACGGGTGCCCCGTTTGCGTTAACCACGGTGCCTCTGTGGTAAAAAGTGTTTTTTAAGGCGCACAAAACACCATGCCCTCACCTTTTCGCCTAACCAAAAACCTTGCCGGCGACTTCTGGGGCGGGCTGGCGGCCATGCTGGTAGCGCTGCCTTCTGCCATTGCCTTTGGCGTCACCATCTTCTCGCCACTGGGTGGTGCCTATGCGGCATACGGCGCGCTGGCCGGCATTCTGGGTGCCACCGCGCTGGGTCTTGTCGCACCGGCGCTAGGTGGCACGCAGCGCCTGATTACAGCACCCTGTGCGCCGGCTGCGGCGGTGCTGTCGGCATTCGCCATTCAGTTCATGCAAAATGGCACAGCGCCAGACACCGTGCTGCTGTTGCTGCTCGCCATCGGACTGCTGGCCGGGCTCTTGCAGGTCATCTACGGGCTCGCCGGGCTGGGGCGGCTCATTAAATACATGCCGTATCCGGTTGTCAGTGGCTACCTGTCGGGTGTCGGCCTCATCATCATCGGCAGCCAGGTACCAAAGTTGCTGGGCGTTCCCGGCGGATTGCATTTCTGGCAGGCGCTGGTCGCTCCCGATGCCTGGCGGTGGCAGGGAATCGTCGTCGGCCTGGTGACTGCCGCCGTGATGATCGGCGCACCCCGCCTCACCACCCGTGTTCCGGCCGCCATTCTTGCGCTGGCCGCCGGCGTCATCAGCTACTTCGGTCTGGGGTTATTCGATGCGTCCTTGCTGGTACTGGAAGGCAATCGACTGGTTGTTGGACAACTGGGCGGCGGCAGTGGCAGTGGCTTTGCGGCAGCTTTCGCCGGGCGCATCGATGCCATGAAGGGCATTGAACCGGCTCAATTGACGGCCTTGCTGATACCGGCGCTGACCCTGTCCGTGCTGCTCTCAATCGACACGCTGAAAACCTGCGTGGTGCTGGATGCGCTGACCCGCTCACGACACAACTCGAACCGTGAACTGGTCGGTCAAGGGCTGGGCAATCTCGCGGCCGGCATCGTTGGCGGCATTCCGGGTGCCGGCACCATGGGTGCAACGCTGGTCAATATGTCCAGCGGTGCCACCAGTCGGCTCTCCGGCGTCATTGAAGGGGCGCTGGCGCTGATCGCCTTTCTGCTGCTGGGCGGCCTGATCGCCTGGGTGCCAATCTCTGCGCTGGCAGCCATCCTGATTGTCATCGGCGTGCGGATGATTGATCGCCACAGCCTGGCACTGTGCAAATCACGCCATACCATTCCCGACTTTTTTGTCATTCTTGCCGTCGTTGCTGTCGCGTTGTTCATCGGCCTGATCCCGGCTTCCGGCGCGGGTATTGCACTAGCGATATTTTTGTTCATTCGCGCGCAATTGAGCGGATCCGTGGTGCGCCGCAAACTTTATGGCAACCAGAGTTTCTCAAAGCAGATTCGCCCGCATGAATCCATGCAGATTCTTGAGGCGCAAGGCGATCAGGCGGTCATCTTCGAACTACAGGGCAGCCTGTTTTTCGGCACCACCGATCAACTTTACTCGGCACTGGAAAGCGAGATCAAAACGCGCAAATACATTGTTCTCGACATGCGCCGGGTTCAAACCATTGACATTACCGCCGTCCATCTGCTCGACCAGATTCGCGACATGATGGCCGACAAGAGCGGCTTTCTGGTCTATAGCCAGTTGCCAACCAATCTGCCATCCGGGCAGGACATGCAGCACTATTTTGACCAGACTGGGCTCGCGCCCTACAAGAGCGCGGCACGCGTGTTCGATGACATGGATGGCGCAAAAGAATGGATCGAGAATCGCATTCTGAAAGAAGCCGCGACCACGCACGCCGAAGAAACCCCGATGGAACTGCAAGAGTTCGATCTGTTCAAGGGGCGCAAGACAGAAACACTGGCAGAACTGGATGCGCTACTCGTCAGAACCCGCTTTACCGCCGGCACAAAAATCTTCTCGCGCGGCGATGCGGGCGATGAAATTTTCCTCGTGCGCAAAGGCTCGGTGCGCTTCATGCTCCCGATCAACGATAACCAAGCCCGTCACCTCTCCACCTGTGGTCAGGGTGCTTTTTTTGGCGAGTTGGCCTTCCTCGATGGCGATCTCCGCTCTGCCAACGCTATTGCCTTTACTGACGTTGAACTGTTCGTGCTCTCGCGCAAAACTTTCGATGCCTTTGCCGAAGATCACAAGAAACTTGCCGCACAACTGTTTGAAGGGCTGGCCAGCGTGCTCACCAGCCGGGTGCGACACCTGACGGCCGAATTGATCGCGCAGGAGTCTTAACGGAGTTGGCGTATCAGTGCGTGGAAGTGGTGCGAACGCAACCGAAAGCGGCCGGGATCAACGATTCCAGAGTACGCACTAATCTAATGATTTGTAATGATATTTTTTGGTAGCCATTAAAGCTTTAGTAACCCCCACACACAAGACCAAAAAACTTGTAAGACAAAAACGAAAAACCCCGCGCAAATTTACCTCTGCGCGGGGCATTCGTT
>CAJAWW010000321.1 GCA_903946745.1 uncultured beta proteobacterium
GCCGGCTATCGCACGCCGACCAAAGTGTTCGCGCACGGCTTTCTGACCGTGGATGGCGCCAAGATGTCGAAGTCGCGCGGCACCTTCATCACCGCCGAATCGTATCTGACGCAGGGGCTGAACCCGGAATGGCTGCGCTACTACTACGCCGCCAAGCTGGGTGCCAGCATGGAAGACATCGACCTCAATCTTGAGGATTTCACCCAGCGCGTCAATTCCGATCTGGTCGGCAAATACATCAACATTGCCAGCCGCGCTGCCGGCTTTATTGCCAAGCGCTTTGACGGCAAGCTCGCGCACCTGCATCTGACCGAACGCTTTCGCGCCGAGCTCCCCGGCGTGATGGAAGCCGCCGAAGAAATCGCCGCACACTACGAGGCGCGCGAATTCGGCCGTGCGGTGCGCAAGATCATGGCACTGGCCGATCAGGTCAATCAGTATGTCGACAAAAACCAGCCCTGGGTGCTGGCCAAAGACACCGAGAACCCCGAGCGCGCAGCACTGCTGCATCACGTGTGCACCGTGCTGATTAACGCCTTCCGTCTGCTCACGCTCTATCTGAAACCGATCCTGCCCAAGCTCGCACAGCGTGCCGAAGAGTTCCTCAATATCGCCCCGCTGCACTGGGGCGATGCCGGTCATCTATTGCCACCCGCGCACCTCATCAACACTTATGAACACCTGATGCAGCGCATTGATCCGAAGCAGATCGAAGCGCTCGTTGCGGCCAACCGCGAAACGCTGGCACCGGCACAGACAAAACAGCCCGCCGAAATTGCGCAACCGGTCAATCCCGTAAATCCGGCAGAACCCAGCCCGTGGGAGCCGATCATTTCGATTGACGATTTCACCAAGATCGACCTGCGCATTGCCCGCATTACCGACGCGCAGCATGTCGACGGTGCTGAAAAACTGATCCGGCTCACGCTTGATCTGGGCACCGAAACCCGCAATGTTTTCGCCGGTATCAAATCAGCCTATGACCCGGCAACCCTGATCGGGCGCATGACGATCATGGTGGCCAATCTCGCCCCGCGCAAAATGAAATTCGGCTTGTCCGAAGGTATGGTGCTGGCCGCCTCCGACCCCGATGGCAAGACTGCCGGGCTCTATCTGCTCTCGCCAGACAGCGGCGCAACACCGGGCATGCGCGTCAAATGACACACGCCCCATCCGCCACATCAGGGGCGGGTGCTGCGGTTTCAGTTTCGGCTGCGGCTGCGGCCGAGGCGCGTCATGGCATTCCGCTATGGATGTTCGTGGCGACCTTGCTGCTGACGGCAGCGCTCTGGTCTGGCTGGAATGCCTACGCCGACTACAAGGCCGTCATCGAGGCCGAATATCGCGTGCTGGAAGTTCGCGCCCAGCAGCGCGAAGCACGCATTTCTGGCGCATTGCGCAACATTGAACTGATGCTGGGCAATCTGATTGATGACCTCAACAATACCCCCCGTTTATCCGTGACCGAACAGAATCATTTGCTCAGAAACCATCTTCGGCAGTTGCCAGAACTGCGCAACATGGTGATTGCAGATGCGGCCGGGCGCATTCGTGCCGAGGCAAAGGAAACCTCCATCGGCGCCGACACCAGAGACCGCGAATACTTCAAACACCATCGCGCAGCACCCGGGGACGACGGATATTATCTGTCGCGCCCGTTCAAGACCCATAGCGGCGTCATTAGTGCAGCCCTGACACACGTACTGCGCGATAAGTCAGGCCAGTTTGCCGGCGTAGTGATCGCCTCCATTGATTCCAAATATTTTCACGACGCCCTGCAATTTTCAACGCCTCACCCCGGCGTTGAGGCATTACTGATTAACGTCGATGGCGACATTCTCGCCGTCGAGCCGCCCTCGGGTCTGATTGGCAAAAACCTTCAAGGTGGCATTGCCTTTACCGAACACATGCGTTCGGGGCAAAGGACGACACGCCATCTCAATCAGGTGAAGCTCGAACCCCTCGTAAAAATAGCGGTATTCCACAATCTTGCCGCCGCACCACTCACCGTGATCGTTTCGCGCAATTACGACGATGTTCTGCGCGGGTGGCGGCACTCGCTCTATTCACATCTGGCCGGATTCATCGTGCTGACCCTGACCATACTGCTGCTGGCGCGGCTATTGGCGCAGCGACAAACCTCACTGGTGCGCGCACAGCAGCAAGTCATCGAGCGCGAAGCACGCTTGCGCATCACGCTCGATTCGGCACTGGATGCCGTCATCAGCATCAATGCGACCGGCCGCCTGATCGATTTCAACCCCATGGCAGAAACCATTTTCGGCTGGAAAAAGGCCGAGGTTATTGGTCGCTCGATGACCGATCTGCTCGTTCCGCACCAGCATCGGGAGGCACATACCAAGGGGCTTGCCCGCTTCGTGCTCACCCACGAATCGCACATCCTGAACCAGCACGTGGAAATCACCGCGCTGCGCCGCGACGGCACCGAATTCCCGGTCGAGCTCACCATCACGGCGATGCGGCAAAATGAAGAGGATTTTTTCACCGCCTACCTGCGCGATATTACCGAACGCCAGAAGCAACAAGCCGCACTGAGCATCGCCGCCGCGGCCTTTGACTCGCAGGAAGGTTTTGTCGTCACCGATGCCCACCATAAC
Organism: uncultured beta proteobacterium; assembly: GCA_903946745.1. GTDB lineage: Bacteria > Pseudomonadota > Gammaproteobacteria > Burkholderiales > Rhodocyclaceae > CAJAWW01. The sequence continues at coordinate 2,619 of CAJAWW010000321.1, forward strand.
ATTCTGCGGATCAATAAATCATTTACCGACATTACCGGCTACACGGCCGCCGAGGCCATCGGCCAAAGCATGAAGATACTCAGATCCGGCCAGCACGATGCTGATTTTTACGCCGCGATGTGGGTGTCGATCACCCACGAAGGAATGTGGAAAGGCGAAATCTGGAACCGCACCAAGAACGGCGAATTGCACCCGCATGCAGTCGCCATTTCCTCCGTGAAGAATGCAAATGGCGAGACCACCCACTATGTCGGCAGCTACACCGATGTAACCGAACGCAAGCGTATTGAAGAAGAAGTGCGTCAATTGGCATTTCACGACACCCTCACCGGGCTGCCCAACCGGCGCCTGTTCGGCGACCGGATCCATCAGGCGATGGCCCTCTGCAAGCGCAACCACGACTTTGCTGCGCTGATATTCCTGGATCTGGACAACTTCAAACCACTCAATGACCTGCATGGCCATGAGTTTGGCGATCTGCTGTTGATTCAGGTTGCCGAACGCATGAAGAGTTGCGTGCGCGAAATGGACACCGTCGGGCGCTTTGGCGGCGACGAATTTGTCGTGCTCATCTGCGAACTCGGTGCGGACAGAAAGGTCGCCGTCGACACAGCCGCCGCCATCGCCGAAAAAATACGCACCACGATCGCCCTGTCCTACGCACTCAAGATCGAACATGGGCAGGGCGACAATATCTTCGTTGAACACCACTGCACGGCCAGCATCGGCATTACGCTGTTCACCGGACAAGAAGCCAGCGCCGACGATATTTTCAAACAGGCCGACACAGCGATGTACGCCGCCAAAGAATCCGGACGCAACGCAACACACTTTTTTGAGCCGGGGGAGTGAGGCTTAAAACCTTGTTTTAACCACGGGGGGCACGGGGCGCA
>CAJAWW010000322.1 GCA_903946745.1 uncultured beta proteobacterium
CCGTGAAGGATGCGCAGTAATAGTTTTTCATCACGTCCCACGTCAAAACTTGAGACCGGATTTTTCTGCCACGGTGTGCATGTCCTTGTCCCCACGTCCGGAAAGATTAACGAGCAGCATTTTGTCTTTAGGCAGCGTCGGTGCCAACTTGGCGGCGTAGGCCAGTGCGTGGCTGGATTCGAGCGCCGGGATGATGCCTTCAAGGCGGCACAGGTCGTGAAAGCCCTGCAAGGCTTCGTCGTCGGTGATGGTGACGTATTCGGCGCGGCCGCTGTCTTTGAGCCAGGCATGTTCGGGACCAACGCCGGGGTAATCGAGACCGGCGGAGATGGAATGGGTTTCGATTACCTGGCCGTTTTCGTCTTGCAGCAGATAGGTGCGGTTGCCGTGCAGCACGCCGGGGCGCCCCAAGGTGAGCGAGGCCGAATGCTTGCCGGATTCCAGCCCGAAACCGGAGGCTTCGACACCGATCAGTTTCACACCGGCCACCGGAATGTAGGGATAGAAAATGCCCATCGCATTCGAGCCACCGCCCACGCAGGCGATCACCGCATCGGGCTGGCGGCCGGCGAGCTCGGGCATCTGGGTCTTGCATTCCTCGCCGATCACCGACTGAAAATCGCGCACCAGCATCGGATACGGATGCGGGCCGGCAACAGTGCCGATGATGTAGAAAGTGTTGCCGACGTGGGTGACCCAGTCGCGCATGGCTTCGTTCAGCGCATCCTTCAGCGTTTTTGATCCGGACTCGACCGGCACCACTGTGGCACCCAGCAACTTCATGCGATATACGTTGGCGGCCTGACGTTTGACATCCTCGCTGCCCATATACACCACGCATTCCATGCCGTAGCGCGCGGCCACCGTGGCGGTGGCGACACCATGCTGGCCGGCACCGGTTTCGGCAATCACGCGCGGTTTACCCATGCGCCGCGCCAGGAGCGCCTGACCGATACAGTTATTGATTTTGTGCGCGCCGGTGTGATTGAGGTCTTCGCGCTTGAGATAAATCTGCGCGCCACCCAGTAAGTTCGACCAGCGTTTGGCGTGATAAATCGGGCTGGGGCGGCCGACATAATGTTTGAGTTCGTATTCAAACTCGGCACGAAATTCCGGGTCGGCCTGCGCGGCGGTATAGGCCTCGCGCAGCTCTGCCAGTGCCGGCATCAACGTTTCGGCCACAAACACGCCGCCATAGGGGCCAAAGTGGCCGCGTGCATCGGGAAAGTTATACGGAAGATCCTGCATCTGCATTGCGCACTCCGGCTATGAACTCGGCAATCTTTACTGCGTCCTTGTGGCCTTTTTCGAGACTCTCCACGCCACTGCTGACATCGACAGCCCACGGCCGCACCGCCTTCACGGCAGCCGCCACGTTGCCGGCGTCAAGCCCGCCGGACAAAATCACCGGCAACGGTAGTCGCGCGGGGATCAGGTTCCAGTCGAAGGTTTTGCCACCGCCCCCGTAGCCCTCCACATAGGCATCCAGCAGCAAACCAGCGGCACCCTCGAATTCGGCTGCGTATTCTAGCAAATCAAGCTCCGGTCTCACCCGCGCCGCCTTGATCCAGGGGCGTCCGAACTGGTTACCGAGTTTTCGACAATAAGCACCGTCTTCGTCGCCATGGAACTGGAGCAGATTCACCGGCGCGACCTCCAGCACGGCACGCACGTCTTCTGCTTCGGCATTCACAAACAAGCCGACCGTGGTGATAAACGCCGGTACGCGTCGCAGCAGTTCGGCCGCACGTTGCGGGCTGAGATTGCGTGGGCTGGGCGGGTAAAACACGAAACCCACGGCATCCGCGCCCGCAGCGATGGCGGCGTCGAGGTCGGCCTCGCGGGTCAATCCGCAAATTTTGATTCGGGTACGGTTCATGGCCTGGCGGATTCAACTCTCAAAGCAGGATCAGTGGCGTAGTTTCAGCGTCGACTTTTGATGGTGATGGCGGTAATGCGGGTAACTGCCACTGCGGATCATAGTCGACCCCGGCGAAGTACAGCCCATCGGCGGCAAAGGTCGGCGCAGCGTCTTGACGACGTCGCCCGGCAAGCAATTCAGCCAGCCACTGCGGCGGATGATTGCCTTTGCCGACATACACCAGCGCACCGACCAGATTGCGCACCATGTGATGCAGAAAAGCCGAGGCCTCGAAATCGAATACCAGCATGTCGCCATGGCGTGTGATTTCAGCACGGCGCAGCGTCTTGATCGGTGATTTGGCCTGACACTCGGCAGCCCGGAAGGCGGAAAAATCATGCTCGCCAAGCAGGCATGATGCCGCAACCTGCATACGCTCAACATCCAGCGGGTGATGAAACCAGCCGACCCGGCCTGCCGCAAGCCCGGGGCGTTGCGGCCGGTTGAGCAGCAGATAGCGATAACGCCGGCCGCGCGCCGAGAAGCGTGCATGAAACTCGCTGCCCACCGGCTGCGCCCAGGTAATGGCAACGCTTTGCGGCAGATGCGTATTGACGCCACGCACCCAGGCCGTGAGCGGACGATCCGCCGCAGTATCAAAATGCACCACCTGCGCCAGTGCATGCACGCCGGCATCGGTGCGGCCGGCACACACCACCCGCGTTGGCGCATCGGCAATGATCGACAAGGCGGATTCCACGGCATCCTGCACCGCACCGCCGCCAGCCTGCGACTGCCAGCCACAGAACCGGGCACCGTCGTATTCAATACCGAGAGCGATTCTTAGCACCACAGAAAACCCACCACCACCACAACGGCAAGCAAGCCCAACCCGGCGTCGGCACGACCCCATGTCGCTTGTGGCAATAGCAGCACATCGCCCATGGTAGTCGCTGTGGTCACAGTGGTCTCGGTAGCACCCTGACCTCGTTCGTGTTCGACCTCTTCCAGCGTCAGTGCGAGGCGCACCGCGAGCTTGTCGCGCGGCAGACCCATGGCGGCCAAAGGTGCCAGCAAGGTACGCATACCGGCGACCAACTCGACCGGCCGCAGGGCATTCAACACGAGCGCCAGCGCCGCCAGCGCCAGAATCAGCCGTGCGGCATGTTCAGCAGCCAGTTGCAGCCCCTCGAGCGTTGCGCCGGGCAGGTAGTCAAGCGGCGTGCCCGGCGTCATCCCGCCGAACAGCAGCACCAGCATCAGCAGCAGCCAGCGGCTACGACGCAAGAGCTGACGCAAATGCGTGCGGGAAAAAAGCAGGGCACAAAAAACGCTGATCGCACACAGTTGCAGCAACAGCGTGCCAGCGTGAGCCGAGGCCAGCAAAAGAAACGCCAGCCACAACAGAATCAGGCTGGCGGGGTGGGGATGCATCGGAAGGCGGTGAAGAAAGCGCCTCTGGCGAACCCGCCAGAGGGAAATGCCGATCAGCCGAGGCCGTCGAGTTTGGCGCGGGCAATGGCCTGCTGACCCGGGCTACCCTCGTTGATGGCTTCCTGAAATAGCTCGCGCGCACCATCACGGTCGCCCATTTCTTCATAGGCCAACGCCAGCTCGAGCTTGGTCGCCACCTCAGGATTGTCCGGTATCGCATTTGCATCCTCGGCAGCAATCGTCGACGCTGGCGACACGGCACGTTCATCTTCTCCCGAGATTGAAGGCTCTGGCGCATCCAGATCGAGACTGATTCCCGCCAGATCGATACCCGGGGTCATCAGCGGTTCGGCCATCTGCGGGGCAGCGGGAGGGGTATCAAAATCAATGTCCATATCCAGCACAGGCATCGCCGGCTCGGGTGCCGAGACAGCCGGCATCTCGAAACCGAAATCAACCTCCATGGCGGCTACTGGTTCGGGTTCGGGTTCGGGTTCGGGTTCGGGTTCAGGTTCGGGCACAGCGGCAGACTCACCGAGGTCAAACTCGAAATCGATGTTATTGGCATCCAGCGGTAGCGGTAGCGCAGCTTCAGGAGCCGGAGCAGACACCTGCGGGGCAGAAATATCGCTGATATCGAGCGCGACGACATCCAGCGCCAGCGTATCGACCGGTGCTGCGGCTGGCATGTCGAAATCGATATCCAGCGCAGCCACTTCGGCATTGCTCGCATCGAATGATCCCGAGGCGGCATTGGCGGCGGGTTCGGCGGCATCAAGATCGAGATCAAAATCGAGGACGACCGCTTCGCTGCTCTCTTCCGGCTGCGCCGACTGCGCTGGCGGCGCGGACATCACCATGGTCGCGCCAAAGTCTGGCGCGCTCGCGGCGGGTTCGGCAGGCTGCACGGGGGCAGGGGCAGCCACGCCGTACAGAGCATTTTCGGGATCAAGCGCGGCACCCATGGCGGCAGCCTTTTCCCACTCGGGGCCGGTGCCTCCGGTAAGCTCGTGCAACTGACGCGCCACACCCAGAAATTGAGAAGGGTTCTTGCGCGAAGCATAAATATCGAGCAACTTGAGCGGGATCGCCAGACGTTGCGAATCCGTCTTCATGGCTTCAAGCAAAATCTCTTCGGCTTGCGCATCACGGCCGAACGCAAGGAAAGTATCGGCCTCTACCACAGGATCAACGGCATCACTTGTGACAGCCGTATTAAAGCCGGTCGCACTGAACATGCTGGGTTCCTGCTCGCTCGGCGGCGGTGCAACGGTGGTCGAACTGAACACGGAATGCGCCGAAAGATCACCCTCGGCAATGGACGTGTCGGTCGCTCCAGCCTTTTTCTTGCGGTAGGCTGAAATACCCAACCACCCCAGCAACAAGGCAAGCACAGCCCCCCCACCGAACACCAGCGGAACATTTTCTTCAACAAAACTCGATTCGGGTTCCGGCTCGGGTGGCGGCAACGGTTTCTTCTTGGGTGCTGGCGGCGCAGCGGCTTCGGCGGGTTTTGCTGGCTCAGCAGGTTTTGCGGCGTCAGCCGGCTTGGGGGCTTCCGCAGCGGGCTTGGCGACTTCAGCCGGTTTCGATGGCTCTGCCGGCTTGGGAACTTCTGCCGGCTTGGCCGCTGGAGCGGGGGCAACAACGGGCGCTACAACGGGCGCAACAACAGCCGGAGCAGGAGCAGGTTTTGCTGCCTGAGACTGCTTCTCAAGTTCGGCTCCGCCCTTGCTCTTGATTTCGGCCAGCTTCTTCAGATCGTTAAGATTTTTCTCGAGTGCAGCAACCCGGCTGTTAGCGTCTTTGAGCGCCCTGTCACGCGCCACCAGATCCTCTTCGAGCGTGGCAATCCGTCCCTGCAGGGGTTTGTCCTTGGCGTTCTTGCTGCCCGCTGCTGCATCTTTTGTGGTTTCAGTACGCGACACCGCCAGCTTGTCTTTACCCGCCGCAACCGGTGGTGCCTTGTCTTCAACCTTGGGGGCAATTTTTCCGGCATCGGACTGTTTGGCGGCCAGCTCACGCGCGGGCTCAGCCTTGGCCGCACCGGCAAGTTTGTTGCGGTAGGCATTGAAGTCTGACGACTGCGCGACAATTTCCTTGCGTGCCGCGTCCGCAGAGAGCGCACCAGCGGTCTGTGCATCGGGGATAGCCAGAATTTTTCCGGCCTTGAGGCGATTCATATTGGCGCCGTCGAAAGCCTCGCTATTGCTGCGGAACAGCGCCACCAGCATCTGATCGAGATTGACACCTTCGGGCTTGGTCTGCGCTGCAATCTTGCCCAGCGTATCGCCGGGCATGACCTTGCGCTCACCCGTGGCCGGCGCGGCACTTGAACGAGCGGCCGCCTTCGCGGATGCGCCAGATGAACGCTTGGAAACCGCCGGTCGTGCATCACCGGACGAGACACCCTCCCCTGTGGCGGCGGGAGTTACCGCTACGGGCTTGGCGGAAACCGCTTCGGTTTTGACCTCGGGCGCATTCACCGCCACCGGTTCAGTTTTCGGCATCAGCTCCGGCGGATCCAGCAAAAAAGTGTATTCGCGCACCAGGCGGCCCGACGCCCAGCTCAGTTCGACCAGCATGTCGATGAAAGGCTCGTTGAGCGGACGATCGGTGGTGAGTTCGAGATAGCGACGGCCGCCGCGTTCCTTGATGTCGCGCGAAAAACGCAAAGTGCTCAACGCAGTGGAATACTCGACGCCCGCCTGACGGAAGGCGTCTGCAGAGGCGACTTTGGCCTGTATCGACTGAGCTTCATCCTTGGTGGCGGTGACTTCAAGCTCTGCCCGCAGTGGCTGCCCGAGCGCCGACAACACCGTGATTTTGCCAAGACCAGCGGCATATATCGGCGTTGTTGCCAACATGGGCAGCGCAGCGATTGCCGCTGCCATCAGTGTGGCCTTGATCCGGTTTCGCTTTTGAATTTTTCGCACGGGTAACTCCCGACAGGGCTGATTAGTGTTTACAAAATAACATCATGATGTTAGCGATGCAAGCTCAACCTTCGCCTCATCATTGGGTCGTCCGGATTGCATCAATGCAAGAGGATGCGCAACATGCGCCGCAACGGCTCGGCAGCACCCCACAGCAACTGGTCGCCAACAGTGAATGCGGACAGGTATTCCGACCCCATCGACAGCTTGCGCAGTCGTCCGACCGGCACCGTCAGGGTTCCGGTCACCGCCGTTGGGGTGAGTTCTTTCATGGTGATATCCCGTTGATTCGGAACCACTTTGACCCAATCATTGTGGGCGGCGAGCATGGCATTGATTTCATCCAGCGGCACGTTCTTTTTGAGCTTGATGGTTAGTGCCTGCGAGTGGCAGCGCATCGCACCAATACGCACGCACAGGCCGTCGACCGGGATCGGCGTGGCGTCGCGGCCAAGAATCTTGTTGGTTTCGGCCTGCCCTTTCCACTCCTCGCGGCTCTGACCGTTGCCCAGATCTTTGTCGATCCACGGAATCAGCGAACCCGCCAGCGGCACGCCAAAATTCGACGTGGGAAAATTGTCGTCACGCAAAATACCCGCCACTTCGCGGTCGATATCGAGAATCGCCGAAGCCGGATCGTCAAGCAGGGATTTCACCGAGCGATGCGCTTCACCCATCTGCGAGAGCAGTTCACGCATGTTCTGCGCCCCAGCACCCGAGGCGGCCTGATAAGTCATCGAGGTCATCCAGTCGATGAGATCGGCCTTGAACAAACCACCCAGCGCCATCAGCATCAGGCTGACGGTGCAGTTGCCGCCGATCCAGTTTTTGCCACCGGCGGTGAGACTGCTCTTGATGACATCGAGATTCACCGGGTCGAGAATAATGACTGCATCGTCCTTCATGCGCAGCGAAGACGCCGCATCGATCCAGTGACCGTTCCAGCCTGCGCCACGCAGTTTGGGGAATACCTCGGTGGTGTAGTCGCCGCCCTGACAGGTGATGATGATATCCATCGCCTTCAGCGCATCGATGTCCTTGGCGTCTTTGAGGGGGCGCGCATCCTTGGCGAATTCGGGCGCTTTGCCACCGGGGTTCGAGGTGGTAAAAAACACCGGCTCGATCAGCGCGAAATCATTTTCCTCGCGCATCCGCTGCATCAGCACCGAACCGACCATGCCCCGCCAACCGACCAGACCGACTTTTTTCATGACTGTTCTCTCAAATTCAGTAAATACATTACAGCGCCGCCAGCACGGCGTCGCCCATTTCTGTCGTACCGACGGTCGCCATCCCGGCTTCGGCGATATCTGCGGTGCGCACACCCTGCGCCAGCACCCTCTTGACTGCCGCCTCGATGCGATCAGCCGCTGCCCCCAGACCAAAACTGTAACGCAACATCATCGCCGCCGACAAAATCGTTGCCAGCGGGTTGGCAATGTTCTTACCGGCAATATCCGGCGCGGAACCATGGATCGGCTCATACAAACCAAAATTCTTCTCGTTCAACGACGCCGACGGCAACATGCCGATCGAACCCGTGAGCATCGACGCCTCATCCGACAAAATATCGCCAAACATGTTGCCCGTGACGATAACGTCAAATTGTTTGGGATTCTTGAGCAATTGCATCGCCGCGTTGTCGACATATTGATGCGTCAGCGCGATGTCCGGGTACTCTTTACCGACCTCGATCACCACTTCGCGCCAGAGTTGCATGGTGTCGAGCACGTTGGCCTTATCGACCGAACACAGCCGCTTGTTGCGCTTGGCTGCCGCCTGAAAACCGACATGCGCCACACGACGGATTTCGCCCTCCGAATAGCGCATGGTGTCGAAACCTTCGCGCTCGCCGTTAGGCAGCGTGTGGATGCCGCGCGGCTTGCCAAAATAAATGTCACCGGTGAGTTCGCGGATGATGAGAATATCCAGCCCCGCTACCACTTCCGGCTTGAGCGACGACGCTTGCACCAGTTCCGGATACACAATCGCCGGGCGGAAGTTGGCAAACAGATTGAGTTCCTTGCGCAAGCCCAAGATAGCCTGTTCCGGGCGCAATTCGCGCGGCAAAGTGTCAAGGCTGAAGTCCCCTACCGCACCGAACAAAATGGCATCGGAATCTTTTGCCAGTTGCAGCGTTGAATCAGGTAGCGGATGCCCCTTGGCGCGATAAGCAGCGCCACCAACGGGTGCCTCTTCCATCGTGCAACCGAGGTTCATGGCCTTCAGCACACGCACTGCTTCGGCGGTGATTTCCGGGCCGATGCCGTCGCCGGGCAATACACAAATCTTCATCGCGTCATTCCTTTATGCAAACAGCCAGGGCTGGGTAAGTCGCCGCTGGGCTTCAAATTCACGAATTTTTTCGGCATGGCGCAAGGTCAGGCCAATGTCGTCCCAACCGTTCAGCAGGCATTCCTTGCGAAACGCGTCGATCTGAAACGGGATCGCATGACCGTCGGGGCGCACCACCACCTGCGCCACCAAATCCACGGTCAGGCGAAAGCCCGGCGCGTGCTCGGTCAGACCGAACAGCGCATCCATCTCGGCTTTTGGCAACTCGATCGGCAGCAGACCGTTCTTGAAGCAATTGTTGAAAAAAATGTCGGCAAATGATTCACCGAGAATCGCCCGGAAGCCGAAATCCTGCAATGCCCAGGGCGCATGTTCGCGCGACGAGCCGCAGCCAAAATTCTGCCGCGCCAACAAGATGGAAGCACCCTGATAGCGATCCTGATTCAGCACGAAATTCGGGTTTTTCATGCGCCGCGAATTGTCCATGCCCGGCTCGCCCTGATCCATGTAGCGCCACTCGTCAAAAGCATTGGGGCCAAAACCGGTGCGCTTGATGGATTTCAAAAACTGCTTGGGGATGATGGCGTCGGTATCGACATTGGCGCGATCCAGCGGCACCACCAGACCATCGAGCTTGATGAATTTTTCCATGATCCGCCGCCTTACAAAATTTCGCGCACATCGACAAAGCGACCAGCAATCGCCGCCGCCGCAGCCATGGCCGGACTGACCAGATGGGTGCGCCCGCCGGCACCCTGCCGGCCTTCAAAATTACGGTTGGAAGTGGACGCACAGCGCTCGCCCGGCGACAGGCGATCGTCGTTCATCGCCAGACACATCGAGCAACCGGGCTGCCGCCACTCAAAACCGGCGGCGATGAAAATTTTGTCCAGCCCTTCGGCCTCGGCCTGTTCCTTCACCAACCCGGAACCCGGCACCACCAGCGCCAGCTTGACGTTGGCGGCCACATGCCGCCCCTTCGCCACCACCGCCGCAGCGCGCAAATCCTCGATGCGCGAGTTGGTGCACGAACCGATGAATACCTTGTCGATCTTGATCTGGTTCACCGGCATGCGCGGCGTGAGCCCCATGTATTGCAGGGCGCGCTCGACACCTTCACGTTTGACCGGATCCTTGAAATCTTCGGGAGCCGGCACGCAAGCATCGATGCCCGCAACCATCTCCGGCGAGGTGCCCCAAGTGACCTGCGGCACCACCTGCCGGGCATCCAGATCAACCACCGCATCGAACGTTGCGTCGGCATCCGACACCAGCGTGCGCCAGTGCGCCACGGCCTTGTCCCAGTCGTCACCCTTGGGCGCAAAGTTGCGCCCCTTGAGATAGGCAATGGTGGTTTCATCCACGGCCACAAAGCCGACGCGCGCACCCGCTTCGATGGCCATGTTGCACACCGTCATGCGGCCTTCCATCGACAACCCGCGAATCGCCGAGCCGGCAAATTCGATGGCATAACCGGTGCCGCCCGCCGTGCCGATCTTGCCGATCAAGGCCAGCACGAGGTCTTTTGCCGTCACCCCGGCGTCGACTTTTCCCTCGATGCGGATCAGCATGCTTTTGGATTTTTTTTGCAGCAAACATTGCGTCGCCAGCACATGCTCGACTTCCGAAGTGCCAATGCCGTGCGCCAGACAGGCAAAAGCGCCGTGCGTCGAGGTATGCGAATCGCCGCACACCACGGTCATACCCGGCAGCGTGGCGCCGTTCTCGGGGCCGATTACATGGACGATGCCCTGGCGCTTGTCCTTGAACGGGAAGTAGGCCAGCGCACCCACTTCGCGGATGTTATCGTCCAGCGTTTCAACCTGCTGACGCGAAATCGGGTCTTCGATCCCGCGTTCCCAGTGCGACGTGGGCGTGTTGTGGTCGGCGGTGGCGACGATGGACGACACCCGCCAAGGCTTGCGGCCGGCGAGCTTCAGCCCCTCGAAGGCTTGCGGACTGGTAACTTCATGCACCAGATGGCGATCGATATAGAGCAGCGTCGTGCCATCCGCTTCAGCATGGACGACGTGGTTCTCCCAGAGTTTGTCGTAGAGCGTTTTTGACATGATTTTGGCAGCTTCTTTGAAGAGCGCGGATTATTGCACAGGCACCCGCGCAGGCACCCTCTCCTGATCGGCCGGAACGCCCTGCCAGACCAGCACCAGACCGATCAGTGCGAGTACGGACGAAGCACCAAATGCCAACGCAGGCCCCGCCCGTTCCCACAGCTCACCGGCCAGCAAAGCCCCGCCGAGACCACCGGCACCATAGGCCGTGCTGCCGTAAAGTGCCTGCGCCCGGGCTTGCTGACGCGGCGAAAACCAGCGGTTGAGTGCAGCCACAGTGGCCGCATGATGAGCGCCGAAACTGGCGCTGTGCAGCAACTGGGCAAACACAATCACTCCGAGCAGTTCCACCCACCAGCCGATCAAGGCAAAGCGCAACACCGCCAACGCAAAGCAGACCAGCAAAATGGTGCGCAGCGAAGCCACAGCGGCAATCCGCGGCATATACAAAAACATCACAATTTCGGCCACCACGCCCAACATCCACAACAGGCCGACCAGCCCCTTGCCGTAACCGTTAGCCACCAGATGAATGGAGAGAAAAACATACAGCGTGCCGTGCGCGGCCGTCATGAAGAGCCCGGCGGCGAGCAAAAAGACCACCTTGCGTTGTTTGAGCACATCGCGCAGCGGCATCGTGACGCGACTTGTCGTGTCGACCAGGTGCGCCGGCGCTTCGGTCAGGCTCAGCGTGCTCAGCAGCGTGCCCAGCAACAGCGCCCAACTGACCCACAACTGCGCGGTGATCGGCGCGACATCGAGCAACCAGCCCACGCCCGCCACGGTCACAACAAAGCCGACCGAACCCCACAACCGAATGCGGCCGTAACCATCGGGGCTGCTGCCCAGATGCCCCAGCGTAATCGCCTCCACCAAGGGTAGCGATGCGCTCCAGAAAAAATGCAGCACCGCCATGGCAATCAGCAGGCCAACAAAATCGTGGGTCAGAAACACGGCCGCAAAGCTGACAAAGGCCGCAGCGGTCGACAGCACCACAGTCCGGACACGCCGGCCACCGGCATCCGCCAGCCAGGTCCATAACAACGGTGCCACCAGGCGCATCAACTGCGCCTGCGACATCAGCAAGGCAATGCGACCTGCCGACAGACCGATCGATTGCAGGTAAAGCGTGAAATAGGGCAGGAAGGCGCCGATAAACGCGAAATACCAGAAGTACCACGCCGCCAACCGCCCATGCTGCCCCATGGGGTGCATGGGCAGCAGGGTTTTCAGACGCGTGCGGGTCAGACCGTCAGACCTTATGTGCCTTGAGCATGGTGTACAACTCGTCTTTCAGGCGCACGCGACGCAGCTTCATGGTTTCCAGCGTCGCATCCGCCACCGGCGAATCCTTGACTTCAATCGCCTCGACGCTCGACGTCAATGCATGGTATTCGTCGAACAGTTTGGCGAAATGCTTGTCGCCCACTTTCAGCGCGTGAATCGAAGTGGCGAACTCGGGGAACTCGTGGTGCAGGTCATGGTGATCGACATTCATGGCAGTAGCCTCGTGTTTTGGTAAAGGAAAATTATCAGCGAATTTATCAGCGAATTTATCAGGAATGCGCGGCAATGCGCGGTGTCGGGCAGACCACATCAGCACACTGTGCGCGATGGCGCAAGGCCGCATCGATCAGCACCAGCGCCAACATCGCCTCGGC
>CAJAWW010000323.1 GCA_903946745.1 uncultured beta proteobacterium
ACAAATGATTCATAGAGCAAGAGGACACGACGCTGCCTGACGGACTCAGGCAATGCGGCGGGCAAGGTGCTAGTAACACCGAACCCGCCTGGCGTCCCGCCAGCGTCGACTTTTATTTAAGGCGAATCACGTTCAGCATGTTATCTCGCGCCCCTATGGATCCATTTGACTCGCGGCTTAATGGATCCACTGAAATCGCGGGCTAATGGAGCCACTGAAATCGCGGCCTAAAGGAGCCAGAACAATCGCGGCTTAATGGAGCCACGCAGAAGGCAGAAATAGAAGGATTCGGACTTCCGATTGCGTACCCTGCGGCAATTTGCCGAGGGCAGATGCAATGGCTAACAGGAGGTTCGAAATGTACGAAATCAGACAGATCATCCAGCGTTTGAGGTTGGGTGAAACCGACCGAAGCATCGCCAAAGGGCAGCGCGTCGGAAGACGCACGGTGGCACGCATCCGCATCATCGCCGACGCACAGAACTGGCTGACGGCAGCCAGCCCAATGCCTGACGACGCCGTGATTGCCGAGCACTACAAAGCATCCGTAATAGCATCCGCCGCCGCGAAAGCACCACCCAACACCTCGACGGTTGAGCCTTACCGCGCCGACGTACTCGCCTGGCATCAGCAAGGAATTGCCGTCACCACCATCCGCCAAGCGCTGGCGCGCACCTACGGCTACACCGGCAGCGTACATGCGGTGTACCGATTTCTCAAACACGCCATCCCCGAGACACCCATCGCCACCGTCATGCTCGACTTCGCCGTCGGCGAACAGGCCCAAGTCGACTTCGGTGCCGGTCCGCTCATCACCGATCGTGAAACCGGCGAAGTCAGCAAGACCTGGTTCTTCATCATGACTCTCGCCTGGAGCCGGCACCAGTACGCCGAACTCGTACGCGACCAATCCGTCGCAACCTGGCTTTCCTGCCATCGCCACGCCTTCGAGTCGTTTGGCGGCGTTCCGCGCAAAGTCCGCATCGACAATCCCAAGTGCGCCATCACCAAAGCCTGCTACTACGAACCCACGGTACAACGTGCCTACGGCGAACTGGCACTGGGCTATGGATTCATCATCGACCCGTGTCCCGTCGCCGATCCGAAGAAGAAAGGCCGCGTCGAAGCCGGCGTAAAGTATGTCAAGGGCAACTTCATGCCGTTGCGCGAATTCCATAGCGTCAGCCATGCCAACGAGCAGCTGCGTGCCTGGGTACAAGGGGAGGCCGGCAACCGCATTCACGGCAGTACCCGCGAGCGTCCGCTCTCCCGCTTTGCCATCGAGCGCCCTCTGCTGCAGACACTGCCCGATATCGCCCCGACGTGCGCCACTTGGGCCAAAGCGATTCTGCATCCCAACAGCCACGTTCAGCATGATTACTGCTACTACTCGGCTCCGTTCCGCCTGATCGGCCAGACGCTCTGGCTGGAGATCACGCCGGACGTGCTACGCATTTATCATGAGCATGAACTGGTGGCGATGCATCCGCGCTTATTCAAGAAGGGTGAGAAATCCACCGTCGGCGATCATGTACCACCCGATGCCCAAGCCTTCCTGATGCGCGATCCACAATGGTGCCTGAAACAAGCGACGGCCGTGGGTCCTGCTACGCAGGCGGTCGTTGAGCGCCTGTTTGCGCATCGCGTACTGGATCATCTGCGAGCTGTGCAAGGGCTCCTGCGACTGGCCGACACCTACGGGCGCAGCCGTCTGGAGGCGGCCTGTAGCCGGGCGTTGAACTTCGGGTCACCGAATTACCGGACGATCAAGCAGATTCTCAAGGAAGGACTCGACCAACATCCCGATCTGCTCGACGCCGTGGTGCTGGAAGCGCCGTATCTCAATGGCGGACGATTCAGCCGGACGCCGGCGGATCGGCTGCATTGATGGGCGTCCCGCTACTGACAACGACTGGCCAAAGCCACGCCATCACCCAAACATCATTTCTATCGATATTCAATTTCAGGAGCTTCACATGAATCCCATGCCCCAACTCGAACCCCTTCTCAAACAACTCCGGCTATCTGGCATTCTCGATTCGCTGGAGGCGCGCAACCGCCAAGCGATTGAGTCCCAATTGGCCTATACGGACTTTCTGTCGCTGCTGGTGCAAGACGAGGTCGCACGTCGCGACCAGCGCCAATTTGCCCAGCGGCTGCGTAAAGCCCAGGTGATGGGTGATAAGACATTTGAGCGTTTTGACACAGCCAGTTGTCTATCGGTGAATTCGGCTTTGTTGGCGGAGTTGGCCACCTGCCGCTTCATCACGGAACAGGCACCGGTGCTGATCGCCGGACCCACGGGAACCGGCAAGTCGCACCTGGTGCAGTCGCTATGTCACTGCGCTTTGCGCGCGGGCTACGAGGTGCTGTTCATTACGCACGCGAAATTGCTGGCGCAATTGCACGCGGCCCGGGCGACGAACGTGTTTGAGCGCAAGTTGCTGCAACTGGCGCGCATTGATGTGTTGGCGATCGACGACTTTGGGCTGCGGCCGATGCGCTCACCGCAGGACGAGGATTTCCATGATCTGATCGATGCGCGTTATGAGCGCAAGACAACGCTCCTGACCAGCAATCTGGACTTCGACGAGTGGGGGGCGGCGTTTCCAAACAAGTTGATGGGCGCGGCAACGCTGGATCGGTTGCGCGATAAGGCGTATCGCATCGTGCTCGACGGCGAGACGCGACGCAAGCCTCGGCCGTTGCCGGATCAACCAGTGCTGGCGACGGCCAGTGCCGGGCGCGTCAAACGTTCTGCAGTGTCTTGATCTCTTTCTCACGGCCAAACCCTGGGGCGTTGCCCCAGACCCCACACTCGCCGTGAGGCAGCCGCCGGGGATGAAAACCACATCCCCGGCAACTGCCGGTAGCGTTGGCCTCTTCCAGGGCGTCAAGCGGCTTTCGCGGCATAAACGGGCCAAACCCCCGGCCCATTTATTCCACGACCACTTGACCCCCTTCCAGCGGCATTTCGGTGGTTGCTAATTCCCCGAAAAACGACTAAAAATCACCCCGTCCGAATCATGAAATTCTCACCCTTTTGCTGGCTCCATTAGGCCGCGATTCGGTGGCTCCATAGGGGCGCGATTTGTCAGCAGCAGAACGCAACGTTCCTCTTCCCCAAAGTTTGTTGATTCTGTCCATCGTTTTCATCAGGGCCGGATTG
>CAJAWW010000324.1 GCA_903946745.1 uncultured beta proteobacterium
AAGAAGTCTTTTGATCATCGGGGCGTGATGCACATAGTATTGAGCCATGCGCTCTGGTAGCCAAAATAGCCGAGCGCAAGCAGTGAATAAGTTGCCCAGACAACAATCCAAAACACCGGGCGGCGCAACATCTCACGCAGCTCCGGTTGCGCTGGCCCATGTTGTGGATCAGCTAGCGTGAATGATTTGTTCTGCAAATTCATGTAAATAGACTCTCTCGACTTATTCTTGCTACACCCAAGTCAGCGGGCGAGATTAGCGAATGTGGTGAGATGGTACTTCATTGGAGTCAGCTTAACCCCTGACACCAGTCAATCCAATTCAATGCCCACAGCATTGCTCGTCGGCGTGCAACGCGCACAAACCGACGCGCAACGTATCCGGCGCACCGCATTCGTCGAGAGCATTCTGGCATCCATTCCCGCCTTACCCTTCGATCAGAAAGTCGCCCGGATACATGCCCAGTTATTGGCGGCCATTCCCCGCAACGAGACCGTCGGTGCCCACGACATCCAGATCGCCGCGACGGCCGTGTGTCATGACTTTCCGGTGCTGACACAAAACGGCAAGGACTTCCGCAAGCTGGCGGGTGTGACAGTGCTTGATTTTGCCTGACAGTACCGCCACCCCGGCGTCGACTTTTCGCATGTAACCGTTAAAGGTGCCGTTAAAGGGGCAGGTGATTTTCAGAAACGACGTGTTGCAGCATCTTGGCATCAAGCTAGGCGAGAAGAGCGAACTGGATTTATTGCCAGACGGACGGGAGATGCGCAAGGCCGCCAGACAAACCGGAACTTCGGTTTATGGCGTGCCGCCGGATTCCATCACGCATTGCACCAACTCGGCGACTGAGCGGACTTCCATTTTGTCCATGACGCGGGCGCGGTGCACTTCCACGGTCTTGATGCTGATGCCAAGTTCGTCAGCGATCTGTTTGTTAAGCCGGCCGGCGGCGATCAGTTGCATGACTTCGCGTTCGCGTGCGGTCAGCCCCGTGAGGCGGCGGCGAATATCGGCGTCGCGCTGGTGTTGCGCGTGTTGCGCGCGATCCGCACTCAGGCATTGATGGATGAGGTGCAGGATTTCCTTGTCGTTGAACGGCTTTTCGATGAAGTCCACCGCGCCCCTCTTGAGCGCGGATACGGCCATCGGCACATCGCCATGCCCGGTGACGAAGATGATCGGCAGCCTGGAATGCCGCGCCTGCAGTTTTTCATGCAGTTCCAGCCCGCTCATGCCTGGCATGCGCACATCTAGGACCAAACAACCCGCCATGCCGTCGTGCCACGCTTCAAGAAAGTCTTCGCTGGAATTGAATGCGCAGACACGCAGTTCGTTCGCCTCGAGTAGCCAGGCGAGAGAATCCCGAATCGCCTCATCGTCGTCGACAATGTACACGCACTGCTCGTTGATCGTTGTGGTGTCGGTCATGGCACAAGTTCCTTTCCAACCGGAAGCGTAAAGCGGAAAACCGTGCCGCCCTCCGGGTTGGCTTCAACCCACATGCGACCGTTGTGAAATTCAATGATGGTGCGGCAGATGTTGAGCCCCATACCCATGCCTTGCTCCTTAGTTGTAAAAAATGGCGCGAACAATTGTTCTGCCGTACTCACATCGATGCCGTGGCCGCAGTCGCGCACCTCGATTTCAACCTGACCGGCTTCGTTTAGGTTCGCACAGATGGACAGCAGACGGCGGTTGCGCGGTGTCTGCGTCATGGCTTCGATGCCGTTCTTGAACAGGTTGAGCAGCACTTGCTCGATCATGATCCGGTCGGCAAAAACCGGGGGAAGGATCTCCGGCATCTCAATGCGGATCTCGACACCGCTCTTGCGCGCCTCGATCTCGGCGAAGCCGATGGCATCCTCAATGATGCTGGCAAGTGAAACCGGAACACAATGCGGCTCGCTCTTCTTCACGAATTCACGCATGCGGCGGATGATCTTTCCGGCGCGTTCGGCCTGAAAGCTGGCCTTCTGCAAGGCCGCCAGAACGTCTTCGCGCTGGTACTTTCCACTCTCCATCCGGGTCGCGCAACCCATCGTGTAGTTGGCGATGGCAGCCAGTGGCTGATTGAGTTCGTGGGCCAGCGTCGAGGCCATTTCACCCATGGCAATCAGGCGTGAGGTCTGTTCCAGCCGCAGTTGTTGGCGCAGGTTTTCGTCCTCGATCTGCTTGATCCCGGTGATGTCGGTGGCGATCACCATGCGCACGACTCTTCCGTCCACCCAGCGGATGGCACGGTCGCGCAGATGGTACCAGCGGCTGGTCGGTTCGTTGCTGACTTCGCCGTCGAACAATTCGCACGGCACATCCACGGGCAGCAGATCGCGCGGATCTCGCAGCAACCGCGCCGGGTCGTAGTACCAGCATGCTGACAGATCCGTGGCATTGTGGCCGATTGCCGTCGCGCCGAAGATAGCGTTGAGCGACTGGTTGGCAAACAGTATTTCATCGGTCTGCGCATCAGCGACATAGACGGCAGCATCGAGGCCATCGAGAACGGCGACAAAGCGCTCGTGTGAGGCCAGCAGTTCGGCGCGGGTACGCATCGGCTCCGTAATGTCGACCATTGAGGCCATCCATCCGGTCTGTTTGCCGTTGCCGTCGATGAGTGGCGACACGTAGATGCGCACCTCGGCATACTCGCCGCTGGAATGCCGGATTCGGATCTGGAATCCACTGGGCGGTGCCTTACCCTCCAGAGTCAGTTGCAGATTGTGTTGCTGTAGCGCGATCTCATCCGGCGGCCAGTAGGGAAATGGTGCCCTGCATCCGATCAACTGCTGCTCTTCCAGACCGACCATGCGGCAAAAGGCCGGGTTTACATAGATGATTCGCCCTTCCAGATCGATGGCGCGCAAACCGGTCATCACGGACTCTTCCATGGCCTTACGGAAGGCATATTCCATACGTATGGCATCTTCGGCGCGCTTGCGGTTGGTGATGTCGTGCGCGACGCAGTAGAACAAACCTTCGTCGGTCGCAGGATTGACGCTCCAGACCAGCCAGCGATAACTGTTGTCGGCGCATCGGCAGCGGTTCTCGAACTCGGATTCCGGCTTGCCCCGGGTCAGAAGCATGAACTCGTTTTGTGTTGCCGGAAGATCATCGGCGTGAATCAGATCGAGTAACGAGCGGCCCTGCAGGATATCCGG
>CAJAWW010000325.1 GCA_903946745.1 uncultured beta proteobacterium
GATCGACGGCGAAGCCAACCGCACGCCGCGCAAGTGCGAGGTGAACCCGCTCGACGTGCGTGCGTCCGGCCTGTTGAAAGATCGCATCATGGTTTTTCATCCGAACGAGGCGTTCCCGACCGATACGACCATGTTGCGCGCTGCCGTGCAGCAGTGGCGTGCCATGGGCGACCAATGGCGCAGCTATACGCAGGCGCAGGGGCTACCCATGGTGCACCCGGCGCTCATTATTCAAGTGCAAGACGGTAACAGCGAGGCGCTGTCGCGCACTGATCTGAATGAGGTGATCGAAACCATCGAGAAGGAAACCGGGCCGATCAACCCGCTGGAGATTGCCCATTGCTTCGAGCACGACGCACCGATCACAGCGCATGGCGTGCTGATTCGCAAGATTGACCCATCGCGCATTCAGGAAGAAACCGGCATCCGTTTTGTGCTGTTCAAAATGGCGCTGACCACCGGCTGGGATTGCCCACGTGCCGAAGTAATGATGTCGTTCCGCGCGGCGCAGGACGATACGCTGATTGCGCAGTTGATCGGGCGCATGGTGCGCACGCCCTTGGCGCGTCGCATCGAGGGCAGCGAAGCGCTGAATTCGGTGTCGCTCTATCTGCCACACTACGA
Source organism: uncultured beta proteobacterium (assembly GCA_903946745.1). Lineage (GTDB taxonomy): Bacteria > Pseudomonadota > Gammaproteobacteria > Burkholderiales > Rhodocyclaceae > CAJAWW01. The sequence goes on from CAJAWW010000325.1 coordinate 625, forward strand.
CAAGGAGGGCTTGACGCGCGTTGTCAATCATCTGAAACAAGGCGACCCGATGGAGCTGCCGCCGACCGATGTGGAGGATGGCGCGAAGCTGGTGACCTTCAAGCGTGATGCCGACATGGCCGAAGCGTTCGAGGCGTTGGCCGGCCTGCCGACGTATCGCGTGGAGCGCATTCGCAAGTTGTCGAACACGCGCCGGCTGATGCGCTTGTCGCGCTTGCTGACGACGATGCACGAAGTGGATATGTCGGCTTGGGATGGCTCGAAGAAAACCATCATCGACACGCTGGATGCGGAGATTGCCCGGCTCAAGCAAGCGGATGTCGGGTTTGACGCGAAGGTGCAGGCATCGGGCACGATCACCCTCAACGCGGTCACCGTCGAGCAAGGTACATGGAAAGAAATCCACGGCCAGACGGTGACGGTGCCGCTGGACGAGAAGAACATCGACGACCTGTTCAACCGCGCCGGGCAGCGTCTCGGCGAAGGCTTGAACCTTGATTACTGGCAGACGCATTACGACCGCGACGAGGCTGACGACACGCCAAGCCGAGCGAAGCTGGAGCTATTCTTGTGTCTGCAAGATGAACGAGCGTGGAAAACGCTGGAGAAAACCTGCGGCGAGCGGATCAATGCGCTGCTGAAAGCCAATAAAGCTGGCATCAAGAAGCTGACCACGGCCGAGCAGGAGGATTACAACAAGGTGCAGGAGGTGGCGAAAGACCCGGAGCCGCTGGCGTTCCTGCCGCCCGCCGAGATCATGCTGGGCGTGGATCGCGCCGACCCCGCGTATCGCGCCTATGCGCATCACCTGTATGTGGATGGCACGGGGAATTTTGTCGCGGTGCTGAATAGTTGGGAGCACGCTGTTGTTCACGCGGAAATCGCCAATGAGTCGGTGCTTGGATGGCTGCGCAATA
>CAJAWW010000326.1 GCA_903946745.1 uncultured beta proteobacterium
GAACTCGCCCGGGTCAGCCATGCCAGAGGGCAGATCACCACGCAGTGCGACGATGCGCCGAATGCCCTGCGCCTTGAACACGCCGAGAATTTCGCGGATGCCCTCACGCGTCGAGCCGATGCACGACAGGTGCGGTGCGGCGTTGTGGCCCTTGGCGGCGATCTCCATCACCGTCGCCAGCGTGCGCTCGCGCGTTGAACCGCCAGCGCCGTAAGTGACGGAGAAAAATTCAGGCTTCAGCACCGCAAGCTTGTCGCGAACAACGCGCAGCTTTTCCATGCCCTCATCAGTTTGTGGTGGGAAGAATTCGATCGACAGGTCAAGATTCATGATTCAATCCAGAGAAAAAATTCGCGGTTGCCCGCAATGTTGCCACGACCGCCGCCAACGATGGGGCTGTCAAACCAACCGCGCACGTTCAGACCAAGATCGCTGCACAGCGCACGAAAGCGTACTTCCAGCATTTCGTACAGTGCTGCGTCGCGCACCACGCCGCCTTTGGCTAGATGCTCCGGGCCGACTTCGAACTGCGGCTTGACCAGCAGCAGAATGGTGCCGCCGGACGCCAGCAACGCAGGCAACTGCGGTAGCACCAGCGTCAGCGAAATGAAACTGACATCGGCGACAATCAAATCAAAATTCGCTGCAATGCCCCGTTCGTCCAGCGTCGACTTTTGCAGTGCGCGGGCATTGATGCCTTCAATGCAGAGGATCCGTGCGTCGGTGGTCAGTCTGGCGTGCAACTGACCATGGCCGACATCCACCCCGACCACGGCACCGGCACCCGCCTGTAGCAGGCAATCGGTGAAGCCGCCGGTCGATTGCCCGACATCGAGGCAGCGCAATCCCGTCACGTCGATGCCGCTTTTGGCCAGTGCGCCGGCCAGTTTCAGGCCGCCGCGCGAGACATAGCGATCGGCCGCATCCGGCACCACATTGAATTCGATCGAATCTGGTAAATCAATCGCCGGCTTGGCAACGACCGTATTGCCAACGTCGACTTTTACAAACACCCGGCCGGCCTCGATCATGGCGCGCGCCGCCGTGCGCGAGGGCGCAAGCCCCCGAGTCACCAGCAGCGCGTCGGCGCGCGACATGCCCTGTTACAACCGTGCCGGGTCAGTAGCGGTAGCTGTTGGTTTTATACGGGCCGGTCTTCGGCACGCCAATGTAGGCGGCCTGCTGCTCGGTCAGTTCGGACAATTGCGCATTGAGTTTCCGTAGCTGCAGACGCGCGACCTTTTCATCCAGATGCTTGGGCAGCACATACACACCCACCGGGTAATCGGCGTTGCGCGTGAACAACTCGATCTGTGCAATGGTCTGATTGGCGAATGACGAAGACATCACATACGACGGATGCCCCGTGCCGCAACCCAGATTCACCAGGCGACCCTTGGCCAGCAGGATGATGCGCTTGCCGTCCGGGAAGATTACATGATCGACCTGCGGCTTGATTTCTTCCCACTGATAGCCCTCAACGGAAGCAACATCAATTTCATTGTCGAAATGCCCGATGTTGCAAACGATGGCCTGATCCTTCATCTTTGCCATGTGGTCATGGGTGATGACATGGTAATTGCCGGTGCAGGTGACGAAAATGTCGGCCTTGTCGGCAGCATATTCCATGGTGACGACGCGGTAGCCTTCCATCGCCGCCTGCAGCGCGCAGATCGGGTCAATTTCGGTGACCCACACCTGTGCCGACAGCGCGCGCATGGCCTGGGCGGAGCCCTTGCCGACGTCGCCGTAACCGGCGATCAGGGCGACCTTGCCGGCGATCATGACGTCGGTGGCGCGCTTGATGCCGTCCACCAGCGATTCGCGGCAGCCGTAGAGGTTGTCGAACTTCGACTTGGTCACGGAATCATTGACGTTGATCGCAGGA
>CAJAWW010000327.1 GCA_903946745.1 uncultured beta proteobacterium
CCGCGCAGCAAGGGCAGATGGATGCGGCGCAAGGTTTCGCCGGGACCAACGCCGAGACTGCGCGCCGCCGCCTCCATGTTGGGCGTGATGCGCGACATGCCCGCTTCCACCGACTGCAACGCTATCGCCAGAAAGCGTGCCAGATAGGCATAGACCAGCGCCGCGATGCTGCCGGTCAGCAGCAAGCCGGGATTGGTTCCGGTCATCTGCAGCCACAAGGCTGACAAGCCATGATCCAGCCGCGTCACCGGGATCAGCACGCCGACGGCGATCACCGAACCGGGGACGGCATAGCCCAGCCCGACGATGCGGTTCGCCAGCTTTGACAGCGGCCGGCCATCGCGCGCCGCATAACCGAGTAACACGGCAAGAAACGCCGCCAGCATGGCAGTCACCGCCGCCAGCGTAAAACTGTTGCGTGCAAGAATCAGGAAGCGCTCACCCGACTGGATGCCACCCTCCCCCGTGTCGGAAAACGCCAAGCGCAGCAACAGAATGGCCGGCAGCAGAAACCCGATCAGCACCGGAATGGCACAACCGACTTGCGCCAGCAGCGCATGCCAACCCGTCAGCACCTGTCGCGTTGCGCGGCGACGGCCGGTGGTGTCATGGTAACGAGCGTGGCCGCGGCTCACACGTTCCAGCAAAATCAGCAGCGCCATGAAACCGAGCAAACCGCCGGCAAGCTGTGCGGCGGCAACGCGATCACCCAGAGAAAACCACGCCCGGTAAATCCCGGTGGTAAAAGTTTGTACGGCAAAGTAGGCCACCGTGCCGTAATCTGCCAAGGTTTCCATCAGCGCCAGCGCCATGCCGGCGGCAATCGCCGGACGCGCCAGCGGAATCGACACGCGCCAGAAACCTTGCCACGGATTTAGCCCCAGCGCGCGGGCGGCTTCAATCATGCCCCCGGCGCGTTCCAGAAACGCCGTGCGCACCAGCAAGTAAACATAGGGATACAGGACACAGGAAAACAGCACGATGGCACCTTCCAGCGAGCGCACATCGGGAAACCAGTAGTCGGCCTTGCGCCAGCCAAAGAGTTCACGCAAACCGGTCTGCAAGGGGCCGACAAATTGCAGGAAATCCGTGTAGGTATAGGCCAGCACATAGGCCGGCATCGCCATCGGCAACAATAACGCCCATTCGGCAATACGGCGCCCCGGGAAGTCATTCATCGCCACCAGCCACGCCGCACCAGTCCCCAGCGCGGCCACACCGAGGCCAACGCCCAAACACAGCCAGATGGAATTCATGACGTACTCAGGGAGCGCCGTCGCCAGCAGATGACGCCAGGTTTCACCCGTGCCACCCGAAAACAGGTTGGTGCCCACGGCAAGCACCGGCACCGCGACCAGAACCGCGAGTGCGAATGAAAAAACAGCCAGCGGCGAGGGGGGAGAGGAACGCGACACGACCGGCTGATTATAATTGAGACTGAATCTCATCTTGCTTTATCCTTGCGCCAATCATGCCTCTTCTCGATATCGACTGCATCAGTCACGCCTACGGCACCCAAGCCGTGGTGCGGGAATTGTCATTCCAGTTGGAAACCGGCCAGATCGCCTGCCTGCTGGGCGCTTCCGGCTGCGGCAAGACCACCATGCTGCGCCTGATCGCCGGCTTCGAGCGGCCCGCCACCGGCAGCATTCGGCTCAATGGCGTCACCGTCGCTGACACCAACCTGCACATGCCGGCCGAAAAACGTCGGATCGGCATGGTGTTTCAGGATTACGCCCTGTTCCCGCATTTATCGATTGCCGACAACATTGGCTTCGGGCTACATCAAAAGTCGACGCTGGAGATACGGCAACGGGTGGATGAAATGCTCGATCTGATCGGTCTGAGTAATCGTGGCGAACGTTATCCACACGAACTTTCCGGTGGCCAGCAGCAGCGCGTGGCACTCGCCCGTGCGCTGGCACCAGAACCGCACCTGTTACTGCTCGACGAGCCCTTCTCCAACCTCGATATTGCGCTGCGCGAGCGGTTGTCGCTGGAAGTACGCGACATTCTCAAACGTGCCGGCATGGCGGCGATTCTGGTCACACACGACCAGAACGAAGCCTTTGCGGTCGCCGACGTCGTGGGCATCATGCGTGAAGGCCGCATTGAACAGTGGGACACCCCCTACAACCTCTATCACCGCCCCGCCACGCGCCACGTTGCCGATTTTGTCGGCCAGGGCGTGTTCATCTCCGGTGAAGTGCTGAGCCGCCAGTCGATCAAGGTGGAACTCGGCATCCTTGAATCGGATGTGCCGATGGAATGCGGCACCAGTTGCGCCGAATGCGGACGCGGCTGCCGGCTCGACGTGCTGCTGCGCCCGGATGACGTCATCCATGACGACGCCAGCGACGTGCTGGCCGAGGTCGTCGCCAAGTCATTTCGCGGAGCCGAATTTCTCTACACCCTGCGTCTTGATTCGGGTGCCGAAGTGCTCTCGTTGGTGCCCTCGCATCACAACCACGCCATCGGCGAACAGATCGGCATCCGCTTGGCCGTCGATCACGTCGTCGGCTTCCCCAACCGGCAATGATTCCGTGGCTGGGTCGGGAAATCATATTTCCTGACGTCACGACCGCCCTCACCGACCCCAACGGACTGCTCGCTGCCGGCGGCGATCTCTCGCCGCAACGGCTGATCGCCGCTTACCGTCGCGGCATTTTCCCGTGGTCATCCGGCGACGAGCCGTTGTTATGGTGGAGCCCCGACCCGCGCATGGTGCTGCTCCCAGATGCCATCCGCATCACTCGCTCACTGACCAAGACACTGCGTCATGCGCCATATGAAGTGCGCCTCGACACCGCCTTCGATGCCGTAATCGCTGCTTGCGCCACGGCACCGCGCAATGGTCAAAACGGCACCTGGATCACCGACGACATGCGTGCGGCCTACGGCGAACTGCATCGCCTTGGATTCGCCCACAGCGTTGAAACCTGGATCGACGGAAAACTGGCCGGCGGGCTGTATGGTATCGCGATCGGCCGCGCCTTCTATGGCGAATCCATGTTCGCGCATGTGCGCGACGCTTCGAAAATTGCCCTCGCCCATCTCTGTGCCACCCTCAAAGTGCGTGGATTCGGCATAATCGACTGCCAGATGGAAACCGCACACCTCGCCTCGATGGGCGCCCGTCCGATCAACCGCCACGAATTCACCGAGCGGTTGGACGTATTGTGCGCGTCAAACGAGCCACCAGCGCGCTGGCTTAGCCACGCCATCGACGGTCATTTCCGAGCCGTGGCATGACCCATCTGCGCGATCTGCCGCCGTTTCCGCTGCTCCAGTTCTACGCCACCGCCCCCTATGGCTGCTCGTATCTTCCGGGCCGTATGGCCCGTTCGCAGGTTGCGACGCCAACGCACCTGATCGATCCGGCCACCTACAGCGATCTGGTGCGGTCCGGCTTTCGTCGCAGCGGCGTATTCACCTACCGCCCCCACTGCGATGCCTGCCGTGAATGCCAGCCGGTACGGCTTGCCGTCGCCGACTTCACGCCAACACGCAGCCAGCGCCGGGCGCTTGCGCTGCACGCCAACCTCGACGCGCGCGAATGCAACCTGAACTTTCGCGAAGAACACTATCAGCTCTACCAACGCTATCAGGCGGCGCGCCATTCGGGCGGCGGCATGGATCAGGACAGCCGCGACCAGTACGGGCATTTTTTGCTGCAGAGCCACGTCGATAGCCGTCTGATTGAATTCCGTGAAGACGGCATTCTGCGCATGGTGAGCATTGTCGATGTGCTGTCTGACGGGCTCTCGTCGGTCTATACGTTTTACGAGCCGGACCTTGCCAACGCCAGTTATGGCACCTTCGGCGTGCTCTGGCAGATTGCTCAGTGCCAGTACATCGGCATGCCTTGGCTGTATCTTGGCTACTGGATTCGTGACAGTCGAAAAATGGCCTACAAGGCCAACTTTCGCCCGCTGCAGTCCTTGCGCGATGGCAAGTGGCAGGCGCTTGAACCGGCTCCCTGATCAGTCAGCGGTAGCCGTCGCAGTTTCGCGCCGCCGGTAGCCACGCCACGCCGGAACCAGTGCAGCGGCCAGTAGCAGCACCACAACCAGCAACGGCCACCATTCGGGGCGATTCCATTCGGCGCGGCGCATCTGCCGCAAACTCGCATCAACGCGCTGATATTTGAAGGTGTTGTGACCCACCTTGCTCGGCTTGCGATTCAACAGCCAGCCGTGATGCAAACTGTAATCCTTGGGATGAAAACCCCATATCCACGGCGCGTCGGTACGCAGCAACTCAAGCATGCGATCAATTAACAACTGCCGCTGCGGCCCATTCTCCATGGTCTGCACCTGCTCGAACAGGCGATCGTAGTCGGGGTTCTGGTAATTCGCCGCATTCGATCCGTCGTGCTTCACCGCCGATTGCCGGCTATACAGCAGAAACAAGAAATTTTCCGGATCCGGGTAGTCGGCATTCCAACCGAAATAAAACAACTGCGCCGTACCCTTGCGGATTTTCTCCTGAAACCGGTTGTAGTCGGTACTGCGCACCACCAGTTGCACATCGATTTTCTTGAATTGCTTTTGCAACCAGTCCATGCGTGCTTTGGCACCAACGCCGGTCGCTGTAGTGTCCAGATTGATGACCAGCGGCTCGCCCGTCGTGGCGTTACGTCCGTTCGGCCAACCGGCCTCGGCGAGCAGGCGGCGGGCCTCTGCCACCGGCTTACGCTGCGCGTATCCACCAGAACCACCCTGCCAGTCATAAATTTGCCGGTTGATCCCGCCCTCACCTTCCCGGTAACCAAAAATCCCCGGCGGAATCGGCCCCTGCGCCGGCACGCCGCGCCCGTTCTGAAAGATGGAAATAAATTCTTCCTGATCGAGCGCGATGGAAATCGCCTGCCGCAACTTGCGCGAAGCATCCGCCGTCTTCGGGTCACTGCCACCGACCAGCGCATCGAGCCAATTGAAACCCATGTAAAAACTCGACGTCGACACCGACGTGGAGAGTTCGATGCCCTGCGCGCGCATGGCATCGGTCAATGCCGTTTCACCGCCACTGCCCACCTGCACCGCCTGATCGAATGAATCGGAGGCAATGCCGGAAGCATCGTAATAACCCTGCAGAAATTTATTCCAGTAGGGAATCTGTTCCTTCTCGCGCGTAAACACCACCTTGTCGATGAAGGGCAGCGGTTTGCCGCAATCTTTCAGCAACCCCGCCTCAGGATCACCCGGTGCGCCTTCGCAAGGATAGGTTTCACCATGAAAATTCGGATTCCGCTCCAGCACCATGCGCGAATTCGGGTTGTTCTCGGTCAGCATGTAAGGGCCCGTGCCGACCGGATACCAATCCAGCGTCAGGTTTTTTTCCTTCATGCCCGGCTGGCTGTGAAACTTATCTGCCTCCCACGGCATCGGCGAAAAGAACGGCATCGCCAGCCAGTAAAGAAACTGCGGATACTTGCCCTTGATGCGAATGCGGTAACGATAGCGGTCGATGACCTCGACACCATCCAGCGCGTGCTCGCGCAGATCCAGCCAGCCGCTTTGCCGTGTCCCCAGCGTCGACTTTTGCTGTTGCTGTAATTTTTTGCTAAACGCGTCGAGGCCAATCACATATTCGCTCATCAGCCCCAGAATCGGCGAGTGCAGTTGTGGATGCGCCAACCGCTTGAGGCCATACACATAGTCTGCCGCCACCAACTCACGCGTATCGCGCACCGCAAACGCCGCCAGCGTATCGATTGATTTCAGGTCGCCAAGGCTCAGCGCGTGATAGGTGAAATCGCCACTGGCAGTGCGCGCAAATGCCGGATGCGGCTGATAACGAATGCCCGGGCGCAGCGTAATCACGTAATCAGTAAAGGCAATCCGCGTCGGATCGGCATCCGGTGGCAGCGCGTTTCCGCCGGCATCGAGATAGCGCGGCTGCGGCACCGCTACGGCCGTCGCCGCGGTGAGCAGATAAGGGCGTTTCAGATAGTGATACTGCAACACCGGCTCGTAAATCTGTGCGGTGAAGGTAATCTCATCCTCGCTGTACGACTGCACCGGGTCAAGATGCTTGGGGCGGTCGGTAAAGCCGCTGTAAAGAATGTTTCCACCACGATCCGCTGCCGGATAGGGGTCATTCAGAGCACTGCCGCAACCGGTCAGCAGCAATAACACGAATAGGATTGTCCGCACACGCATGAGGGCGAGTTTAGCCGATCCGCTATAATTGCCCCCTCGATTCAAGTAAGGAAACGCGATGGGATTTCTTGTCGGCAAACGCATTCTGATCACGGGGCTGCTCTCCAGCCGTTCGATCGCCTACGGCATCGCCAAGGCATGCCATCGCGAGGGCGCACAACTCGCCTTCACGTATCAGAACGAGCGCTTCAAGGATCGCGTTGCCAAGTTTGCTGAAGAGTTCGATTCGACCATGATCTATCTGTGCGATGTCGCAGAAGATGCCGACATCACTGCGTTGTTCGATAGTATCGGCCAAACATGGGACGGACTCGAAGGTCTGGTGCATTCCATCGCCTTCGCCCCCTCCGACGCCATCGAAGGCGACTTTCTCGACGGCATCACCCGCGAGGGCTTTCGCATCGCCCATGACATTTCTTCCTACAGCTTTCCGGCGCTGGCCAAAGCCGCGCGCCCGCTGCTGCTGAAGGGCAACAATGCATCGCTATTGGCGTTAAGCTATCTGGGTGCCGAACGCACCATGCCCAACTACAACACCATGGGGCTTGCCAAGGCCAGCCTTGAAGCCGCAACACGCTATCTGGCTTTCTGTCTGGGGCCACAGGGTATCCGTGCCAATGCACTGTCTGCCGGCCCGATCAAAACACTGGCGGCATCCGGCATCGGCAACTTCGGCAAGCTGCTGTCCTACAACTCACACCACGCCCCGCTGCGCCGCAATGTCACCATCGAAGAAGTCGGCAATGCCGCCGCCTTCATGCTCTCCGACCTCGCCAGCGGCATCACCGGCGAGGTGCTCTATGTCGATGGCGGCATGAACACTACCGCACTGGGTAACGCCGAGCCTTTGCCACCCTGACGGATACAACGCAGCAATGCCCCAAAAAAACGCCCTCAAAACGAGGGCATTTTTTTACTTTGTTGCGGTTGGAATCTTTTTGATATCCACAGGATATTGTTGCTTCAGCACCGCAATCCAAGCCGAGAACTCCTCTTCAGCCACTGCGCGGGCATATTGATCTGCCAGATATCTGACACGCGGATCATCCTTGGCCGGTTCCACTTTTTTCACACCACTCACGCGATAAAGCAGATAGCCACTCCCGGCAACAGCCACCCCCGCATAAGCCGGCAGCGTCGTTGCATCAGCCTTGAAAACGGCACGCACGGCTTCTGCACTAAGCCCTTGCGCAACCCCGCGACTGACGCTGCGCGTCGCTGGCCACTTGAGATCAATCGCCTCACCCTTGGCCAACCGTGCAATCTTGTCTTCACCATCCCGAATCGCAAGTTTGAGTGCTTCATCGCGCAGCACATACTTTTCAATCTCGGCCTTAACCGGCTCAAAAGGCTGCAGGGCCGCCGGCTTGTGCTCGACGATGCGGGCAGCGGCCATCATGCCCGGCGCTATTTCAACCGCCTCGGTATTGCGTTTATTCTTAACCGCATCATCGGTAAACAAGGCCGCTGCAAGCTTGGCATTATCAAACGGAGCGGGCAGTTTGACACCCTTAGCCAGCCATTCGCTCTGGCTCGTGGTCAGCTTCCATTTATCCGCAACCGGACGCAGGCTGTCGGCTTGCTCATACACCATGTTGCTAAAAGACTCCGCGGCCTCGGCAAACTTTTTAGCAGCCACTTCGGCCTTGAGCTCAGCCGCAATCTGCAACTTCACTTCCGCCAGCGGTTTCAAGCGTTCGGAGCGCATCCCCGTCAACCGGATGATGTGAAATCCAAAATCGGAACGAACAAGCTCAGAAATCTGGCCTTCCTTAAGCGCAAATACAGCCTCATCAAAGGTTTTTACCATCGCGCCACGCGCAAACCAGTCGAGGTCGCCGCCATTCTTGGCAGAACCCGGATCCTGCGAATGCTGCATCGCCAGCCGGGCAAAATCTGCAGGGGTCTTGCGCACCAGTGCCAGCACCTCCTCTGCTTTAGCCTTGATTGCCTTGACCTCAGCCTCTGAGGCCGCCTTGCCAGCAGTAAAAAGGATATGGCTCGCACGACGCGATTCCGCTTCCTTGTAGCGATCTGCGTTAGCCTCGTAGCGCGCCTTGATATCCGCATCACTGATGCTGGCCTGTGCCAGCAGCGCATCCTTGCTCAGAATCACAAACTCGGCTCGCACCCGTTCAGGCAACTCGAACTGCTTACGATTGCCATCGTAATATTTCTGTGCCGCATCCGTTGCCAGTTTGATCTGCCCAATATAGGCATCCGGCAACAAGCGTATCTCTGAAATCTCGCGCTGTTCCAACTGCCCGCCAATCCAGCGATTGGCCGAAGCCTGACCCATAATTCCCGCATCAGTCACCGGCAGCACCAGCTGCCGCATTGCCATGTCGCGCCGCAAGCGCGCCTCATACACGTCCTTGCTCACGCCTTGCTCTGCCACCAGCGCGTTGTAGCGTGCATTGGAAAACTGCCCGTTCTCCTGTAGCGATGGTACCGAGGAAATATAGCTCACCAACTGCGCGTTATCCACGGTCAGCCGGTTTTTGCGCGCATGCACGGACAACAGGCGTTGATTCACCAGAAAATCGAGCACCGCCTGACGCATCTGCGGCGTGTCAAACAAAGCCGGATCCATCCGTGACCCGAGTTGCTGACGCATACGATCCTGCTGTTCACGCAAGGCATTTTGCAATTCCGGCGTACTGATCGTGCTGTCACCCACAGTCGCCACCACCGCACCATCACCACCACTGCCCACATAAGAGTCAACACCCCAGAAAGCGAATGGCAACGTAATCAGGATAAGGAAACCCTGCGTAAACTTTTTATTGTTGCGAATAATATCTAGCATGATCCGACTGCCCTGAATGCGACAAAGGCGAACTCAGGTTCGCCTTTGTCGCTTGATTGGTGGGTGTTGACGGGGTCGAACCGCCGACATTCGCCTTGTAAGGGCGACGCTCTACCAACTGAGCTAAACACCCGATGGAATTTGTCGCTGCAACTGCAAAAATAACGGAAATGATTCTATCAGTTCGACGAAGTTTGCAGTGCAGTTTGCAGTGTGCCCGATAAGATCAGTGTGTAATGACAGCCGGAACAACCGCGGCATCGCTGGTCGCGACAGCCACAATAGGTGCCACCGCAGCATCCACCACGACGTCCCCCACCAGTGGCTCCGGCACGCGTTCAAGCGCCAGCGCAAGCACGTTATCGATCCACCGAACCGGTTGGATTTCAATACGGTTCTTGATCGTGTCCGGAATTTCAGCCAGATCCTTAACATTTTCTTCCGGAATCAACGCCAGACGAATGCCGCCACGCACTGCCGCAAGCAGCTTCTCCTTGAGCCCGCCAATCGGCAAAACTTCGCCACGCAACGTAATTTCGCCCGTCATGGCCACGTCTGCACGCACCGGAATGCCCGTCAACACCGACACCAGCGCAGTACAGATCGCGATACCGGCCGAAGGACCGTCCTTCGGCGTGGCACCTTCCGGCAGATGAATGTGAATGTCGCTCTTCTGGTAGAAGTCTTCAGGAATGCCCAAGGACTTGCTGCGCTTACGCACCACAGACAACGCCGCCTGGATCGACTCCTGCATCACCTCACCGAGCTTGCCCGTGGTCATGGTCTTGCCCTTGCCCGGCAGCGCGACAGTTTCAATGGTCAGCAATTCACCGCCCACTTCGGTCCACGCCAATCCGGTCACCTGACCAATCTGATTTTCTTTTTCGGCCATGCCAAAACTGAAACGGCGCACACCGAGAAACTTGTCAAGATTGCGTGCATTCACAACCATTTTGTTCTTGCGCGCCTTCATCACCAAGGTTTTCACCACCTTGCGACATATCTTCGAAATGTCGCGCTCAAGCGAGCGCACACCGGCTTCACGTGTGTAATAGCGAACGATATCGCGCAGGGCGTCCTCGGTGACGGTTAGCTCGTCGTTCTTGATGCCGTTGTTCTTCATCTGCTTGGGCACAAGGTAACGCTGCGCAATGTTCACTTTTTCGTCTTCCGTGTAACCAGACAGACGAATAACCTCTAGGCGGTCAAGCAATGCCGCCGGAATGTTCAGGGTGTTCGCTGTGGCCACAAACATCACGTCCGACAGATCGAAATCAACCTCGATGTAGTGATCCTGAAACGTGTGATTCTGTTCCGGATCCAGCACCTCAAGCAATGCTGACGATGGATCACCCCGAAAATCCTGACCCATTTTGTCGACTTCATCAAGCAAGAAGAGGGGATTTTTTACACCCACCTTGCTCATATTCTGCAAAATCTTGCCCGGCATGGAGCCAATGTAGGTGCGCCGATGCCCGCGAATTTCAGCTTCGTCACGCACCCCACCCAGCGCCATGCGGATGAACTTGCGGTTGGTGGCCTTTGCAATCGATTGCCCCAGCGATGTTTTACCCACCCCAGGAGGGCCAACCAGGCACAGAATCGGTGCCTTGAGCTTATCCACGCGCTGTTGCACGGCAAGGTATTCGACAATGCGTTCCTTAACCTTGTCCAGACCGTAATGATCCTTGTCGAGCACTTTTTCTGCTGCCGGCAAATCCTTGCTGATGCGGGATTTCTTCTTCCATGGCAGCGCGAGCAGCGTGTCGATGTAATTGCGCACCACCGTCGCCTCAGCCGACATCGGTGACATCAATTTCAGCTTTTTCAGTTCGCCCGTCGCCTTGGCAAGGCCTTCCTTGCTCATACCGGCGGCCTTCATCTTCTTTTCCATTTCCTCAAGATCGGCACCGTCTTCGCCTTCTCCGAGTTCTTTCTGGATGGCCTTGACCTGTTCGTTGAGGTAATACTCGCGCTGACTCTTCTCCATCTGGCGCTTGACACGACCACGGATGCGCTTTTCAACCTGAAGAATATCGAGTTCGGCCTCAAGCTGCCCGAGCAGCTTTTCAAGCCGCTCGGAAACACCGAACACTTCCAGCACTTCCTGTTTTTGTTCAAGCTTGAGCGGGAGATGCGCAGCAATGGTATCTGCCAACCGCCCCGCTTCGCCGATGCCCGCCAACGAGGTCAGCACCTCGGGGGGGATCTTCTTGTTCAGTTTTACATATTGATCGAACTGCGCCAGTACGGTGCGGCGCATGGCCTCGACCTCGTGATCGCCCGGCTCCCCGGGCGGCACCAACACGATATCGGCAACGAATAAGGTCTTTTGGTCTTCAATGCGCAGTACGCGTGCCCGTTGCACGCCCTCCACCAGAACCTTGACCGTGCCATCAGGGAGTTTAAGCATCTGCAGGATATTGGCGACACAGCCAATCTCGTACATGTCTTCGGGAACCGGCTCATCCTTCGCAGCAAATTTCTGCGCCACCAAAAGAATGCTCTTGTCAGATTCCATGGCGGTTTCAAGCGCCTTGATGGACTTGGTGCGCCCGACGAACAAAGGAATGACCATGTGCGGAAAAACCACCACGTCGCGCAAGGGCAAGAGAGGAAGATCATGCTTTTCGGTGATGGATTCTGGTGCGCCAGACATCGTAGTGTCCTTCAGTTTTGGATTACCACCCTACATGGGGGCGATAATCAGGTATTCAATCGGTTTTCAAGGCAACAGATTCGACCCACAAGCACCGCCGCAACCGCCACCGCCCAAACTCAGTTCTTCGCGCCGGAAACTTTGGGCTGATCTTCGTAGATCATCAACGGCTGGGCACCGCTATCGATGGTGTTCTCATCGATCACCACTTTACTCACGCTTTTGAGCGTAGGCAACTCATACATGGTGTCCAGAAGAACATTTTCAAGAATCGAGCGCAAGCCGCGCGCGCCCGTTTTGCGCTTGAGAGCCTTGCGCGCAATGGCCTGCAAGGCAGACGGGCGAACTTCCAGCTCAACGCCCTCCATCGAAAACAACTTTTGGTACTGTTTGACGAGCGCGTTCTTTGGCTCGATCAGAATTTCAATCAGCGCAACCTCATCCAATTCACGCAACGTGGCGATCACCGGCAGACGGCCGATCAGTTCCGGAATCAGACCAAACTTAATGAGGTCTTCCGGCTCCACATGTGCCAGCGTCTCGGCGATGCTCTCGGCGTCACGGCTTTTAACCTCAGCACCAAAACCAATACCGCCCTTTTCCGAGCGGTTGCGGATCACCTTCTCAAGACCGTCGAAGGCGCCCCCGCAGATAAACAGGATGTTAGTCGTGTCAATCTGGATGAAATCCTGATTCGGATGCTTGCGCCCCCCCTGCGGCGGAATGCTCGCCACGGTGCCTTCGATCAGCTTGAGCAAAGCCTGCTGAACACCCTCACCGGACACATCACGGGTAATCGAAGGGTTATCGGATTTGCGTGAAATTTTATCAATTTCATCAATATAGACAATGCCTTGCTGCGCCTTGTCGACATCGTGATCGCACTTTTGCAGCAGTTTCTGAATGATATTCTCGACGTCTTCACCGACATAACCGGCTTCTGTCAGCGTGGTGGCATCGGCCATCACGAAGGGAACGTTGAGCAAACGCGCCAGCGTCTGTGCCAGCAACGTCTTGCCGGATCCGGTCGGGCCGATCAGCAGAATGTTGCTCTTTGACAGCTCAATGCCGTCACTGCCTTTTTCCTGATGACGAATACGCTTGTAGTGGTTGTACACCGCTACAGCAAGAATCTTTTTGGCGGGCTCTTGCCCGATCACATACTGATCGAGAATCTCGCGGATTTCCTTGGGCGCAGGCAAGCCTCCACCGAACTTTTCCGCCGGTTCCGCGGCGACCTCATCGCTGATGATGTCATTGCACAGCTCAATACACTCGTCGCAGATAAAAACTGACGGACCCGCGATCAGCTTTTTGACCTCATGCTGGCTTTTGCCGCAAAAAGAGCAATACAACAACTTCTCGCTGTTACCGGATTTTTTATCCACGATCAATAATTCCCAAAATTCCCCAGGTTGCCCAAGTTGCCTCGATTGGCGCGCCTACAGCCCAAGAACTCAGGCTGCTGCAACTTCCGCACGGCTCTGCAACACCTTATCCACCAGCCCATACTCGACCGCCGCGTCCGCCGACAGGAAATTATCACGATCCGTATCACGCTCGATACGTTCAATAGGCTGCCCTGTATGTTGCGCCAGCATAGCGTTGAGCTTTTGCTTGAGAAAGAGGATTTCTTTGGCGTGTATCTCAATATCAGACGCCTGCCCCTGGAACCCGCCCATCGGTTGATGGATCATAACGCGCGAGTTCGGCAGACTGAAACGCTTGCCTTTTTCGCCGGCAGCCAGCAGAAATGCGCCCATGCTGGCGGCCTGGCCGATACATAGCGTTGACACATTCGGCTTGATGAACTGCATGGTATCGTAAATCGCCATACCGGCCGTTACCGAACCACCCGGAGAGTTGATGTAGAAAAAAATATCCTTGTCAGGGTTCTCTGATTCAAGAAACAAGAGTTGCGCAACGATCAGATTCGCCGTTCCATCATTTACCGGGCCAACCAGAAAGATCACCCGCTCGCGCAACAAGCGCGAATAGATATCGTAAGCTCGTTCGCCACGCCCGCTGGTCTCGATGACCATAGGCACCAGTCCCAAACCCTGAGCATCGGGCGCGGGTGAGTCATACGCACCAAGCTGCGATTGACGGGGTGGTTGATAGTGTGATCCGTACATGGGTATCTCCGAAAAAATCAGGACTCGCTGCCTGCATTACTCATCAGATCGTCGAAATCGACAGCCTGTTCAGTCACCTTGACCTGACCCAGAACCCACTCAACCACATTATTTTCCAGCGCCAGCGCCTCAGCTTCGGCCAGACGCTGCGGTTGCGAGTAATACCAGCGCACCACTTCGGTCGGGTCTTCGAAGGTCTGAGAAAAATCATCAATCACGGCACGCACCTGCTCCGGCTTCGCATGCAACTCGCGCCCCTTAACCAGTTCGGCAAGCAAAAGCCCCAACTTGACGCGGCGAATGGCCTGCGCACCAAACCAGCTCGGATCGAACGGGATATTCTTCACGTTCATACCACGCGATTCCATGTCACGACGCGCGGCATCGGCCATCTGGTTCGATTCCATCTCGATCAGCGCCTTCGGCACCTCGATCGGGTTCACCGCAAGCAGCACCTCCATCACCTGCTCTTTAAGCTTGCTGTTCAGGCGTTTCTTCACCTCACGCTCTAGGTTGCTGCGCACCTCATGGCGCATCTTTTCAACGTCACCGTCGGACACGCCCAACTGCTTCGCAAATTCAGCATCCACCGCAGGCAATTGCGGGGCTTCAACCTTCTTCACGGTAATCTCGAACTGCACCGTCAAGCCAGCAAGATCCTCGGCCTGATAGTCATCGGGAAATTTAACATCAAAGGTCTTGCGATCCCCCGCCTTGACACCCACCAGTTGCGCCTCAAAGTCCGGCACCATATTGCCGCCACCCACGATCACAGCGAAATCATCCGCCTTGCCACCGGGAAATTCAGTGCCATCCTTGCGACCGACAAAATCAATCACCAGACGATCCTCATTCTGCGCGGCACGATCCACCCCTGCATAGGTTGTGCGTTGCTTGCGTAGCACCTCGATCGTTTTATCGACTTCGGCATCGGTCACCACCAGTGTCGCTTTTTCCAGCGACTGGCCGGCCAAATCTGCCAACGAAATTTCGGGGTACACCTCGAATGTCGCAAAAAACGTCATCGCGCCTTCGCTGTTATCCATTTTCGGCTCGATGCGCGGCTGCCCGGCAACCTTCAGCTTCTGCGCGCGCACCTGCTCACCAAAGGCCTTTTCGACAGCGGCACCCAGTGCTTCAGAATGTGCCTGATGGCCATGCTGTTGCGCCACCATTTTCATGGGCACCTTGCCTGGTCGGAAACCGGGCACCTTCACCGTGCGCGCCATCTGCCTCAACCGCTGCTCAACATCCTTTTCGATGTCAGCCATTACCACCGTCATTTCGATACGACGCTCAAGGGCACTAACCGGGGCGCTATCCGGTGCGCTGGTGGCGAGGTCTGTTGCGGTCGTCGTTGCTGTATCCGTCATCTCTGTATCCGTTTTAAGAAATTCAAAAAATATCCGAAACACCGGAGCTTCTATTCCGGCAGGGGTGCTGCTGCGCTGGTGCCATTGGTGCCCAGGAAGGGACTCGAACCCCCACACCTTGCGGCGGCAGGACCTAAACCTGCTGCGTCTACCAATTTCGCCACCTGGGCCCATTCAATCGGCCGCAGACAAGCAGGCGCAGCACGAAGTGGATCGAAGATTTTACCTGCTTTCACAGATTGTTTCTGATTGTTTGCCGCGCCACACCTCTATACTTGCGCCGCGCCATGGCTGCCAAAATGTCCGTCGAACACTACGAAAACTTTCCCGTCGCCTCCATTCTTCTGCCGCCCGCCCTGCGCGAGCCGATCGCGGCTATTTACGCCTTCGCCCGCAGCGCTGACGACTTCGCCGATGAAGGCGATCTGCCACCTGCCCAGCGACGCGCTCTGCTCGGCGGCTATCAGGCCGAACTGGATGCCATCGCACACCAACAGCCGACATCGCATCCAATATTTCTGCGCCTGCGTCCGGTCATCGCGCAACACGCACTGCCCCTGCAACTCTTCCGCGACCTGCTTGACGCCTTCATTCAGGACATCGACAAGGATCGCTACGCCAATTTTGCGGAGCTAATGGACTATTGCCGGCGCTCGGCCGATCCGGTTGGCCGCCTGCTGTTACACCTATTTGGTCACGCCACGCCGGAGAACCTGCTTCGTTCGGACGCCATCTGCTCCGCCTTGCAACTCATCAATCACTGGCAGGATGTTGGCATTGATCTCTCCAAGGGTGCCAACGGGCGCATCTACCTGCCCCACGACGATCTTGTGCGCTTTGGTCTCAGCGCCAACGACCTACAACACCGTATCCCCAGCGTCGACTTTTGTGCCCTGCTGCAATTCGAGGTAGAACGCGCCCGCACCCTGATGCGCTCCGGTGCCTCGCTCGGCTGGGATCTGCCGGGTCGTATCGGCCTCGAAATTCGCGCCATTGTCGCTGGCGGCCTGCGCATTCTCGACAAAATCGAGGCCGCTGGATTCGATGTCTTCAATCGCCGTCCGGTTTTATCGACGCTCGACTGGCCCATCATTTTCTGGCGCACACTGGTACGACCGCTATGACTGCCAC
>CAJAWW010000328.1 GCA_903946745.1 uncultured beta proteobacterium
CCAAACTATCAACGCATCCGCCATCCGGGTGGCACCGCGGCCGCACCAACCGCGACCGTGGTTGGTGCGCGGATTGAAGTCACCTTCTAAGAACGTGTTCTGAACGAAATAGTCGACGCTGAAACTACGGTGCGGATGACGGGGTGGCGTCGTCGAGTTCCCATAATTCATGCGCATCCAGCAGCAAACGATAGCGCGTTTCATTGGCATCGAGCCGAGCCTGTGCCGCGCCCAAGCGGGCTTCATTGGCCTGGCGGCGTGCCGCTTGCAGTTCAATAAACTGTCCTTCACCAAGACGCCAGGCCTTTTCCAGCAGGCCGGCGTTCTCGTCCATGCGTGCGGCGATATCCGATAGTCGCCGCCACTGGGCATGGGACGCTTCGGCCTGATTGAGGGTACGCCAGGCCTCCACCTCGACGCGACTGAGTATGAGTGCTTCACGCTCCCCTGCGGCATCAGCCTGTGCCGAACCGGCACGAGCGCTAGCACTACGAGCGCCCCCAGAAAATGGAATGGAAAACTGCAGACCGACAATCCGGTCCTGACCATCGCGCTCGCTAGCCAACTTCAGACCAAGCGTCGGATCGGGCATTCGCTCGGCTTCGAGCCGTTGCGCAGTTAACTGGGCTCGTTTTGCTGCGCTACGAGCCACGGCAAGCTCATGATTGTGCGTGAGAATGCGCTCACGCCAGCCGGTGGCCGACGACACCACCGCGGATGGCTCTGCAGGAATGATCTGGGCGGGCAGTTCGAGCGTAGGAAAATTGCGCGCAAATTCGTTTTCTGCCAGTGCTCGCCGGGTTGCCGCTTCGGCAAGCGCAGACTGTGCCTGCATCACTTGCGCTTCCGACAACAGCGACTCCATACGCGGTGCATCACCGGCGCTCACACGCTTTTGTACCACGTCATGCTGACGCTGCCACTGAGCCAGTTGCGCAGTGCGTTCGATCATCGCTGTGGCCTCGCGTTGCCAACTGAACCACTGCCGAAGCAGCAAGCGCGCCGTCTCGTGCAGGGCATCGCCAAGCTCGAACCCGGCCTGCTCAACGCCCACAGCACCAAGCTCGGCATCTTTAGCCGCCTTGCCCGGCAGACGGATGGGGCGCGCGATACCAACCTCGTACTCCTGAGTCGACAGATCAATGGTGCGATCACGTTTGCGCTGAGCGGCAAATGTAAGCGAGGTTTCGTGCGGTCCGGCAATCAGACGTTCGCGATTGGCGGTCTCGGTTCGCACACCGGCGGCGGCCGAACGTACCAGTGGATGCCGGCGTAACGCCTGCGCAACCTGCGCCGCTGGCGGTAAATCGGATGCCGCTACCGAACCCTGATTTTCAGCGGCCAGCGCACACGGCGGTAGCGCCAGAATGACCATTACCAAAAGCACCGCGCGCATCATGCAAAACTCCCGGAAGCGCTGATCGCCGTCTGCCACCATGTGACCTGTGGGCTAGGAATATCGGCGCGCAAACTATTCAATAGCTCGCCAACATGCGCGGATTCCATCAATATTTCGATCTGTACCCGTTCGGCACGACCACGCACCTGTTCGGCCGGACTGGCGATGCTCTCAGGGTCGCCGTGCCCCTCAACGCGATGCGTGGTAAACGGCCCCACCCAATGTGCATGCATGAGTAGCTGATCCAGAATCCGGTCTTTCAACGCACCCGGCAAAACCAGATGCAGGCAGGTGTCAAGATGTTTGGTCATGATTCGCTTCCCCAGCGTTGATAAAGAATCGGCAGCATCACCAGTGTCAGCAACGTCGAAGTAATCAGTCCGCCGATGACGACGATGGCCAGAGGACGTTGAATTTCCGAACCGGGACCCGTGGCAAACAGCAGTGGCACCAGACCGAAGGCGGCGATTGAAGCGGTCATCAACACCGGTCGCAGACGCCGCCGCGCGCCCTCGATCACCACCTGCTGCAACGGTAGTCCTTCGGCGCGCAACTGGTTGAAGTAGGAGATCAGCACCAATCCGTTCAGCACTGCAATACCCAGCAGCGCAATGAAACCGACCGAGGCCGGTACCGACAGATATTCGCCGGCGATCAGCAGGGCAAATACCCCGCCGATCAGCGCGAATGGAATATTGACGAAGACCATCGCCGCCTGCCGCACTGAACCGAAAGTCGTGAACAGGATGTGGAAGATCAGCGCCAGCGCTATCGGCACCACCAGCATCAATCGTTTGGCGGCGCGTTGCTGATTCTCGAATTGTCCGCCCCAAACGAGACGGTAGCCGGTTGGCAGCTTTACTTCGGCGGCTACTTTGGCTTTGGCCTCCTCGACAAAACCAACCAGATCGCGGCCCGTCACGTTGGCCTGAATCACCACCAGACGCGCTGCGTTCTCGTGATCGACCTTGACCGGACCGGCCACGCGCCTCAGGGTTGCAACGGCTGACAACGGCACGCTGGCCCCACTCGCCAAGGCAATGTGAATATTGGAGAATAATGCCGGAGACATACGCACATCATCGGCGCCACGGATCATTAGTGGTGTGCGCCGCCCACCCTCCAGCACCAGCCCCAGCGACTGCCCTTCGATCTGTGTGCGTAACGCGGTGGCAATGTCCTCGATGGAAAGTCCGAAGCGACCCGCCATCAGGCGGTCAACATCGACGGTGAAAAATTGCACGCCTTCATTCTTTACCGTCAGGACATCCTGTGCACCGGGTACCGTCTTCAACAGCGCTGCAATTTTTTCTGCCAGAGCGTTCAGGTCCGTAAGGCTTGTGCCGAACACCTTGATCGCCAGATCGCCGCGCGTACCCGTCAGCATCTCAGACACGCGCATCTCGATTGGCTGCGTAAAGGCGATGTCCATGCCGGGGAAATCCGCCAGCACCTTGCGAATTTCGCCAGTCAGCCATTCCTTGTCCGG
>CAJAWW010000329.1 GCA_903946745.1 uncultured beta proteobacterium
AGTTTGCCAATGCACTGAAGGCGCAGGGTATCAAGAAGGGCGATCGCGTCCTGATTTATCTGGCGATGTCGGTTGAAGGCATCGCTGCGATGCAAGCCTGTGCTCGTATTGGCGCGGTTCACTCGGTGGTGTTCGGCGGGTTCTCCGCCAAGTCGCTTGAAGAGCGTATTCTCGATGCCGGTGCAGTCGCCGTCATCACGGCCGACGAGCAGTGCCGCGGTGGCAAGAATATTCCGCTCAAGCCGGCTGTCGATGAGGCGCTGGAAATGGCAGCCAATCACGCGGTGAAGAGCGTGGTCGTTATCAAGCGTACGGGCGGTGCCTGCAATATGGTCGCCGGCCGTGACGTGTGGTATCACGAGATTGTCGCCAATGAATCCGATGTCTGCGAGCCCGAATGGGTGGGTGCCGAGCATCCGCTGTTCCTGCTCTATACCTCGGGTTCTACCGGTAAACCTAAGGGCGTTCAGCACTCATCAGGCGGCTATCTGCTGCATGCCGTCCTGACCATGAAGTGGACGTTCGACCTGAAGCCCGACGATATTTTCTGGTGCACGGCCGACATCGGTTGGGTCACCGGTCACACCTATATCACCTATGGCCCACTGGCTTGTGGCGGCACCGAAATCGTCTTCGAGAGCGTGCCAACCTATCCGGATGCCGGCCGTTTCTGGAAGATGATCCAGAATCACAAGGTCACCATTTTCTACACGGCACCGACAGCGATCCGTTCTTTGATTAAGGCTTCCGAAACGACCCCGACTACGCACCCGAAGAACTATGACCTGACTTCGCTG
Source organism: uncultured beta proteobacterium (assembly GCA_903946745.1). Classification (GTDB taxonomy): domain Bacteria; phylum Pseudomonadota; class Gammaproteobacteria; order Burkholderiales; family Rhodocyclaceae; genus CAJAWW01. The sequence continues at coordinate 798 of CAJAWW010000329.1, forward strand.
CGTTTGCTCGGTTCGGTGGGCGAGCCGATCAATCCGGAAGCCTGGATGTGGTACTACAACAATATCGGCGGCGGTCGTTGCCCGATTCTCGATACCTTCTGGCAGACCGAAACTGGCGGCCACATGATTACCCCGCTGCCGGGCGTCACGCCGCTGGTGCCGGGTTCGTGCACGCTGCCTTTCCCGGGCATTCAGGCCGCTATCGTCGATGAGACCGGCAATGATGTTGCGTGGGGCAACGGCGGCTTCCTTGTCGTCAAGAAGCCTTGGCCGTCAATGATCCGTACCATTTACGGCGATCCGGATCGTTACGTCAAATCCTACTTCCCGGCTGATTTCAGCGGCAAGCTCTATCTCGCCGGCGACGGCGCGATGCGTGATGCGAAGACCGGATACTTCACCATCATGGGTCGTATTGATGACGTGCTGAACGTCTCTGGCCATCGCATGGGCACCATGGAAATTGAATCGGCGCTGGTGGCCAACCCGCTGGTGGCCGAGGCGGCCGTGGTGGGTCGTCCGGACGATCTGACCGGCGAGGCGATTTGCGCGTTCGTGGTGTTGAAGCAGGCGACGCCGACTGGCGAAGAGGCCAAGCGTATCGCCAAAGAACTGCGCGACTGGGTGGGCAAGGAAATCGGTCCGATTGCCAAGCCGAAAGACATCCGGTTTGGTGAGAACCTGCCCAAGACCCGTTCTGGCAAGATCATGCGGCGCCTGCTGCGCAGTCTGGCCAAGGGCGATGACATCACGCAGGATACGTCCACGCTGGAAAATCCGCAGATTCTGGATCAACTCAAGCAAAACGCCTGAGCTGTGGAGTTGTAACACAAGAAAAAAGGGCGCTTCGGCGCCCTTTTTTCGTAAGACCGATCAACAGGAAGCATCATAGCCGGCACGCCTTGCTGCCTATAATGCGCTAACCGACCAAGGAGGTTGTGCAATGATCCGCTCGCGACTGACGGCGCAACGACTGTTTGCCCTGTTTTTGCTGGGTGTTGTGCTGTTCAACTTTCCTGTCTTGCACATTTTCAATCGTGGCGGTGATGTGTTCGGAATTCCGCTGTTGTATGCCTACTTGATGGTTATCTGGTTGGTGTTGATCGGCCTCTTGGCGGTGACGGTTGAAGGCGGTACGGATTAGCGATGCTACAGGGATGGGTCATTGTTGTTGTTTCGCTCGTCTATCTCGGCATATTGTTTGCCATTGCATGGTATGGCGACCATCGGGCTGATACGGGGCGTTCGCTGATTTCCAGCCCCGTGGTGTATGCGCTGTCGCTGGGCGTGTATTGCACCACCTGGACGTTCTACGGCAGCGTCGGTCGCGCGGCGGCCAGTGGCGTGGGGTTCTTGCCGATCTATCTCGGGCCGACCCTGCTTTTCGCACTCGCCGGATTTGTGCTGATGAAGATGCTGCGGGTGGCCAAGGCCAATCGCATTACTTCGATTGCCGACTTCGTTGCCTCGCGTTACGGCAAGAGCCAGTTGCTGGGGGGGTTGGTCACTATTATTGCGGTCGTGGGCATCATTCCCTACATTGCCTTGCAACTGAAAGCCGTGTCGAACAGTTTTTCGGTGATCGAAAGTTATCCGCAGATCATCATGCCGGCCAGTGTTGCGGCGGTTCCATTGCATCAAGATGGTGCCTTGTATGTAGCCATTATTCTTGCCGGTTTCACTATTCTTTTCGGCACACGCCATCTGGACGCCACGGAGCGGCACGAGGGCATGGTGGCGGCGATTGCCTTTGAATCGATCATCAAACTCGTGGCTTTTCTTGCTGTGGGTATTTTTGTGGTGTGGGGCATCCACGACGGGTTTGCTGATATTTTCGCCAAGGCTGCGGCATTGCCCGCCATGGCGCAGCGTAGTGGGGGCGCGCCGGTTACACCGGTCGCCTATGGCAGTTGGGGCGCACTGTTGTTTCTGGCGATGTTTGCCTCGTTATTGTTGCCGCGCCAGTTCCAGATCGCCATTGTCGAAAATGTTAACCCCGGCCATCTGCGTCGCGCGGTCTGGATGTTTCCGCTGTACTTGTTACTGATAAACCTGTTTGTGCTGCCGGTGGCGCTTGCGGGCATGATTCATTTCCCCACAGGCGTTGATGCCGATACCTTCGTGCTGACCTTGCCGATGGCGCACCAGCAAGAGTTTCTCACGCTGTTTGTCTATATCGGGGGGTTGTCGGCCGCGACCGGCATGGTTATCGTTGAAACCATCGCATTGTCAACCATGGTCTGCAACGATCTTGTTATGCCAGCGTTGTTTCGCTTGCCGTTTTTTAGGTTAGAGGAGCGCAGTGATCTTTCTGGTCTGCTGCTGACGATCCGGCGTGTTGCGATTGGCGTGATTCTCGCGCTGGGCTATCTCTATTTCAGGATTGCCGGCGAGGCGCATGCGCTGGTGTCGATTGGATTGATTTCTTTTGTCGCCGTGGCGCAGTTTGCACCTGCGGTTTTTGGCGCTCTCTATTGGAAAGGCGGGACGCGCGATGGCGCATTGGCCGGTTTGTTGGTGGGTTTTATGGTCTGGGGCTATACGCTCATGCTGCCATCATTTGCCAAGTCGGGCTGGCTTCCCGTGGATTTTATGTCGTCGGGGATGTTCGGTCTGGACATCTTGCGCCCGCAAAGCCTGTTTGGGTTGACCGGCTTTGATGAAATCACTCATTGCATGATCTGGAGTCTGCTCGGCAATACGGTTGCTTACGCCGGCGTTTCGTTGTTGCGTGCGCCGACGGCGCGCGAGGCACATCAGGCGGCGGTCTTCGTCAGCGGAAACATTGAAGGGCTTCCGGTCTGGCGCGGTAGCGCAGGGGTGACCGATTTGCTGCCGCTGGTTGCGCGTTTTCTGGGTGCCGAAAAGGCCAAAGCTGCGTTTGCTGAATATGCGCAGCACCGTGGCGTTTTTGGCATCAATGGACTCAAGGCCGATGCCGGGTTGGTGCTGTTTGCAGAAAACCTGCTGGCCGGTGCGATTGGCTCCGGGTCGGCGCGCGCGATGGTGGCCTCGGTGGTTGAGGAAGAACCATTGGGCATCGACGAGGTGATGCATATTCTCGACGAGGCATCACAGATGCGCTCCTACAGTATCGAACTGGAGGCCAAGTCGCGTGAGCTTCAGGAGGCGACGACCGAATTGCGTGATGCCAATGCGCGCTTGCGAGAGCTTGACCGGATGAAGGACGACTTCATTTCAACCGTGACCCATGAGTTGCGGACACCGCTCACATCGATTCGCGCGTTTTCAGAAATGCTGCATGAAGACCCCGATATCGATGTGACAGAGCGCGTCCGATTTCTTGGCATTATTGTCAGCGAAACCGAGCGTCTTTCGCGGCTGATTAATCAGATTCTCGATCTGGCCAAACTCGATTCCGGTCGCGGTGAATGGAGTGTGAATACACTGAGACCCGGCGAGGTGATTCGTGAAGCTGCGGACTCAATGCTTGCGTTGTTTCACGAAAAGGCGGTTAGCCTTGAGCTGGATCTGCCAGACCCCGGGCCTGCGGCGCTGGCAGATCGCGACCGGTTGATGCAGGTTATGGTGAACCTTTTGTCGAATGCGCTCAAGTTCGTGCCAAAGAGTGAAGGGCGGGTGAGCGTTGTACTGCGGGTCACGTCATCGCCCGATATGAAGAAAATCATTCGGGTGAGTGTCACTGATAATGGCCCGGGAATTCGCCTTGAGGATCAGGAACTGATTTTCGAAAAGTTCCGCCAAGGGGGGGATGTGATGACCGACAAGCCACAAGGAACGGGGCTAGGTTTGCCGATTACCCGGCAGATTGTCGAGTATTTTGGTGGTCGGTTATGGGTTGAGTCGACCCTGACCAAGGGCGCGTGTTTTGTGTTCACGTTGCCCTTGCACGAAGATGATAATATTGAAAACAAATAAGGCGGAGGAGCCACATGACCGAATCGAGAAAGGCGCGGATTCTTATCGCGGATGACGAGCCGAACATTGTTCTCTCGCTTGAGTTTTTGATGAAAAAGGAAGGCTTCGAGGTGGCTGTTGTTGGCGACGGTGAGGCTGCCTTGCAGAAGGCCGCGGAGTTCGCTCCGGATCTGATTCTGCTCGATGTGATGATGCCGAAAAAGTCCGGTTACGAAGTCTGCGAAGCGTTGCGCGCGGATCCGGCGCGTGCTGGCGTGAAGATCATCATGCTGACGGCGAAGGGACGCGAGACAGAGGTTGCGAAGGGCTTGGCACTGGGTGCGGATGCCTATATCACCAAGCCGTTTTCGACCAAGGATATGGTTGCGCGGATCAAGTCATTGCTGGCATGAAGGCAAAATATCGCTTCATTCTGGCCATCGGCGTACTCGGATTGCTGATGACCGGGCCGTTTGTTCTCACGGCCATATTGCTGTTTGTCGATGCGAAGGAGGCTGAGCGCAGTGCGCTGATTGAACTGCTTGTTCCGCGCCTGCCGCTGGGTGCCACCATCACCATTATGGGTTTCGTGCTCGGCATGGTGGTTTTGCGCGGCTTGTTCCAGCAATATGTGCATGGCTTGTCCCGTATGGCTGAAACCCTGCGGTTGATGCTGGGGGCGAATCGAAACTTCCGTGTGACATCGGACGGCCCGCTGGAAGTGCGTGAATTTGCCCGTGCTGCGAACGATTTGGCACAGCAGCGTGACGAGTTGCTGAATGATGTCGAGGCGCAGATCGCCAGAGCCAAGGCAACCGTCGAGGAAGAAAAAAATCGTCTGGCTGCCTTGATGTCGGAACTGACACTGGGTGTGATTGTCTGCAATCTTGACGGCCGGGTTCTGCTCTACAACAATCGCGCGCGGTTGCAGTTCAAGGCGCTGTCGCAAGGCCCGACCTCAATGAGTGGCGGTGCCCTGATCGGACTCGGTCGTTCTATTTTTTCGATTCTTGAGCGCGGCCAGATTGTGCATTCGCTGGACATTATTCGCAATCGCTTGGACAAGAGTCGTGCCGATGCCTCTGCGCACTTTATTACCACCACCCGCAACGGGCAACTGATTCGTGCCCAAATTGCGCCAGTGCTGGCGTCGCGAGCGGCTACGGATGGCGTTGATGATCCGGACGATCAGTTATCCATTTCTGGCTATGTGCTGACGATTGAAAATATTACCCGCAACTTTGAGCGGGAAGCAGAGCGCGACCAGGTGCTGCAGTCGCTGACGGATGGCACGCGTGCGGCACTGGGAAATCTTCGTGCCGCGGTGGAAACGCTGATCGACACGCCCGATATGGAAGCCGAATACCGGGATCGCTTCACGCGCGTGATTGCCGACGAAGCGGAGGCCATGAGCCAGCGCCTGGAAGCAACCATGAGCCGGTTTGCCGATTCACTGAAAACACGCTGGCCGCTTGAAGATGTGCTGGGCATCGACATTCTTGCTGCAGCCTCCCAGCGTATCAGCGACCGGATTGCGCTGCCCGTCAAGAACGAGGACATTGATGAAAGTGTCTGGATGCGGGTGGATAGCTTTTCGCTGATTCAGGCGATTACATTCCTGGCCGCGCGCATGCAGGAACATCATGCAATTCGTGAATTGCGGATGCGCCTGAGCACTGAAGGAAAGATGGCATTTGTCGATCTCATCTGGTCTGGTGCGCCGGTTTCATCGGAGACGCTTTATGCATGGGAACTCGAGCCCATGAATGTCGGAGCCGACACCAGTCCGCTGACGCTGCGCGACGTGATCGACCGTCATGGTGGTGAGATTTGGTATCAGCGTGAAAAAAATGCTCACCGCGCCTATTTTCGTCTGGTGTTGCCGGTTGCTGAAACGCCGACGATGGAGACGGACGAGCAGACGGCACAAGTGCGACGCAACAGTCGCCCTGAATACTACGATTTTGACCTGTTCGCCGCGTTGGGGGCAGAAAGTGGTCTTGATCGCAAACTGACAGATCTGGTGTATTCGATATTCGATACCGAGACGACGGGTCTTGAACCCTCTAATGGCGATGAAATCATCCAGATCGGTGCGGTGCGTGCAGTGAATAATCGCATGCTGCGTCAGGAGGTTTTCGATCAGATTATCGACCCAGGCATTCCGCTGAAACCAGCAGGCATACCGATACACGGCATCACCGAAGACATGGTTCGGGGTCAGCCGACGCTGGATGTCGTGCTGCCATCCTTCCACGAATTCTGTGCCGAAACGGTCTTGGTGGCGCACAACGCCGCATTCGATATGCGCTTTCTGCAGATCAAGGAGAGCAGTTTGGGGCTGCGTTTCAATCAGCCTGTGCTCGATACCCTGTTGCTGTCGGCGGTCATTCATCCGAATCAGGAGGCACATAGTCTTGAGAGTATTGCCCAGCGGATGGGGGTGAATGTTGTCGGTCGTCACACGGCGCTGGGCGATGCGTTTGTCACGGGTGAGATTTTCCTGAAAATGATCCCCTTGCTGGCTGAGCAAAACATCCACACCTTGCGTCAGGCCTTGGAGGCGTCGCAGAAGACCTACTACGCCCGCGTTACCTATTGATGAACGCAGCCTGATGAACGCTGCCCCCGCATGATTATTGCTGCCACCCTTCCGCAGGTGGATTCGATTCGCAGATTGCAGACGTCGATCTGTTCTGCTACCTCAGTCTCTGCGCTTGCCATGCACGCTGCATCGGCGCGCGATATCGTGTCTGACTTGATGCTGGCGGAGGCGGGACCGGCGCTGGTGACGCGTTGTCTGTCGCGGATCAATGACGATGTTGTGGTGCGCGTACTGCATCTTACGTTGAGGCAGTTTCGCTTGCCGCCTGCTCGGTGGTGCTGGATGGGGCTGGGATCCGAGGGGCGGTTGGAGCAAACCTTGGCCACGGATCAGGATAACGGCCTGCTTTTTTCTGCCAGCGATGACGCCGAGGCGCGGCAGTTGCGGTCGTTGTTCCTGCCTTTTGCACAGGCTGTCAATCAGGGTCTGGCCGAGTGCGGTTTCCCCTTGTGCGACGGTGATGTGATGGCGGGAAACCCGCGCTGGTGTCTGTCGCTGAGTGAATGGAAAGAAGCGTTTTCCACCTGGGTTCGCACGCCGGAGCCAGATGCTTTGCTGAACGCGTCAATTTTCTTTGATTTCCGCATGATCGAAGGGGACATTGAACTGGCGGTTGAGTTGCGCAGCTATATTTCCGGCCTCACGCGCGGTAATGAAATTTTTTTGCGCATGATGGCTCAGAATGCGCTGGCGGCACGGCCGCCGCTGGGGCGCTTGCGTGACTTTGATACCTCTTCGTCCGATGGATTGATTGATCTGAAAAAATACGGCACACGTATTTTTGTTGATGTCGCCCGCATTCTGGCGCTGGGTGCTGGCGTCATTGCCACCGCAACGGCCGGACGTTTGCAGCGTGCGGCTGATGAGCGTGCGCTGGCCAGTGATCTTTCGCGTGCTTCGTGCCACGCATTCCATGCCATGCAGGGCATTCGGCTGACTAGCCAGTTGGCGTCACCCGAAATAAAAAACAGTATCGATCCAAATAGCCTAAATACCTTCGACCGCCGCGTGTTGTTAGAGTCTTTCCGGCAGGCGCGCGCCTTGCAACAGATGTTGGCAACGCGTTTCCAGCTCACCGTTTGACTGTGGCATGGACATAGCGATCGTTCTGGCGCTTGGGGTCTTGCTCGGTGCGGGTCTGGTTTTCTGGGTGATGAATCCGCGTCTGCGTGATTTGCAAAGCGGTATTCAGCTCCGCGAGAGTGCGCTGACTGTGCTGCGGGACGAGAAGTCGACGCTGGCCATACGGTGTGCCAGTCTGCAAGCTGAGCTCGACGGCGAACGTGCCGTATTTGCCGAGCGTAAGGCTGCATTCGAAGATGCGCGCGGCAGCTTTGGCGACGCGTTCAAAGTGCTGTCGGCCGATGCATTGACGCGCAATAACCAGTCATTTCTCGAACTCGCGCGCACCACGCTGGAGGCGCAGCAGCAGTCGGCGCTGGCCGCTTCAAAGTTTGATCTGGACAAGCGTCAGTTGGCGATCGGTGAGCTCGTGGCGCCGGTAAAAATCTCGCTGGATAAGTTTGAGTTGCAGATTCAGGGCATCGAAAAAACGCGCATCGATGCCTACGCGACGTTGTCCGAGCAAGTGCGGCAGATGTCTGAAGCGCAACTCTCACTGCGTAACGAAACCAGCAATCTGGTCAAAGCCCTGCGCGCACCGCAGACGCGTGGCCGCTGGGGTGAGTTGCAATTGAAACGCGTGGTCGAAATGGCCGGCATGGTCGATCACTGTGATTTTTTTGAACAGGAAAGCACCACCACCGAAGAAGGACGACTGCGTCCGGATCTGATCGTGCGTTTGCCCGGTGGAAAAAATATTGTCGTGGATGCCAAGGCACCTCTGGCGGCCTATCTTGAAGCGCTGGAATCTGGCGATGAAGACGAGAAGCGGCGCAAGCTCGCCGATCATGCGCGGCAGGTACGCGATCATCTCAAGAAACTGGGACAGAAAGCCTACTGGGAGCAGTTTCAGCCCTCGCCGGATTTCGTGGTGCTGTTTCTGCCCGGCGAGATGTTTTATTCTGCCGCGCTGGAGGCGGATCCCTCGTTGATCGAGGCCGGTGTCGATGCCCGTGTAATTCTCGCCACACCCACCACGCTGATTGCGCTGCTGCGCGCCGTGGCCTATGGCTGGACGCAGCAGGCCTTGACCGAAAACGCCGAGCGCATCAGCGCGCTGGGGCGCGAGCTGTATGAGCGCATTGCGGTACTGGGCGACCATTGGGCGGGCGTTGGCAAAAATTTGAACGAGGCAGTGGGTGCCTACAATAAATCGGTGGCGTCGCTGGAATCTCGCGTGCTGGTGACGGCGCGCCGTTTTCGCGAACTGAAGGTGGCGAGCGAAGACCGCGATATTCGCATGCTCAATCCGGTCGAGACGCAGACGCGCAGCGTGCAGGCGGCGGAATTGCTGTCTTCAGACGTGCCCGCGCAAGAAAAAATATGATGCTAATCGTTGTGGCTCATTTGGTGAGCCATAAGCCACGCAGACTGTGCAACGTCATCCATTTTTCGGAGAACGTTCATGTCTGCCCTGTCGCGCAACGCCGATTATGTTGTCTTTTTGGTCACCACCACGCTGTGTGCCTTGAGCGCGCTGATTTTGCCGCTGGCCGGTTAGCGCAGCAGGCGGCCTGATGAGGGCAGTCGCTGCGAGCAGCCATCCGTTTTCGCTACTGAAGCCGGATGTGATTCTGGATGCGCTGGAATCCGTTGGCTTCGTTTGCGACGGGCGGCTTTTGGCCTTGAACAGTTACGAAAATCGTGTCTGGCAGATCGGCACCGACAGCACCTGGGTGGTGGCCAAGTTTTATCGGCCGGGGCGCTGGAGCGAGGCGCAGATTCTTGAGGAGCATGCATTTGTTGCAGCGATGCGTGATGCCGAGTTACCCGTGGTTGCGCCACTGAGCGTGGGTGGCACGACTTTATTTGTGCATGAGGGATTTCGTTTTGCTGTCTATCCACGGCAGGGTGGGCGAGCGCCGGAATTCGATGATCCGCAGGTGCTTGAATGGATGGGGCGTCTGCTCGCACGAATTCATCAGGTGGGCGAGCGCGAGGCTTTCCCGTCACGCGAAGCACTCGACATTGTGAGCTTCGGTGTTGAACCGGCCAACTGGTTGCGTGCGCACGCATCGGTTCCGCCAGAATTGGCGGCAGTATGGCAAGGTGTGGTCGCGCAGTCGCTCGACGGGGTGCGCGCCTGTTACGCCCGCGCGGGCAGCATTGCTCCTCTGCGCTTGCATGGTGATTGCCATGCGGGCAATGTGTTGTGGACGCCGGGGGAGGGCGGTGGCCCGTTTTTCGTCGATTTCGACGACGCGCGCATGGGGCCGGCAATTCAGGATTTATGGATGCTGCTTTCTGGTGACCCGGAAGACATGGGGCGGCAGTTTTCACATGTGCTGGCCGGTTACGAGATGTTCCGCGAATTTGACGACCGTGAAGTGCACCTGATCGAAGCCTTGCGCACGCTGCGTCTGATTCATCATGCGGCATGGCTGGCGCGGCGTTGGGACGATCCGGCATTCCCCGCGGCTTTCCCGTGGTTTGCCAGTAATCGTTACTGGGAAGAACGCATTCTTGAGTTGCGCGAGCAGATTGCGCGCATGCAGGAACCCGCGTTGAAAATGAGTTATTGAACAGGAGTTGCAACCGAATGAATGAGATGCGTGAAGCACGGGTGAAATGTCTGAGTAGTGCCGGGTTTCATCACATGGCTTATACCGAGTGGGGCGATCCGGCAAATCCTAAGGTGCTGGTGTGTGTGCATGGCCTGACGCGTTCTGGTCGGGATTTTGATTCTCTGGCGCAGGCGCTGGCGGATGAATATCGGGTGGTATGTCCCGATGTGGCCGGGCGTGGGCGCAGTGACTGGCTACGAGACAAGGCGCTCTATGCCGTGCCCCAATATTGCGCCGACATGACCAATTTGTTGGCGCGGTTGGGTGCTGAGCAAGTCGACTGGGTCGGCACCTCGATGGGTGGCCTGATTGGCATGGCGCTGGCCGCGCAGCAGGAAACACCGATCCGGAAAATTGTGCTCAACGATGTCGGCCCGGTGATTACCGCAGCCTCGCTGGCGCGCATCGGCGACTATCTTGGTATTGCGCCGCGCTTTGAGAGCGTGGATCAGGCAGAGGCCTTCATTCGTCTGATTTCAGCAACGTTCGGTTCGCATACCGATGCCCAGTGGCGTCATCTGACGACGCATGTCGTGCGCACTGCCGCTGATGGCAAGGTCGAGTTTGTGTACGACCCCGGTATCGCTCATCCGTTTCGTCAGGCGCAGGCGGCCAGTGGCGGAAAGGATATCGAGTTGTGGTCGGTGTACGATGCGATGCGTTGCCCGACATTGCTGTTGCGTGGCGAGCTATCAGATTTGCTGACGCGCGATGCCGCTGCGCAAATGGAAAAACGTGGCCCGCACGCGTGTCTGGTCGAGTTTTCTGGTATCGGTCATGCCCCCACCCTGATGGCTTTGGATCAGATCACGGCGGTGCGCACCTTTTTGCTTGGAACATAGTGCGCGGAACATAGTGCGGCGCAGCATCGAAAGATTGCAGGTTTTGTTTTTCTGCGGCCTAGAATAGGCGTCGCTTTGCATGTTCAATCAACAATAACCGAGGACAAATCATGCAGAAATCGCTGCACATAGACGCGAACAAATGCACAGGCTGCTTGCAGTGCGAGATGGCATGTTCGTATGACAACCACGGGATTTTCAACATCTCGAAATCGCGGATCAAGGTCTTCACCTTTGAACACGAAGGCCGC
>CAJAWW010000330.1 GCA_903946745.1 uncultured beta proteobacterium
ATGCTGGAGTTCCCCGGCGACACCTTTGGGCTGGCGCTGAACCTTGAGCGTGACTCTGTTGGCGCCGTCGTTCTCGGCGACTACGAGCATATCTCTGAAGGCGACACGGTCAAATGTACCGGCCGCATTCTTGAAGTGCCGATCGGCCCCGAGTTGCTTGGCCGTGTGGTCAATGCACTGGGTGAGCCGATCGACGGCAAAGGCCCGATCAACGCCAAGCTGAGCGACAAACTTGAAAAAGTTGCGCCTGGCGTGATTTGGCGCAAGTCGGTATCTCAGCCAGTGCAGTCCGGTCTCAAGGCCATTGACTCGATGGTTCCCGTCGGTCGTGGCCAGCGCGAACTTATCATCGGCGACCGCCAGACCGGCAAGACCGCAGTGGCTGTTGATACCATCATCAACCAAAAAGGTCAGAACATGTTCTGTATCTACGTTGCGATCGGTCAGAAGGCATCGACCGTCGCCAACGTGGTACGCAAACTGGAAGAGCATGGCGCGATGGGTTACACCGTCGTTGTTGCAGCCACAGCCTCCGATTCTGCCGCCATGCAGTTTCTGGCACCTTACGCCGGTTGCACCATGGGCGAGTACTTCCGCGACCGTGGTATGGATGCACTGATTATTTATGACGATCTGACCAAGCAGGCCTGGGCGTATCGTCAAATTTCGCTGTTGCTGCGTCGTCCGCCAGGCCGTGAAGCTTATCCGGGTGACGTGTTCTACATTCACTCACGTTTGCTGGAACGTGCGGCCCGCGTCTCCGAAGCTTGGGTGGAAAAGCTGACTAATGGCGAAGTTAAAGGCAAAACGGGTTCGCTCACCGCGCTGCCGATCATCGAAACCCAGGCGGGTGACGTTTCCGCCTTCGTGCCGACTAACGTTATTTCGATTACCGACGGTCAGATCTTTTTGGAAACCGACTTGTTCAACGCGGGTATCCGCCCCGCCATGAACGCCGGTGTGTCGGTGTCCCGCGTCGGTGGTGCTGCGCAGACCAAGGTCATCAAGAAGCTTGGTGGCGGTGTGCGTCTGGCGCTCGCTCAGTATCGTGAGCTTGCCGCTTTTGCCCAGTTTGCTTCTGATCTTGACGAAGTTACGCGCAAGCAGTTGGAGCGTGGTCGCCGTGTTACCGAGTTGATGAAGCAGTTGCAGTATTCGCCGCTTTCTGTGGCGGATATGGCAATCTCGCTGTATGCCTCGAACGAAGGCTTCATGGATGACGTGGATGTGCCAAAGATTCTGGCATTTGAAACCGGTCTGCATCAGTACATGAAAACCAAGTACGCCGACCTCGTGAACAAGATTGAGACCACCAAGGATCTGGACAAGGATGCAGAGGCGCAACTCAAAGCCGCCTGCGCCGAGTTCAAGAAGTCCTGGGCTTGATCACCAACTGCTAACAGGGGGCGATCATGGCAGGCAGTAAAGAGATACGCACCAAGATCAAGAGCGTCCAGAACACGCGCAAGATCACCAAGGCTATGGAGATGGTGGCCGCATCCAAAATGCGCAAAGCGCAGGAGCGGATGCGGGCTGCTCGACCCTATAGCGAAAAGATTCGCCGCCTAGCGGCTAATCTTTCGCAGGC
>CAJAWW010000331.1 GCA_903946745.1 uncultured beta proteobacterium
GGCAGCACCAGCGCTGCAAATGCTTCTGGTGGTGGTTCTTACACGGTGAAGAAGGGCGATACGCTCTATAGCATTGCGCTCGATAACGGTCAGGATTACAAGGATGTCGCCGCTTGGAATAATCTTGAAAACCCGAACGTCATCAAGGTAGGCCAGCAGTTGCGCATGAGCGGAGCCGAGGGCGGGGCGCCGGTTGCCGTGTCCAAACCGATCAGTTCGAGCAGCCCGGTTGAAGTCAAATCGATCGACGCGGCTGCGAAAGAAACTAATACCTCAAGCATGAAGCGCGAGCCGAAAGCTGGAAAAGTCGAGTATTCCGAGGAAGCGCTGGCGCATGCCCGGCAGGGTGGGGCGGCAGCTCCGACTCAGACTCAAAGTGCCGATATCAAGCCCAAGCCGGCTGAAAAGATAGCGGCGGCCGATGACGTTGACTGGAACTGGCCCGCTAACGGTAAGATCATCACAAGCTTCACCGAGGGCAGCAGCAAGGGTTTGGATATAGGCGGCAAGGCGGGTGATCCGGTGTTTGCAGCCGCTTCCGGCGTGGTGTCGTATTCCGGATCGGGTTTGCGTGGTTACGGCAATCTGGTGGTGTTGCGCCACAATGCCAGCTATCTTTCGGTGTATGCCCACAACAGCAAAATTCTGGTCAAAGAAAAACAGGCCGTGACACAGGGACAGAAAATTGCCGAAATTGGCAGCAGCGATGCGGAAAGTCCGCGTCTGCATTTTGAAGTCCGGCGTCAGGGCAAGCCAGTCGACCCGCAGAAGTATCTTCCGGCGCGTTGAGTGGCCATGAGCGACGACGCGATCCCCCTGGAGAGCGACGCCGCCGAAACGATTTCCGCTGCATTGAGTGCGGATCAGGTGCCCCTGATCGCCGATGACAGCAGTTTTGTCGAGGACATCACGCAGGTTTACCTGCATGAGATCGGAGCCACGCCGCTCTTGACGGCAGACGAAGAAGTTAAATTGGCGCGGGCTTCACGGGATGGTGATTTTGCCGCCCGCCAGCACATGATCGAAGCCAACCTGCGGCTGGTGGTCAGCATTGCACGGCATTACATGCATCGCGGCCTGCCTCTCGATGATCTGATCGAGGAGGGTAATCTCGGGCTGATTCATGCGCTGGAAAAATTCGACCCGGAACGCGGTTTTCGTTTTTCGACCTACGCCACCTGGTGGATCAGGCAAAGCATCGAACGGGCGATCATGAATCAATCGCGTACCGTGCGGTTGCCGATTTATGTCATCAAAGAACTGAACATGGTGTTGCGCGCGCTGCGCCAGTTGGATTCGATGCGCGGCACAGAGGGTGAGCTTGCGCCCGCCGCCGTGATCGCGGATGTTGCGCACCTGCTTGACCGACCGGTTGACGAAGTGCGCCAACTGCTGTTGCTCAATGAGCGTCCGGCGTCGCTTGATGCGCCACTGGATATTGATCCCGATTTGTCGCTGGTAGATTCGATCGCCGACGAAGGTGCAGAAGATCCAGAATCCCATCTGGCGCATCAGGAGGCGGACGCTCTGGTTGCCGAGTGGATCAGCCACCTGACCGAGCGCCAGCGGATGGTGATCGAGCGTCGCTACGGGCTGAACGGCGAAGAGCCGGCGACGCTGGGCGATATTGCCACCGAGCTTGGACTCACCCGCGAGCGCGTGCGACAGGTGCAGATGGAAGCGCTGGGCAAACTGCGCCAGCGCATCGCCCATGCAGGGCTAGATTCGGATGCGTTGCTGTGATCCGCTATTGCACAGTCCGGCGACTATTGCCATCTAGCTGCACTGTGCGTATCTGACTATGATCTACGCATACTCACAACCAGCGGCTTTTTTGGTCAAAGGGGCCAGGGTCGCGAGTCGCAGCAAACCGGTTTGCGCCATCTGGTGATAATCATCCACCGACCAGCGGTGATACGGCAAGGCAGCGCGTTCGTGAACTTCAAGAATGGTAGACATGGCAAGTTCCCGCAGACATGACAGACGCGATGATAGTCTGGGTATTCATCGAATGGAAAACGCAGTGATTTCCGATAAATCACGCATGAGCCGCGCCCCCATGCAGTTTTAGTCCTAACGCACGCGTCACCTTCAGAATGGTGGCAAAACTCGGGTTACAGCGATCACGAAACCTGTCATTGGCTCAGAAGCGCTCGGGAAGTATGGTGGTGTCAGTCGGCCTCGGCCAGAATCGAGCGAATCGTTTCTATCGTCATGAGCAGCGTCATCGGCTGCAGCGGAGATTCTACGAAGCCGCGTGAAAGATAGAACTGCCGAGCCGGGTCAGAAGCGGCATGAACCAATAGCGCGAATACGCCGGCATCACCGGCGACATTGAGCGCCCGCAACATGACATCGCGCAGCAATGCCTGGCCGAGCCCCTGATTGTGGTGGCGTTTGTCGATGGCCAGTCGACTCAGCAAGAGGACGGGTAAAGGCTCCGGCATGTTGCGGCGCATCGCCTTGGGTGCCGTGACGTGGCTGATTGCCCCGGCAGACAGGCTGTAGTAACCGATGACCGTCGCGCCGGTGCACAACACGAAACAGCGCGAGGCGCCTGACGCATGGTTTTTGAGTGCGCGCTTTTTGAGCCAGTCGTTCAGCGACCATTCGCCGCAGTCGAAATTCGCGATGTCCGAATTGGCCGTGATTGGCGCAGGTGGTGCGAAATTCAAAGTAATCACTGATCCCACGGGGCAGGGGTCTTGAGCAAACGGCGTAGCTTGTCGGTCGGTGGCAGGGGTTGATCGAGCAGCGTCTGGAATTTTGCAAACGTAGCGGAATCGACTGTGAAAAATGCCTGATCGAGCAATACATCTTCCGCCTCGCGGCAGGCGGCTTCCAGCATGAAATCCGACCGGCTACGGCCGAGACGATCCGCAGCCTGATCGATCAGATCGCGCTGCCTCGCTTTGGCGCGGATGTTGATCGATACAGACGCGGCTTCTTTGGCTTGGGCATGTAGCATGGCTGGGCTCCTTGTGTGCATTTTGCTGATACATTATTGTATAGAATATTGCGACACAATGATGGCCAATTTTTGGTCGGGTGCGACACAGTCTGCTTGCGAATCATAGGGGGGGGCTTACCACGGTTTCTGGCTGAAGGCTTTAACCGCAGCCCCGTGTCTCCATCGTCGACTTTTCGCTTACAACACCTCCGCTGCGTGATCCGCCAATCTTGAACGCTCGCCACGTTGCAAGGTCACATGACCAGAATGCGGCCAGCCTTTGAAGCGATCGACCACATACGTCAGGCCGGAACTGCCTTCGGTCAGGTAGGGCGTGTCGATCTGTGCGATGTTGCCCAGACACACCACTTTGGTGCCGGGGCCGGCGCGGGTAATCAGGGTTTTCATCTGCTTGGGCGTTAGATTCTGCGCTTCGTCGATGATTAAAAACTTGTTGAGAAAGGTGCGCCCGCGCATGAAGTTGAGCGACTTGATTTTGATCCGGCTGCGGATCAGATCCATGGTTGCCGCGCGACCCCATTCACCGCCATAGCTGCCGCCGCTGCTACCACTGCCCCCCCCCGGCCCTGTCGTATTCTTGTCTTCCGCGGGCTTGTTCAGCACATCCAGATTGTCTTCCAGCGCGCCCATCCACGGTGTCATTTTTTCTTCTTCGGTGCCGGGCAGGAAGCCGATGTCTTCGCCAACCGGAACGGTCACGCGGGTGAAGATGATTTCGGAGAAGAGTTTGGTCTCCAGCGTCTGGGTGAGTGCCGAAGCCAGCGTCAGCAGGGTTTTGCCGGTGCCGGCCTGGCCCAGCAGGGTGACGAAATCTATTTCTGGATTCATTAGCAGATTGAGCGCGAAGTTTTGCTCGCGATTACGCGCGGTAATGCCCCACACGGCGTTCTTGGCGTGACTGTAGTCGATCAGGGTTTCCAGTTCCGCCGTCTTGCCGGTGGCTGATGTCACCCAGGCTTGCAGCGGTTGCGGGCCGTCTTGCCAGACAAATTCATTGATGAGCAGGTCTGGGCATAGCGGCCCCTTGACCCGGTAATAGGTCTTGCTGTCTTTTTTCCAGGACTCCAAGCCCTTGGCATGGGTATCCCAGAATGTCGGCGGCAGTTCGAGGGTGCCGGTGTAGAGGAGATCGGTATCCTCCAGCACCTTGTCGTTGAAGTAGTCCTGTGCTTCAAGGCCGAGAGCACGCGCTTTGATGCGCATGTTGATGTCTTTCGACACCAGAATGACCGGTCGTTTGGGATATTTCTGACTGAGAAACATCACCACGCCAATAATCTGATTGTCGGCTTTGGCGGTGGGCAGCGAGGTCGGCAGCACGCCGTTGATGGCCTCGGTCTGGAGGAACATGCGACCCGTGGCGAGCCCGTGCGAGGGTTCGTCGAGTTCGATGCCAGCGGCCATGTTGAGTTCGGCCGTGGTGACGATCTCGTCCATGGTGCGACTGGCCTGACGGGCGTTGCGGGCGACTTCGGTCATGCCCTTTTTGTTGGCGTCGAGTTCTTCGAGCGTCATCATGGGCACGAAGATGTCGTGTTCTTCAAAGCGGAACAGACTGGTCGGGTCGTGCATCAGGACATTGGTGTCGAGCACGAACAGCTTGGTGACTGAGCTTTTTGCGGGTTTTGCGCGCTTGGCATTCATGGCTTGCCCTCTCTGAAACCGCGGACGATGTCGCGGACAAGCTCACGATAGCGAGGGGAACCCATTCACGAGGGTTCAAGGAGAAGCCGGAATCCCGGCTTTTTCCTGAATTAGAGTGTCATCAGTGTGTCACGAACGATGTCAATAACGGTGGCGGCGTTTCCGTCGGCTTTGGTTTTGCGCCATTCGTGACGCAAGATGCCGCCACGGTCGATCAGGAACGTGCTGCGCTCGATGCCGACGACCTGTTTTCCGTACATCATTTTGTTTTTGATAACGTCGAACATGCGGCACAGAGTGCCTTCGGTGTCGGCGATCAACTCGAATGGCAAGCCGAGTTTCTGCTTGAAGTTTTCATGCGATTTCAGCGAGTCGCGCGAGACGCCCAGCACGATGCAGCCGGCCTTGATGAATTCGGCATACAGGTCGCGGAACTGTTGCGCCTGTGTGGTGCACCCCGGCGTGTTGTCTTTGGGATAGAAGTAAAGCACAACGGCCTGACCGCGATGAGCAAAGAGCGTGAAATCGCCGCCGGTGCAAGCGACGGTGAAGTCAGGTACTGGCAATCCTACAGCACTCTGGTTTGTATCTTTGCTAACGTCGGTCATGCGGCTTCCTTCCAGCTGGATAGATACTCTTCCCCTTGCTGCATCAGGGTGCCCGAGCGGCCCGGTAACTCGCCGCGCGTCATTTCGTGGCGTGGTAGTCGTGTGATATCCAACGTTTCGCTCAGTTTTCCCATCGACACCAGCTCATAGCCCTGCTCGCGCCAGCCGGTGAGCAGTCGTTCCAGGGTGTCACCCAGTTTGAGTCCTTCGAGTTCGGCATGCAGGGTGAAGACCTGATTGGTGCACGCGGCAGGTGCGGTGAGTCGCAGTAGATGTTCATGCACGTTGTCGGCAGTCAGGCCGTCGGCACCGATCAGTTCGTCGAGTGTCGGCAGGGTGGTCGGCAATTGCGGGCAGAGCATGATTTCGCCCTCCCACATGGGGATGAATGGATGACTGCCACGGCAATCAGATGCCCAGTGGTAACCCAGCCGTTGCGTCAGGCGCAGCGCGTGCCGGTTCATCTGCCAGCCGGCGGCACCGTGACCGGGCGAGTCTTCGCCGAAAATTTCCGCATAGCGTTCGTGGGCGCGGCGCATTTCAATTTCGGTCCAGGTGGGGTCGGCACGCTCGACGCCATCCTGCCAGCGCACATGGTCCCAGCAGTGGATGGCGGTTTCAAAGCCGGCATCGCGTGTGCCCCGCATGATGTCGGCGCAGCGGCGGCCGATGTCCGGCCCCGGCAGCAGCGTGCCGTAGAGCAAGGTGGTGATGCCATAGTGTTCGACGACCGAGGTGCGCTGAACCTTCTTCATGAAGCCAGGGCGCAGTGCGCGTTTGATGGCGCGGCCGGTGTGATCCGGCCCGAGTGAAAACAGAAAACTTGCGCCGGCCCGGTGACGGCGCAGGAGTTCGATCAGTCGGGGGACGCCGAGTTTTGTGCCGCGATAGGTGTCGACGTCAATTTTCAGTGCGAGCTTCTTCACCGGGGGTCAATCCATCAACTTGCGCGCTTCGGCAACATCGGTGCGATAGGCCTCGAAAATGCTGCGTAGTGCGTCTTCAAAGGTGACCTTCGGTGCCCAGTCAAGATCGGCCATGGTGTTGGTGATCTTCGGTACCCGGTGCTGGGTGTCCTGATAGCCGGCGCCGTAGTATTCGCCGGAGGTGGTTTCGAGCACTTTGACCTTGGCCACCGATTCGGCATATTCCGGATACTGCTTCGCCAGATCGAGCATCAGCGTAGCGAGTTCGCGGATGGAATAATTGTTCTTCGGGTTGCCGATGTTGTAAATTTTTCCGCTGGCGACACCGTTCTTGTTTTCGATGATTTTCATCAGCGCATCGATGCCGTCCGACACATAGGTGAAGGAACGCTTCTGCGCGCCGCCGTCGACCAGTTTGATCGGTTCGCCGCGCACGATGTGGCCGAGGAACTGGGTGATGACGCGCGAACTGCCTTCTTTCGGTGTGTGGATCGAATCGAGGCCGGGGCCGATCCAGTTGAAGGGGCGGAACAGCGTGTATTCCAGCCCTTCCTGCTGGCCGTAGGCGTGGATCACGCGGTCCATCATCTGCTTGGCGCAGGCATAAATCCAGCGCGGCTTGTTGATCGGGCCATAGACCAGCGGCGAATTTTCCGGGTCGAATTCGGGGTCCTGGCTCATGCCATAGACTTCCGACGTGGACGGGAAAATCACCCGTTTTTTGTACTTCACGGCTTGGCGCACGATCGGCAGGTTGGCCTCAAAATCGAGCTCGAAAACGCGCAGCGGTTCTTTGACGTAAGTGGCCGGCGTGGCGATGGCGACCAGCGGCAGGATGACGTCGCATTTGCGAACGTGGTACTCGATCCATTCCTTGTTAATCAGAATGTCGCCCTCGAAGAAATGGAAGCGTGGGTTATCCATCAAGTCGGTGACGCGCTCGGAATTCATGTCCATGCCATAGACATCCCAGTCGGTGGTGTCCATGATGCGCTGCGAGAGATGGTGGCCAATGAAGCCATTGACGCCGAGGATGAGAATTTTTTTCATGATGGAAGCAGGGAGGATGTTCCGAAAGTGGCGATGATCCGTTCAGCGGACCAGGGTGAGGTGAGTACGGAGCCGCCGAATTCTACCGCGACGAGGCGCAAAACCTGCCCGTCACCGCACTCGGCAAAGAGTTCTCCGTGGATCGCCTGCAGCGATGGGTGACCTGTTGTGCCGATGCTGCCCGACGGATGCAGCGAGCGTAGCAAGCGCAGGTGGCCGCGCGGCAGGTCACAAAAGGCGCCGGGGTAGGGCGGCGCGACGGCACGGATCAGGTTGTGAATTTCCTGTGCCGATTTTGTCCAGTCGATGCGGCCGTCTTCGGCTTTGCGGCCACCAAAATAGCTGCCGGTGGTGAGGTTTTGCGGCTGGTGCTCGGCCTGCCCCGCGAGCAAGGCCGGCATGACGTTATTCAAGGCCAGTTCGGCGGCAACGGTGACTTTGTTGAACACTTCCGCAGCCGTGTCATCAGGCAAAATCGGCACGGCCTGTTGTGCGACGATGCGCCCGGCATCGGGTTTTTCCAGCATCTCGTGCAGCGTGGCACCGGTTTCGTGTTCGCCCTTGATGATCGCCCAATTCACTGGCACGCGACCGCGATATTTCGGCAGCAGCGAGCCGTGCATGTTGTAGGCACCACGCTTGGGTAAGGCCAGCAACGCCGGTTTTAGCATCAGCCGGTAGTAAAAGGAGAAGAAAAAATCCGCTTGCAGGGCGGCCAATTCGGCGATCACCGCAGGATCGTTGGGGTCGTCCGGGGTGATAACCGGAATGCCATGCCGCGCGGCGAGTGCGGCAACGCTGTCAAACCAGATGGTTTCGTCCGGATTGTCCTGATGCGTGACCACGCAGGCGACGTCAACGCCGTGTGCCAGCAGCACCGACAGGCAGCGCACGCCGACGTTGTGATAGGCAAAAACGACGGCGCGGTTCATGGCTGTTTTTGTTCGACTTGTTCGATTTGTTCGAGGATGGCATCCACGGTGTAGCGCGGGCGATGACGCACTTGCAGGTAGATGCGGCCGATATATTCGCCCAGCAGGCCAATGCCGAACAGCGCGAGGCCGATCAGGAAAAAGATCAGCGCGAACAGCGTGAAGAGCCCTTCGGCTTCCGGCCCCAGCCACAACCGGCGCGCGATCAGCAGCACGAACAGCGCCGCCGAGCCAAGGGAAACCGCGATGCCGAGCATTGAGAACCACTGCAACGGTACCAGCGAAAAGCCAGTCATCAGGTCGAAATTGAGGCGGATCAGACTGTAGAGCGAATACTTGGATTCGCCGGCGGCGCGTTCTTCGTGTTCCACCACCACTTCCGTCGGCCGGATCGCAAAAGTGTAGGCCAGCGCGGGGATAAAAGTGGCGACTTCCTTGCAACTGTTGATGGCGTTCACCACGCTGCGCGAATAGGCGCGCAGCATATTGCCTTGGTCGGTGATCTTGATGCGGGTGATTTTTTCGCGCAGACGGTTCATCGCTTTGGATGCCCAGGTACGGAACAGCGAATCCTGACGTTTGCGGCGAATGCTACCGACGTAATCGTAGCCTTCGCGCATCTTGGCGACCAGATTGCCGATTTCTTCCGGCGGGTTTTGCAGGTCGGCATCGAGCGTGATGATGATCTCGCCGCGACAATGCTCAAAGCCGGCCATGATCGCCATGTGCTGCCCGGCATTGGCACCGAACAGGATGACGCGGGTGACATCGGGGCGCAGTTCAAACTGCTGGCGCAGGATGGCGGCGGAACGGTCGCGGCTGCCGTCATTGACGAAGATAATTTCGTAAGGTTCATGCAGCGCGTCGAGCGACGGATAAAGCCGGGCGAACAGCGTGGCGAGGCCGGCTTCTTCGTTGTAGACGGGAATGACGACGGAAATTGCAGGAGCAGTCATGCGATCCTCGGCAGGCAGGCGGAGAGTGCCGCGCAAACGCGATCAACGTCGGCGTCTTGCATGGCCGGAAACAGCGGCAGGGTGATGGTGGTGGCACCGATGCGTTCGGCATGCGGGAAGTCGCCTTCCTTAAATCCGAGTGCGCGGTAGAGCGAGAACAGATGCAGCGCCGGGTAGTGCACGCCGATGCCGATGCCGTGTTCTTTCATCGCCGCAACGAAGGCAGCGCGGTCGGTGCTGGCGGGCAGCAAAGGCTGGAACATGTGCCAGTTGCTGTGGCTGAAATCGGCCGGGGGCAGGGTGAGTCCCAGTGCCGGGTCGATCGTGGCGAAATAGCGGCGGGCAAGCTCGTGCCGCCGGGCGGTGAATTCGTCGAGGCGCTTCAATTGACCAAGCCCAATGGCGGCGGCGACGTCGGTCATGTTGAACTTGCCGCCCAGCACATCGACATCCATGGTGCCATCCGGCGCGCGCTTCACGCCTTGCAGGCGCAGGCGTTCGCACAGGGCGGGATCAACGTCATCCGGCAGCACCAGCGCACCGCCTTCGGTTGTGGTGAGGTTTTTGTTGGCGTGGAAGCTGAAGGAAACGAAATCGCGCTGGTCACCAAACGATGCGCCGATGGCCTTGCCGTTCCACGATGCGCCGAAAGATTGCGCCGCATCTTCCACCACGCGCACGCCGTGCTTGTTGGCAATGGCATAAAGACGGTCACGATCCACCGGCAGGCCGGCGAGGTCGACCGGGATGATGGCTTTGGTCTGCGGCGTGATCGCAGCATCGAGTTGATCGAGGTCGATGTTGCGTGTCGCCGGATCGACATCGACGAACACCGGCGTGGCACCCACTTCCAGAATTACGTTGGCGGTGGCGACCCAGGTGAGCGGCGTGGTAATCACCGCATCCCCGGCGTCGACTTTTGCGAGCCGCAAGGCCACTTCCAGCGTGGCCGTACCGGAATTGAATACGCGCACCGGACGGCCGCCGCAGTGTGCCGAGAGTGCCGCTTCAAAAGCCTGCACCTTGGGGCCGCTGGTGATCCAGCCGGAACGCAGCACCTCGCCCACTGCGGCGATGGTGTCCTCGTCAATCGAAGGAC
>CAJAWW010000332.1 GCA_903946745.1 uncultured beta proteobacterium
GGGGGGCACGGGGAAATTCAGTGCCGTGCAGCGCGTACCTGGTTCACCCAATGGGTTGTCGCATTGCCTACCGTAATCTTTTGTTTTTCCCCGTGCCCCCCGTGTTCCCCGTGGTCAACTGCCTTTTTAGTCTCAGATAACGTCAGCTTTTTCTGTTTCGTGCCCCGCCAGCAAACTGGCGCGCACAAAGCTGACGTGACCGCGCAGGCCGTAGAACAGATCACCGAATGAGGCCGGCACCACGATACGATTCACACTTTTTTCAATACTGTCCAATTGCCGCAACAATTCCGCACGCCGTTCTGGGTTGGTTGAATTCAGCACTTCCCGTTCAAGGCTGAGCAAGACTTTGTACCAGCGATGAATGCGTGATTCGATGCGCCAGCGGTAAATGGCCGGCGCAATCTTCAGCCCGGGAATCAGCAATAATGCGATCGGCACCAGCACCGCCAGTGTTCGTGCAATCAGGCTCGCTACCCAGAATGGAAAGGTGCGGTAGAGAAAGGTTTTGCCCGAGGCGTAATAGCGCGCGGCATCGGGGCTGATGCGAAATTCATGCTCAAGTGGTGCCGGAAACTCACCGCGTTTTCGATACAGGCCGGGGCCGCTGTGCACTTCGCGTGCGGCCTCCAGCAGCAAATCCGACAACGCCGGATGCAGGTTGTCACGCGCGACCAGTTCGACCGTCGGGCCGATCAGAAGCACATCGTTGTCGGGAATGTTCTTGCCAAAATCCAGCGAGCCCTTGGGTAACACCAGCTTGTTCAGATATCGAATGCGGCGTGTATAAGCGTCGGCCTGGGTGACGTCAAACAGATGCACTTGCGGCATCCGCAGCAAGGTGCGCAACACATCGGACGCGGTGGATTCGCCCATCATGAAAATTGCATCGATGCTCTTTTCCTGAAGCGCCTTCACCGGGTCGCTGGCGTCGACTTCAGTGAAACCTGATTCACTGTTGGGCTCAAGGCCATTGGCTTTCAACAACGCCAGCGCCAGAATCCGGGTGCCGCTGCCGGCCGGGCCAATGTCGAGCCGGGCACCTTTGAATTCGGACAACAAATGCCGGGGTTCGCCCTGATAAAAAATCATCAGAGGTTGATAGTTGATGCTGCCCAGTGACATCAGCCGGTCAATTTTTGTTCCCGCAACTTCGCCGCCGAGTACAAACCCGACATCCACCGCAACTTTAGGATCTGCCAGTCGTTTCAGGTTTTCAATAGAACCTTCTGAGGGCAGAATCTTGAGCGTGACACCTTCTTTGGCGAGAATTTTCTGATACCGCTCGGCGTTACGGCTGAAACTGCTGCCCGCCGGGCCGCTGGTGAGGGTAATGGTGTTGGGTGCGGCTGAATTGAAAAACGCAAAGACCGCGACGCTCACCGTTAATCCCACGACCAGAATGACGCCCATGGACATCACCAGCCCACGGCCAAATAAATCTCCCAGCCGTGAAATCAAGCGGGCAAAGAAGATTTTTGGGTTAACCACAATCGACAAACGCCCTTACTTCGTGTTTCTTTCGCGCACAATCGGGGGCACATACTTGACCGAAAAGCGCCAGCCCTCAACCGTATCGCGCAGCACCAGCGTTTTTGAGCTGGCACCCTCTTCAAACAAGGGTTCCGTCCCGACCAGTTCCATCGCGCCGATGCCTTTGATGACACATGCACCGGGGAGGGTCGTAAATACCGATTCGGCGGCGATCAGCACGAATTGACCGGCCTTTGATTCCGAGCATTGCAATCCTTTTGGGATCGCGCCGGGATTCTGTTTCCAAGCCGCCCTCAGGGCATCCAGCCCCTTGACCAGTTCCGGCGTGACTTTGATCGAAAGAATCACTTCACGCGACTTGCTGTGACTCATTCTGTGTCCCTTGTGGTTTGCGTGTGGCGTACAAGCCGCCTGCTAATGCAGGGATAGCCTACACCTTTTTTACAAACATCGACTTTAACGACATGGCGCCAATGCCATCGATTTTGCAGTCGATATCGTGATCGCCTTCGACCAGACGAATGTTTTTTACCTTGGTGCCCACCTTGACCACGGTGGAGGAACCCTTGAGCTTCAGATCCTTGATAACCGTGACGGAGTCGCCATCTTGCAGCACATTGCCGTTGGCATCCCGCACCACGCGGGCCTCGTCAGCATTTGCGGCGGTTGTTTTGGGCCATTCATGGGCGCACTCCGGGCAGGCATAAGCGTCGCCATCCTCGTAAGCGAGTTCGGAGTTGCATTGGGGGCAATTGGGAATGGCGCTCATAGACAGCGCCCGGCCGGCACATCCATCTTAGGTGGATGCACCCACCTTTCGTCCGGGTGACGAGGGCGGAATGAAGCCCACGATGCGGCACAGGGTTCCCTTGATTTCCCGGTTGCCATCGAAGCGGATAACGCTACAACTGGAAATCTCGCCTTGCGTGGCAAGCTCTGCAATGCAGGTTCGAACCGCCGCAATCGAAATGTGCGTGGTCGAGGCGATCTCTGAATCCATACGCTGGCCATAGGTCTTCAAATGCTGAAGAATGGCTTTTGCGTGAGTCTTGTGGTCTTCTGTCGGCGTAGTCATGTCAATCCCCTATTTGGTCAGGCTCGCCCGCTCCGCGTTGATTCGGGCGTTCATCCGTGTCCTGGCTTCTGCGCTATTGACTGCGGTGACGGATAAACCGAACGCATCGCGCGCGGCAACATCCTTCTTCACGGCCTGGATGGATTTGATACAGCGCCATTTTTTCATCCCCTTGCGATCAATCTGACGCATTTCTTCACGCGGGTGATGCATTCGACAGTGGTAACAGAAAATGGTTTCGGCGGACATGCTCTGGAGTCCTTAAATTAGGTCAGCCGCACCGACAAAAGCGGGGGCGGGGTAAGCTTATATCACGATATCATTGCAATTTTCAAGTCCGGCCAAGCGCTGCAGTCGCATTGATGTCACAAAAAATTATTTATTTACAATTAGTTATAAGTTTATGGCGAGGGTAAATTAAATTTTTTAGCTGGCGCGCATTTACGGCTCAACACCAACGACATCATCCGCCTCGAATTCATCCGGCACAGTGCCGTCACCAATGCCGGTCACCATGGCGGCCATCGTGGCGCTTTGCTTTACGAAGTATTCCGCGCTGATGGGGTCATAAAAACGCTGACCAATCACGACATCGCAAAAGTTGATACGGTGCAGGGCAGGGGTAGAACTCAGTGTAGAACTCATCGATGTGCTCCGAAATACACCACAGAAGCCCCTTGAAAAGCACAAAGGCCATTCAGAGAATGACCTGTGTGTTGGGGGCAGATGGTGGCCAGGGACAGAATTGAACTGTCGACACACGGATTTTCAGTCCGTTGCTCTACCAACTGAGCTACCTGGCCGCGAAGGATGCGCATTATAGGCAGGGAACGCGGCGGCGTCAAAAACATCCGTAAATTGACTCTTCCGCCAGCAAACCGACCGCTTGCTGACGGGTTCCTGACGTGTCAGTCAAATTATTACCAATTATTACCAACCCGTAAGCAGACTGTAAGTGGCGACGCCTAGAGTGCAATACGTTGCAAAGGTTTTATCCAATTCAAAATTACCGTTCCATCCTGTGGAGGAAACATGACAGACAAAATCGTTGAAAAAATTCGGGCCAATCCGAAATTTCTCGAAATGGTCGGCATCCGCAATACCTAGTCCATCATCATGACAATCGTGATGATGGTGGTGTATTTCGGTTACATCCTGCTGATCGCATTTAACAAGGGCTTCCTGGCGCAGAAACTCGGCCCAGGCATGGTCACGTCCATCGGGGTTCCGATGGGACTTGGCGTGATCGTAATCACCATCATCCTCACCACCATTTATGTGCGTCGCGCCAACACCGAGTTCGACGCCATGAAGGACGAAATCGTCAAGGAGGCCAGCAAGTGATCAAACTCAAGCACATTCTCGCTGCCGTTGCCGCGCTTGCCGTTGCTGGCGCTGCACTCGCTGCCGGTGCCGATCTCGGCCAGGCACAAAAGCAGGCGACCAACTGGACCGCCATCGTGATGTTCGGCATTTTCGTTGCCGGCACACTGTGGATTACCAAGTGGGCTGCTTCCAAGACCAAGTCGGCTGCCGACTTCTACAACGCCGGCGGTGGCATCACCGGCTTCCAGAATGGTCTGGCCATTGCGGGTGACTACATGTCGGCCGCGTCCTTCCTCGGTATTTCGGGCCTCGTGTTCGGTTCCGGCTTTGACGGTCTGATCTTCTCGATCGGCTGGCTGGTCGGCTGGCCGATCATCACCTTCCTGATGGCCGAGCGTCTGCGCAACCTGGGCAAATTCACCTTTGCCGACGTTGCCGGTTATCGCTTCGACCCGACACCGATCCGCAGCTTTGCTGCAGCCGGTTCGCTGGTCGTGGTGGCCTTTTACATGATCGCCCAGATGGTGGGTGCGGGTTCGCTGATCAAGCTGTTGTTTGGTCTGGAATACTGGATGGCTGTGGTGATCGTCGGCGCGCTGATGATGATTTACGTGCTGTTTGGCGGCATGACAGCAACC